>JAEXTK010000109.1 GCA_023406985.1 Spirochaetota bacterium | reverse complement strand
ATGGGCTGGGCCCTGTCGGCGTCGGCCTCCGCGGCCGCGGCCGCGGGAAGGAAGAGGCGGCGGTCCACGCGCCTCAGGGCGCCGAGGACCTCAGGATCGCGCTGTCCTCCGCCGAGGTAGGAGGGCGCGCGACGCTCCACGTCGTCGACGAGGTCGTCGTTGGAAATCATGCCGCTTCCATTATAAGTCCGGCCGCGGCGATTCGCGCGCGGGGGGCCTTCATGCTACACTCGGCGTTCGGAGGAAAACCATGAGCGTGTTCGTTTCGATCGAAGATAAAGAGGGCGAGGGCCTCGCGCCCGTCCTGGACGTGGATCGCATCCAACGCCGCTTCGCGGCGGCCGCGGATACGCTCTGCCTGCGCTTCATCTCTGACGCGGAGGACGCGTCCTTCAACCGCCTCCAGCTCCCCATCCTCGTGAAGGAGCTCGAGGCGCTCGAAGCCCTCGACCTGCGCGGCGACGAGCGGGACGAGCTCGTGAAGATTCTGCGGCTCTGCCGCCGATTCCAGGACAAGGCCGGCGTCCATGCGCGGTTCTACGGCGAGCGCGGCGGAGAATAGGAATACCGGCCGTGCCCCGCATCCTCAACGTCGGTTCCATCAACCTGGACGAGGTCTTCACGGTGCCCCGGTTCATAGCGCCGGGAGAGACGATGGCCTGCGTCGCCTACGAACGCTTCCTCGGGGGGAAGGGCAACAACCAGTCCACCGCCCTGGCCCGGGCGGGCGCGGCGGTGCACCACGCGGGCAAGGTGGGCGAGGACGGCGGGGCGGCGGTCGCGGCCCTGGCCGCCTCCGGCGTGGACGTCTCCCGCGTCATCGCGTCCGGAACGCCGACCGGACGGGCCCTCATCCAGGTGGACGCGGACGGACAGAACTGCATCATCCTGTACGGCGGGGCCAACCGCGCCGTCACGCGCGACGACGTGGATTCCTTCCTGGAAGGGTGGGGCAAGGGGGACGCGGCGCTCTTCCAGAACGAGGTTTCCTGCCTCGACTACGCGATGGAGCGGGCCGCCGACCGCGGCCTCCGCATCTTCTTCAATCCCTCCCCCGCGGACGACCTCGTCGAGGCGTTGCCCTTGGACCGCGTGTCCTGCTTCATCCTCAACGAGGTCGAGGCGGCGATGCTCTGCGGCCGGGAGCGGAGCGACGCCGATCCCCGCGACCTCCTCGCGCTTTTGCGGGCGCGGTTCCCGCGGGCCGACCTCGTCCTTACGCTCGGAGAGCGCGGCGCGCGCTATTCCGGCGCCGACGGCGAGGAATCCGCGGTGGAGGCCGAGCGGGTGCGCGCCGTCGATACGACCGCGGCGGGCGACACCTTCACCGGCTACTACATAGCCGCGGCGCTGCGCGGGGAGGGGACGCGGGTCGCCCTCGCCGAGGCGACGCGGGCCGCGGCGATCTGCGTGACGCGGAAGGGCGCCGCCCCCTCCATCCCTCGGCGCGACGAACTCGGCGCGGTACAATAGACCGTATGCTCATCTATCCCGAAGGCCTCCTCGGCCTGCTCGTCACGCTCGCCCACTTCGCGTTCGCCGTCGCGGTGACCGTCCACGTCGCCCTGCGCAAGCGCAACGTCCGCTCCGCGATCGGTTGGATCGGGCTGGCGTGGCTCGCCCCCTTCATCGGCGCGCCGCTCTACCTCCTGCTCGGCATCAACCGCATCCAACGGGCCGGCGCCTCGCTCGGCCTCCTCGATTTTTGGTCCGACGATACGGCCCCGCGCTCCCCGCATCCGCGGGAGAACGTCACGACGATCGGCCACGCCCATTTCGTCGGCCTGGATCGCCTCGTGGGGACGATCACCGGCCGGCCGCTTTCGGCGGGGAACCTGATCGAGCCCCTCGCGGACGGCGACGAGGCGTACCCGGCCATGATCGCCGCCATAGAGAAGGCGGAGCGGTCGGTGGCGCTCTCCTCCTACATCTTCGACGACGACGCGGCGGGACGGGCCTTCGTGGATGCCCTCGCGGCCGCGCACGGGCGAGGCGTGCAGGTGCGCGTCCTCGTGGACGCCCTGGGCGCGCGGTATAGCCGCAAACGGACGGTGGACCGGCTCCTGCGCCGCGGCGTGAAGGCCGCGCATTTCCTTCCGACCCGCGTGCCCCGGCTCTTCCGCTACGCGAACCTCCGCAACCACCGCAAGATCCTCATCGTGGACGGAGAAGTCGGGTTCACCGGCGGCATGAACATCCGCGCCGGCCACGTCCTCTCCGCGTCTCCCGCGTACCCGATACGTTGCCTCCACTTCCGCGTGGAGGGACCCATCCTGGCCGACCTGCGGCGGACCTTCGCGATCGATTGGGCCTTCGCCACGGGCGAGCGCCTCACCGGTCCCGCCTGGGCCACCTCGAGCGAAGCGAAGGGGAAGGTCCTCGCGCGCGGCATCCCGGACGGCCCCGATACCGACATCGACCACATGCTGAGCGTCCTGCTCGGCGCCCTCGCGGCCGCGCGGTCCTCGGTCCGGATCGTGACGCCCTACTTCCTGCCCGAGGAAGCCCTGTCGGCCGCCCTCAAGATGGCGGCGCTCCGCGGCGTCGCGGTGGACATCGTCCTCCCCGAGAAGAGCAACATCTTCGTGATGGATTGGGCCATGCGGCCGCAGCTCGGGGAGTTCATCGACTACGGCTGCCGGGTCTACCTCTCGCCGCCGCCCTTCGACCACGCCAAGATCTTCGTCGTGGACCGCCTCTGGTCCCTCATCGGCTCCACGAACTGGGACCCCCGCAGCCTTCGCCTCAACTTCGAGTACAACCTGGAGTGCTACGACACGGAGCTCGCCGGACGGCTCGACGACATGGCCGCGCAGCGCATCGATCGCGGCCGGCCGCTCGTCTCCCGCGAATTGCGCGGCCTCGGCTTGCCGACCCGCCTGCGCGACGGCGTCGCCCGGCTCCTGACCCCGTACCTTTGAGCCGCCCGTCTCCGCGACCGCGCGCCGGCCTCCCTCCTCCGGACGGATGCCGGCCGGCGAACGGGCGGGAGGCCTCTGAGCGGAAGACGACGCGGACTGAATTTTGACTAAAATAGTAATGTCAAGTTGATTTTACACCTCGCCGTGGGTACCTTAGGGGCGGAGGCACGCGATGAGGGTGAATACGTTTTTCCGAGCGCCGCATCCGGCGGGAATGGCGGTCGCGTTCGGATTGTTCCTGGCGGTTTCCTGCACCTCCGCCGACCGGGCCGGCCCGGCGGCCGCGTTTCCGGACCCGCCCGCGGAACGCGCGGAAACGGGAGCGGGGCTCAAGACCGCGGTCTTGGCCGGCGGTTGTTTCTGGGGCGTGGAGGGAGTCTTCGAACGGCTCGCGGGCGTGCGGGACGTCGTTTCCGGATACTCGGGCGGCGCCCCCGAGTTCGCGATGTACGAGCTCGTGGGAACGGGGGAGACGGGGCACGCGGAATCGGTGCGCATCGTCTACGATCCCGCGGTGATCTCCTACGGGACCCTGCTCCGGGTCTTCTTCCATATCGCCCACGATCCGACCCAGCTGAACTACCAGGGGCCGGACCACGGACCCCAGTACCGCTCCGCCGTCTTCTACGCGGACGAGGAGCAGCGCGCGATCGCCGCCGCCTACATCCGCAAACTGGACGACGCCAAGGTCTATCCGAAGCCCATCGTGACCGCGCTGGAGCCGCTCAAGGGCTTCTACCCGGCCGAGGACTACCACCAGGACTTCATGCGGCTGAACCCGAACTACCCCTACATCGTCATGCACGACAAGCCGAAGGTCGAGGCCCTGGAGCGGATCTACCCGCGGCTGCTGAAGAATGAAGGAGGAGACGCGATGCAGGAGCAGTGGCAGGGGCTTCCGGTCGTGAAGTCGGCCGATTCGATGAGATTCCCCATCGAAAAGTCGGACAGGGAGTGGCGGGCCCAGTTGGAGCCCTTCGCGTTTTCGGTCCTCAGGAAGGCGGCCACGGAGTATCCCGGTTCCGGGGCCTTGCTCGACGAGCACCGGGCCGGCACCTTCTACTCGGCGGCCACCGGGCAGCCCCTCTTCAGGTCGGAGACCAAATTCGATTCGGGCACGGGCTGGCCGAGCTTCAGCGAACCGGTGTCCCAGGACGCGGTGGTCCTCGTCATCGATCGATCGCTCGGCATGGAACGCGTGGAGGTCCTGGATTCCAGTTCGGGGAGCCACTTAGGGCACGTCTTCGACGACGGACCGCAGCGCTCGGCTCGGTTTCCGCGGGGGACCGGCCTCCGGTACTGCATGAACTCCGCATCGCTCCTCTTCGTGAGCGACGGCGAGGAGCCTCCGGAACTCGTGAAGCGATACGCGGCCGCGTTCATCGGCAAGTAGGGCGCCGCGCGGTTGAAATGCGGACCGCCGCGTCGTACACTCCGCGGATATGGACACGATCGTGATGAACAAGGTCAGACAACGCCGACTCCTCGCCGACCGGACCCAGGAAGATCTGGCCAAGGGAGTCGGCGTCACTCGGCAGACCATCATCGCGATCGAGAAAGGTAACTATACGCCCTCCGTCCTGCTCGCCCTGCGCTTGGCGAGGATCCTGGAGTGTACCGTGGAGGACCTTTTCTATGAAAAACCTGAGTGAGCTGCTCCTCGCCGTCGGCCTGCTGTTGGTGCTCTTCCTCAAGCTCGATCCCTTCCATTGGTTCATGCCGACGGCCACCCAGATGCTCCTGCTCGTCCTGTTCGCCTCGGCCTTTTCGCTCTATTCCGGCGTCATCTACCGGGAAAAGGCCCGGGACGAGCGGGAGAGCCTCCACCTGTACCGCGCCAATCGGATGGGCTACCTCGTGGGGGTGGTTTCCCTTTCGGTCGTCATCGTCATCCAGGATATCCGCCACGAGCTCGATCCCTACCTGCTCATCATCCTCGCGCTCATGATCGTGGTGAAGCTCATAGCCCTCCTCCACGCCCGCATCAAGTACTGAGTCGAACCGGCCCTCCCGGGCCGTCGGCGTCCGCGGATATGTAATCTTTTCTTTACTTTTTGTCAAATTCACTTTACTTTTTCGATCATCGAGATATATTACAAATAAAGTCGTGTATCGAGGCGATGCCTCAGGAGGTTCTCCATGAAGAAGTTTACGGTCACCGTGTTGTGTCTATTCGCGGTCGGCTCCGCGCTCGTTTTCGCCGGCGGTTCCAAGGAAAAGGATAAGGCGGGCGACTCGATGATGGCGGAAAACACCATGGTGAAGGACGACGCGATTATGGCGGAGGATCCCATGAAGAAGGACGACGCCATGATGGCGGAGGATCCCATGAAGAAGGACGACACCATGATGGCGGAGGATCCGATGAAGAAAGACGACGCGATGATGGCGAAGGATCCCAAGAAAGACAGCATGATGAAGTCCGACAAGAAGTGAGCCGTCCCTGCCGACCGCGGCCCCGGTCGCGGCCGGCCGATCCAATAGGAGCCTTGGTATGGTTTTGTTGATCGCCTTTTCCTTCCTCGCCGGCATCGTCACCGTGCTTTCCCCGTGCATCCTCCCGGTCTTGCCCGTGGTGCTTTCAGGCACCGTCGGCGGGGGGAAGGCGCGGCCCCTGGGAATCATCGCCGGTTTCGTCCTGAGCTTCTCTCTCTTTACCTTGACCCTGTCGGCCATCGTGGAAGCCCTGAACGTGCCGCCCGATACGCTCCGCGTCATCGCCGCGGCCACGATCCTGGTATTCGGCCTGTTCATGGTGGTCCCCGCGCTCAAGGAAGGCTTCTCCGCCGTCGCCGCCCGGCTCGTGTCCCGCCCGACCTCGGGCGGTCCGCGACCGGTCAAGCGCGGCTTCTGGAGCGGCCTGACCCTCGGCGCGGGCCTCGGCGTCGTCTGGACGCCCTGCGTGGGGCCCATCATGGCCTCGGTGATCTCCCTGGCCTTGAGCAGCAGCGTGGACGCGGGAAGCGTCGTCATCACGCTCGCCTACGCGGCGGGCACGGCCATTCCCCTCTTCCTCATCATGCAAGGCGGGCGCAAACTCCTCGACAAGTTCGCGTTCCTGTCGCGCAATACCGGTAATATCCAGAAGGCCTTCGGCGCGCTCATGGTGGTGTCCGCGTTCGCGCTCTTCACGGGCATCGATCGACGATTCCAGTCCTTCCTCCTGACCGCCTTCCCCGGCTACGGCGCCGGCCTCACCGCCATCGAGGACAACGAGGCCGTACGCGCGGCCCTGGAGGGCCGGTCCGGGGCGGTTCCCCGCATCGCAGTGATCGGCGCGGAGGCCGGGCGGAACGAGGCTCCCGATCCCCTGACCCTCGGCTCCGGCGTCTGGCTCAATTCGCCGCCTCTCACGCTGGAGGGCCTTAAAGGGAAGGTGGTCCTCGTGGACTTCTGGACCTACTCCTGCGTCAACTGCGTGCGGACCATCCCGTATCTCCGCGCCTGGCACGAGGCCTACGTCGACTCCGGCCTCGTCATCGTGGGCGTGCATTCCCCCGAATTCGCCTTCGAGAAGTCCGAGTCGAATCTCCGGAAGGCGATGGCGGAGCTCGGCGTCGTCTGGCCGGTGGTCCAGGACAACGACTTCGGCATCTGGAGAGCTTATTCCAATCGCTACTGGCCCGCGCACTACCTCTACGGACGCGACGGCCGGCTCGTCTCCACCCACTTCGGAGAGGGGAAGTACGAGGAGACCGAACGGCTGATCCGCAAGCTCCTCGCGGAGGAAAGCGGCGCCCGGACCACCGGCGATTTCGGCCGGCTCTCCGGCGCCCTCGCTTCGTCGCGGGTGGAAGGATCGCGGCCCGTCGCGGAGGAGCGCTCGCCCGAAACGTATCTCGGCTACGGTCGGGGCAAGCGCTTCGCGAGTCCGGAGGATCCCTCTCGCGACCGGGCCGCGGTCTACCGCCTGCCCGCCGCACTCCAGAACGGCCAGTGGGCCTTCTCCGGCACGTGGAGGATAGAGAAGGAGCGCTCGGTGGGCGGCGCTGGAAGCTCCCTCGCGTTCCGCTTCGCCGCGGCGAAGGTCTACCTCGTCATCAATCCTATGGGCGGCGAGCGGGCGGAGCCGGTCACGGCCACGGTGACCGTGGACGGACGGCCCGTGTCCGGCGGGGACGTGCGGGGCGGCGTCCTCGCCTTGGACGGCGACCGCCTCTACACGCTCCTCGACCGCGCCGAGCCGACGGCGGGCACGATAGAGGTCACCTTCGACGGTCCCGCCGCGGTGTACGCCTTCACCTTCGGCTAGGCTTCGATAGTGTCCCGAAGATTTGGGAAAAGCGACGGCTCGGCCCCGGCGAAGCGAGGCGATGCGGCGCGGACTCGCGACGGAACGACGCGGCGCTGGCTCGCAGCGGGTCAGAAGTGCATCCCGGTAGGCGCCGCCTCCAGCTTTACGCTTTCCCTGCCGTGGCCTACACTGGGAACATGGGCTGGAAAGGCGACTGGCTGGAGCTGAGCCGGAAACGGCTCCTGGACTGCCGGATCTTCGACGTGTCGGAGGTCGAGCGCGAGCGGCGGGACGGGGAGCGCGGCAGTTTTTACCTCATCGGGGCGCCGGATTGGGCGGGCGTGATCCCGGTGGTGGACACCGCGGCGGGCCGCGCCTTCGTGATGATCAAGCAGTATCGGCACGGCACGGGCCGCGCGTCCATCGAATTTCCCGGCGGGATCATCGAGGCGGGGGAGGATCCCGTGCTCGCCGTCCACCGGGAACTCCTGGAAGAGACGGGCTACGCCGCGGAGATGATCCTGCCCCTCGGCTCCCTGTCCCCGAATCCCGCCATGATGACCAACCATTTCCACGCGTTCATCGCCGAGGGGTGCCATCTCGCGCGGCCCCAGGCCCTGGACGAGCACGAGGACATCGAAGTCATGCTCATACCGGAGCACGAGGCAATCGACCTCGTCGGCGGCGAGGATATGGGCCACGCGCTCATGACCGCCGCCCTGTTCCTGTACGCCCGCTTCACCGGCCGCTGCCTGTAAAGCGGCATCGCCGCTTTATCGCTGCGCCGCTGCCGGTGAGATCGGCGGAGCCGATCCGGCTGCGCCGCTGCCTGTAAAGCTGCGCCGCTGCCTGTAGGTTATAGCCGGTCTATGAAGCCGGTCTCGAAGAAGACTTCGGAGGCAGCCCGCCTGCTTTCGCCCGGCGCGGCGATCATCTGGAGGAGGGTCTCCACCGCGTGGAAGCCGATCTCCTCGGTCGGTTGGGTGACGACCGAGATGGGGTAGCGCAGGTAGTCGAGCCATTTGTTGTCGTCGTAGGTGACGATCTTCATCTTGGCGGGGATGTCGATGCCGAGCTCTTCCAGGCTGCCGACGACCTGGTAGCAGATGTCGGAAGTCGCGCAGATGAGGCCGTCGACCTTGGTGCCCTCGATGAACTCCCGGATGAGCTTGTTCGAGTCTTCCTTCTTGTAATGGAGCTGGAGTATGCGCGGTACCGCGCCGTGTTCCTGGATGCAGGCCCGGTAGCCGAGCGAGCGTTGGCGGACGGTGTACACGGTGTCCGGGTATCCGATGAAGGCGACGTCGCGGCAGCCCTTGCCGATGAGGTACTTCGCGGCGCTGTAGCCGCTCTCGAAGTTGTTGATGCCGACGTAGACCTTGTCGTGGGTGTTGTACTTACGGTCGATGAGGACCACGGGGATGGAGGTGTCCTTGAGTTCGCGCGGGCATTTCTCCGAGTTGGTGGGGGAGATGATGAGGCCGCTCACGCCGCGGTCCAGGACGGTCCGGATGTTGGCCCGTTCCTTCTCGCTGTCGTCCTCCGAATCGCAGACCAGGATGGAGATGCCCTGCTCGCTCGCGTAGGTCTCCACCGCCTTGATCACCGAGATCGAATAGTCCTCGGTGATGTCCGCGACGATGAGGCCGATGAACTGGATCTCCTTGGGAGCGTGTTTCGGTTTGCCGATGTCGTAGGCCATCTCGTCCAGGATCTTGAGCACGAACTCGCGGGTCTCCTGCTTCACGTACCTGGTCTTGTTGATGACATGGGATACCGTGGTGATGGAAACCCCGGCGCGGTTGGCGACGTCCTGGAGCCGTACTGTTTTTTTGCGCATACGAGCGTCTTCCCTATCCGGCAAACTTTGCTGCAAAGATACCCTGTATTTTTTCGCGACGCAATACGAAAGGGGCATCGGGCGGCTTCCGATCGCCGTCCGATGCCCCGCGGAGGTTTCCGTCCGGTCAGGAAGCCTTCTGGTCTTCTATCCTCCCCGTGTGGGCGCGGGTCCGCTTGTTCTTGGTCCAGATGTCGTAGATGACCGCCAGCGCGATGATGGCGCCGCGGGCTATCTGCTGCATATAGGAGTTCACGTTCGCGAGGTTCATGATGTTGTTGAGGAAGCCGACGATGAAGGCGCCCACCACCGTGCCTCCCGCCGTCCCGATGCCGCCCGAGAAGCTCGTGCCGCCGATGATGGACGAGGTCAGGGCGTGGAACTCGTAGTTGATGGCGCCGTTGGGCAGGCCCGCGTTGACGCGCGACATGAACAGGACACCCGCGATGCCCACGAGCACGCCGTTGATGACGAACGCGATCACCTTGCTCCGGTTCACGTTGATGCCCGACGCGATGGCCGCTTCCTCGTTGCCGCCGATGGCGTACAGGGATCGGCCGACGGTGGTGTGCTTGAGGATGTACCACGTCATCGCGAAGAAGAAGAGGAGGAGCAGGAGGGGCGTGGGGATGAAGAAGATCGATCCCTGGCCGATGTTCACGTAGTCTCCGATCTGGTAGATGTTTTGCCCCTCGGTGATGAGCAGGGCCGCGCCGCGCGCCATGGCCTGCATGGCGAGGGTCGCGATGAAGGGCGGCGTCTTGAATCGGGTGATCATGAGGGCGTTGATCAGGTTGCAGAAGACCGCGACGCCGATCGCCACGGCGATCGCGACCGCCATGGAGCCCGTCATCTTGTAGGAGGCCACCGAGAGGAGGCCCGAGAGCGCGAGGACCGATCCCGAGGAGAGGTCCAGCATGCCGCAGATGATGAGGATGGTCTCGCCGAAGGCCAGGATGGTCGTGACCGAGATCTGCCGGGTCACGTTGGAAAGGTTACCGGGCGTCAGGAAGTTCGGGCTGATCACCGTGCTCAAGACGACCATGAAGGCCAGGACGAGATAGATGCTATACGACTTGGTGAACCGTGCCCACGTAAGCCGCGCGTTGCCGTACAAGTTCAATTCGATACCCCCCGCTTTTCCACGCCGGTAGCCAGCTTCATTATCCGTTCCTGCGAGAACTCGCTTCTCGCCAGTTCTCCCGCGATTTCGCCCTTGCACATGACGTAGATCCGGTCGCACATGCCGATAAGTTCCGGCAGCTCGGACGACACCATGACGAGGCCCTTCTTTTCCTTGGCGAGCGCGACCATGAGCTTGTAGATCTCGTATTTCGCGCCCACGTCGATGCCGCGGGTCGGTTCGTCCATGATGAGGATGTCCGGGTCGCTCAGCATCCATTTCGCGAGCACGACCTTCTGCTGGTTACCGCCGCTCAGGGCTTCCACCATGGTGTCCAGGGACGGCGTCTTGACGTTCATGCGCTCGCAGATCCTGGAGACCGCCGCGGACTCCTCGGCCTCGTGAAGGCGCCCGCCGTGGATGAAGCGGCGCAGGCTGGAGATCGTGACGTTCTCCCGTACGCTGCGCACGGGAATGATGCCGAAGCGACGTCGGTCCTCGGAGAGCATGGTCATCTTGGCCGCGATGCTGTCCTGGACGGAGTCGATGGAGACCCGCTTCCCGCGAATCGTGACTTCCCCGGCCTCGTATGGATCGAGGCCGAAGAGGGCCCGCATCACCTCGGTCCGCCCCGCGCCGACGAGGCCCGCGAAGCCGACGATCTCTCCCTCGGCTACCCTGAAGCCGATGTCGCGGAAGGCGTCGCCGCGGAGCCCTTCCACCTTGAGGAGTTCGGCGCCCGCGGATACGTCTTCCTTGGGGAAGCTCGAGTCCAGCTTGCGGCCGACCATCATGGAGATGACCGTATCGATATCTATCTCGTCCCGGCTCTTGGTCCCCACCACCGACCCGTCGCGCAGCACGGTGATCTCGTCCGCGATCCGGAAGATCTCGTCCATCTTGTGGGAAATGTAGATGATGCTCGTGCCGCGGCTCTTGAGCGCCGCGATCTTCCCGAAGAGCCGGTCCACCTCGGCCAGGGTGATGGCGGAGGTCGGCTCGTCCATGATGATGATGCCCGCGTCGTTGGAGATGGCCTTGAGGATCTCGAGCATCTGGATGTCGGAGACGGTGAGTTCTTTCACCTTTTGGTCGGGCCGATAGGGGAGGCCCTCCGCCTCCAGGAGTTCGGTCGTCTTCCGCCGGATGGCCTTCCAGTCCACCCGCCCCAGCGCGGTGACGGGCAGGCGCCCGGTGAACAGGCTCTCTTCCACCGTGAGCTCGGGGATGAAGTTGAGCTCCTGGAAGATCATGGAGATGCCGGCCTTCCGCGCCTGGATGGGGTTCCTGATGTGGACGGGTTTGCCGTCGATCAGGATCTCTCCCTCGTCCGGCTGGTAGACGCCGTTGACGATCTTCATGAGGGTGGATTTCCCGGCCCCGTTCTCGCCGCAGAGGACATGCACGGTCCCCTTCTTGACGGACAGCGAGATGCCCGACAAGGCCCGGACCCCGGGGAACGATTTGGACACGTTTTTTACCTGGAGCTTCAACTCGTCCATTGATCCCTCAATTGAAAGGCACCGGAGTTTCCGCCCCGGTGCCCCCGAATCAGTATACGCCGCTTTCCCTTACAGGGCGCCGGCTTTCTTGTGCATGTCGATGTACTGCTGCACGTTCGCCTTGGTGACGGCGGGGTTGTCGATGTCGGTGTCGATCGGACCCTTCGCCTCGCCGGTGAGCAGCTTGTGGACGGTGGCGAGGTTCTTCTCGGCCAGGGCGTAGGCGCTCTGCAGGGTGGTGGAGGTCATGACGCCGGACTGGATGAGGAGGCAGGCTTCGGCCGTGCCGTCGACGCCGTAGGCGAGGATGCCCTTGAAGCGGGCGTCGTTCTTCACGACTTCCAGCGCTCCGGCGGCCATGTTGTCGTTCATGGAGATGATCGCGTCGATCTTCGGATTGGCCTGGACCCAGTCCTCCATGAGGTTCATCGCCTCGTCCTTGTTCCAGTTCGCGATCTGCTCGCCGACGATGGTGACGTCGGGCCGCTTGGCGAAGAACTCGGAGCCCCAGCTCTTGCGGCGGGCATCGGCGTGGAAGTTTCCGGGCGGGCCGTTGAGGACGACGACCTTGGCGTTCTTGGGAACCTGGCTCAAGGCCATCTTGGCCTGGACCGCGGCCTGGGCGAAGGGATCGGCGTCCACGGAGTTGGCGCCCGCGATGCCGGAGATGCGGGCGTTCGTGGTGATGGCGATGATCCCGGCCTTCACGATCTTCTCCACGTAGGGCCGCTGGGATTCGCCGTTGTTCGGCTGGACGATGATCGCATCGAATTTCGAAGTGATCGCGTTCTCGATCAGCGAGTTCTCGATGTCGTCGTTGGCCTGGCCGTCGAAGACCTTGAGCTCGATGTCGGGGTATTTGGCGGCCTCTTCCTTGATGGCGTTGGCGAGCCAGGCGGCGAACGAGTCGGCCTGGGCGCGGGCGATGTACGCTACCTTGTACTTCTTCGCGCCCGAGCCCTCGGCGCCTCCGGCGGCGAACGCGGTGCCGGCGACCAGGGCGGCGACCAGCAGACTGACGATTACCTTCTTCAAGATGTCCTCCTTCGGGAAATTGGCGAACAAGCGGTCGTGCCTCTTTCCGTTGCGCAAAATTATGATGGATTGGCATAAACCCGCTTGCTTGGGGCCATTATACCTCGACCTGGTTGGTTGTCAAGAAAAATTTTGCAATATTTGTTCGAATAGTAAATCTTTATATTAAAAATATTTACGATAAATAAATAATTGTATATCGAGTGTTTTCTATCTATATTTGCGCAAATTATGTCATAATTTGCGCTATAAAGTTGACAAGAGTTGCGATCCATGCCACTTTCGTTGATAGCAGCCGCGCGACGCGTCCCGCCGCGCGCAAGGGAGGCAAAGATGCGAGCGCTCGTTCTTGAAAAAATCAACCAGATCGCGATACGCGACTTCCGTATCGAGGAAAACCTCGGGCCCCACGACGTGCGGGTAGAGCCGAAGTTCGTCGGCATCTGCGGGAGCGACGTCCACTATTATCAGCACGGTAAGATCGGGGATTTCGTCGTGAAGGAGCCCATGATCCTCGGCCACGAGGCGAGCGGCATCGTCACCGAAGTCGGCTCATCCGTTTCAGGCCTCAAGGTCGGCGACCGCGTCTGTATGGAACCGGGCATCCCCGATTTCACGAGCGCGGAAACCCTGGCCGGCATGTATAACCTGGATCCCTCGGTGCGGTTCTGGGCGACGCCGCCCGTCCACGGCTGCATGCGCGATTCCGTGGTCCATCCCGCTTCGCTCACCTTTAAACTCCCGGATAACGTTTCCCTGGAGGAAGGCGCGCTCGTGGAACCGATGGCGATCGGCGTCTATTCCGCCAAGACCGCCCGGATCGAACCCGCGGACACGGCGCTCGTGTTCGGCGCGGGGACCATCGGCATCGTCACCGCCCTCGCGGCCCTCGCCTCCGGCTGTTCCAAGGTGATCCTGTCCGACATCAAGGAAGGCAAGCTCGACCTCATCCGGAAGGCCTACCCGCGCAACATCGTCTGCGTCAACTCGGCGCGGGAGTCCTTGTCCGACGCCGTGGCCGCCGTCGCGCCGGAGGGCGTCGACATCGTGTTCGAGGCGAGCGGTAGCCCCCAGGCGCTTTCCTCCTTCACGCGCTTTACTCGTCCCGGCGGGCGCGCGGTGCTCATCGGCATGCCGGCCGCCCCTTCGGCCATCGACGTGGTGGGCGCCCAGGTCAAGGAGATCTCCGTCTCCACGATCTTCCGCTACCGGAACATGTACCCCCGGACCCTCAGGCTGATGTCCTCAGGTTCTTTGGACGGAAAACCCCTGATCACGCACCGGTACTCCTTCGCCGATTCCCTGGCCGCGTTCAAGTTCGCCGCGACCGGTCCGGAGGACGCCGTCAAGATCATGATCGAGTTCTGACCGGGCCGCGCGGCCGCTCCGGTGCGCAGGCGGGATTCGCGCACCGCGGCGAACCGCGGGCAGTCGATTCGTTCGCGGGCCATGGGGATTCGATGTATACTGAGCCGACGAGGAGGCTCCCATGACGCTCCACATCGATGCCGAAGCGCTGGATTTCATCCGCAAGAAGGGCGGCGTCTGCGCGATCCGCCAAGTCGCCGCCCGGAGCTGCTGCATGGAAGTTCCCCAGACGGAAATCTCGTATCGGACCCCCGACAATCTCGGCGGTTACCAGGCCTACGCCGAGGAGGGCGTCACCCTCTACCTGAGCCGGAGCCTCCGGTTCAAGGGCGACGTGGCCGTTCTCGCCCTCGGCCGTCTCCTCTTCCTCCGCTGGCTCGAGCTCCCGACCCTCGGCACCCTCGGCTGCGAGCTGGAGGCGGCGCGCCCCGGCGCGTGAGGCCGCCCGCGGCGCCTAAGGCCGCCTGAGGCGCGCCACGGCGCATGAGGCCGCCGGCGGCGCCTGAGAGGTCGCCTAGAGCGAGGCCGCGAGCTTGTCGAGGAGCTCCTTCCAGTTCGCGGCGGAGTGGTCGCGGGCTTCCGCGGTCGGGATGTTCGTCTGAGTGATGACGAGCTTCGTGCCGCCCTCCACCGGAAGGAACTCATTCTTCAACACCTGGATGGAGTCCGGATCAGGTTCCGGTCCCCAGAATGAGGTCCAATACGTGTAAACGAAGAGCTTGGGCCGGTCGTAGACCTGGATCATTCCCTCGTCCCTGAATTTCTTGCCCTCCCATTCGCCGCTCCAGACGATGGGGCTGCCGACCTTCCATTCGGATTCCACCGTGACGCCCGCGTAGGAGTTCGCGAAGCCTTCGCTCGTCGCGAACGCATCCCAAAGCTTCGCGGCACTCACGGGAAACGTCCGCTCGACCACCGCCTCGAATCGTTCCTTCGCCATATTCATCTCCTTATTTTTCGAATATATGACCGATCAAATCATGGATATTGAAGAAACGCGACAAGTCGGCATCGGGGGCGAACGCCCCGCGTCTCCCCGGCTCATTTCCGGCCCACGAGCAGGCCGACGGAGGTCACCCACACCATCAAAAGGGGCAGGGAGGCGTACGCGGCGATCGAGAGGCCATCGAGCAAGAACAGGAAGCCGACGCCCGAAAGGAAGATGGTCACGGCCAGGGCCGCGGCCACCCAGGCGAGCCAGCGCGGCAGGCCGGTTTTACCCGTACGGATCGCGCGGAAGGCGGCGAACGCGAACGCGGTCATGATCAGCATCTTCACCCCGTCGATCCGGCTCAACACATCGATGGCCGTTTTCGTCGCCGCCGCGTCTTGGGCGGGGACGGAGACGAGGCATACGAACGCGCCGAGCAGGAACTGGATCAGGGAGATGGTCGCCGCGGCGAGACCCGAGGCCAGGATAACCCTCCCGAGGAGCGACTCTCCTGAAGCGCGGACGCGGCTCGCGAGGCCCGCCATCACGAGTGCCAGGGTGAGCGCCGGTAAACCTTCGGTGAAGAAGAATTGGACGAGGGCCCTGGTCTCGTGTCCCGAATAGTGCCGGAGCAGGGCTTCGCCGGTCCGCGTCACCTCCGCGGACGCGGACCAAACGCTCAGGCCGATGAACCAACTCAGGGAAAAGACGATGCCGGCGAGGGCGGACAGCTTGGATAACGGTGAGCGCGGCGCCGCGGTGACGGCAGTTTCCATAGGATACCTCCGAGAAAACGAAATGAACGCGATAATCATTAGCAAAATACTAATAATTGACGTGAAGTTGAAAACCCCGATCGAAGGGCCTAGACTGCGCGTATGGTCGTCCGCATAGACGAGCCGGCGCACGGCATCCTCGATTTCGGCGAGGCGCTCCGTTCGTTCAGCCTCCGCCGCCTTCCGCCTTCGGCGGTCTTAGCCCCCTGGGTGGAGACGTATTGGGAGGTCCGCTGGGAACTCCCGAGCGGGGCCGCGCATCGCCAGACCAATCTTTCCCACGCCTGCTGCAACGCCGTGGCCGAAGAGGACGGCGCCTGGCTCTACGGCGTTCCCGGACCTACCTTCGTCCGAGAGATCTCCGGCACCGGCCGCGTCTTCGGCATCAAGTTCCGCCCCGGCGCCTTCTACCCATGGTTCCGCAAACCGCTCCGGCCGTTCTTCGATCGGCGCGTGCCGCTCTCCGAAGCCTTCGGGGAGGCCGCGGAGACGTGGCGGGCCCAGGTCGCCGCGGAGGAGGATTTCTCCCGCCGCGCGGGGCTGACCGAAGCCCTCTTCGCTACGCTTCGGCCCTCCGCCCTCCCGGGAGAGGCCGTCCGCTGCGCCGCGCTCATCGTCGCTGATCGTACGCTGCTGCGCGTGGAGGACGCCTGCGCGGCGACCGGCTACGATCGGCGCGGCCTCCAGCGCCTCTTTCGCCGGGAGGTCGGCGCGAGTCCCAAGGAAGTGATCCGCCGGTACCGGCTCATGGAAGCCGCGGAGCGGCTCGCCAAGGAGGACGACCTGTCGGGCGGCGACCTCGCGTATTCCCTCGGGTACGCGGACCAGGCCCACTTCATCCGGGACTTCAAGGCGGTGACGGGCGTATCGCCCGCGGCCTACCGAAAACGGCAAAATTTGGAGTGGAACCGCTTGCATTAGAGTGCGCTCGAACTGGTATGCTGGTCGTCGGGTCCGACAACGCGGACATGAGGAGATCGATCATGCTGTATAGGAAATTGGCGGGCGAACGGGTATCGCAACTCGGCTTCGGGGCCATGCGCCTCCCGACCCGCGACGGCGCCATCGACGAGGCCGAGGCCATCGCGATGATCCGCGATTCCATCGACGCGGGCATCAACTATGTGGATACGGCCTGGCCCTACCACGACGGAGCGAGCGAGCCCCTCGTGGGGAAGGCCCTCCGGGACGGCTATCGGGATCGCGTCTTCCTCGCGACCAAGTCTCCGATCTGGCTCCTCAAGAAGCCGGAGGACTTCGATACCTTCCTCGATCGGCAGTTGGCGCGGCTCGAGACGGACCACATCGACTTCTACCTGCTTCATGCTCTCAACGTCCCTTCGTGGGAGACCTGCCTGAAGTTCGATGCCCTCGCCTTCGGCGAACGGGCCAAGAAGGCGGGAAAGATCCGCCATTTCGGGTTTTCCTTCCACGACGACCTGGCCACCTTCAAGAAAATCTGCGACGCCTCGGATTGGGAGTTCTGCCAGATCCAGTACAACTTCCTGGATCGGAAAGAACAGGCGGGCGAAGAGGGCCTCCGCTACGCGCGGTCCAAGGGCATCGACATCGTGGTCATGGAACCGCTCCGGGGCGGAAACCTCGTGAGCCCCGTCCCCGCGTCCGTCCGCGCGCTCTACGACGCCCAGGCCGTCAAGCGGTCCAGCGCCGATTGGGCCCTCCGTTGGGTCTGGAACGAGCGCGACGTCGCGGTGGTCCTGAGCGGCATGAGCACGCGGCGGCAGATCGAGGAAAACTTGGCCACCGCGGCCGACGCCGCGGCCGGGAGCATGAGCGCGGGTGAACTCGCGATGATCGATAGGGCGGAAACCGAGTACCGGCGCCTCATGCCGGTGCCGTGCACGGGCTGCCGCTACTGCATGCCGTGTTCGGCGGGCGTGAACATCCCGCGCAACTTCGCCGTGTTCAATGAGTACTACATGTTCGAGCGGAGCGAGGCGGCCCGGGGCGGCTACCGGTGGGTGGACGCGGACCAGCGCGCCGACAAGTGCGTGGAGTGCGGCGCCTGCGAGGAGCTCTGTCCCCAGCATATCGCCATCCGGGAGAACCTGAAGCGCGTGGTCGCGGAGATGGCATAAGCCCGGCGCCGCATTCTCCGGTAGTGTCCCGAAGCTTGGGGAAAACGGCGCCGCTTCCCTTCCCGCGCGA
The DNA here is from genome assembly GCA_023406985.1 of Spirochaetota bacterium. Classification (GTDB taxonomy): domain Bacteria; phylum Spirochaetota; class Spirochaetia; order Treponematales; family Breznakiellaceae; genus JAEXTK01. The sequence continues at coordinate 1,425 of JAEXTK010000109.1, read as the reverse complement.
GACGATCTTGCGGGGCGGCGCACCCCCGCGGCTTCCGTGCCATGAGGAATCGCAATGCGATTCCTCATGGCACGTATGGGCGCGCCTGATGTCCGGCGCCCGCGTCGTTTGCGTGGCGCCCCCCCATCGACCTCCATCCCAAAGCTTCGCGACACTGACGTAACTTTTCATTGACAGATTTCGGATTCACCCTCTACACTCGATTTACACGAGTGATCAACGCGCGTAACTTCCAAAGGAGGGAGAGATGCAGGAACTCGGAACGGGCAGTAGGGGAATGGCGCGGAGCCTGCGGGGCGTCGTCGCGCTCATCGCCGCAACGGTTTTCATAGCCTGCGACGTCGGCGGCGTCATTCCGGCCGCCGATGAGGGGACCGTCGTGGAGGACCGGGCGATTCCGGCGTACACGAAGGGCGTGGACATCTCCGAGGCGTACTATGCCGCCAGCAAAGGGGTGGTATTCAAGGACACCAACGGCACCGCGAAGGCGCCGCTCCAGATCTTCAAGGACCACGGCTATACGTGGGCGAGGGTCCGCCTCATGGTGGACGGGACCACCGACTACGCGCTCTTCCAGGACATGGCCTACGTGAAGGCCGCCGCCAAGGACATCAAGGCCAAAGGCATGAAGTTCCTCCTGGACCTCCACTATTCCCACTGGTGGGCGGATCCCGCAAACCAATGGATCCCGAACCGCTGGAAGTCGTACACGACCGCCACGACGCTCGCCTCCGCGGTCCGCGCGTACACCAAGGACGTCATGGCGCAGCTCGTGGCCCAGGGGACGCCGCCCGATATGGTACAGATCGGCAACGAGGTGAACAACGGTATGCTCTGGGAGATCGGCCGGCTCTCGAGCCTGTCCAACTTCGCCAAGCTCGAGGCCGCGGGAGCCTACGGCATCCAGGACGGCAAGGGCAGCGCCGCCATGCCGCCGATCATGGTCCATATCGCCAAGGACATGAGTTCCTCCGCCGCGGTCACCTGGTACAAGAACTTCATCGCCGCCGGCGGTTGGGTGGACGCCATCGGCCTCTCCTACTACCCGATGTGGCACGGGAGCCAAACGGATCTCTCCAACACCATCGTGGCACTCCGCTCCGCGTTCAGCTGGGCGCCGGTCTGGGTCGTGGAGACGGCGTACTACTGGTCGACGAACCAGGCCGGCTACAGCGGAAGCCAAGTGCCCTATGCCCAGACGCCGGCGGGCCAGGCGGCCTTCTTGGCGGCGACCAAGAACACGGTGAAAAATGCGGGCGGCAGCGGGATCTTCTATTGGGGCGCGTTCTGGGCCCAGAGTTCCAAGTGGCTCAACGCGCCTGGCTGGAGCAACGACGACGCCTCTCGCCGTTCCCTCTTCAACGACAGCGCGGTGGCGCAGAGCGGCATAGATTCCCTCTGATCGAGGGCCCCGCGGCGCCGCGC
>JAEXTK010000027.1 GCA_023406985.1 Spirochaetota bacterium | reverse complement strand
GTCCGGCGCTGCCGGGGCGGCGCCGCTCCCGGCGGGCGGCGCCGCGGCGGGCGCGGGACAACCGGCGGCGGAGGCTCCGCGCGCTTCGGCCAAAGCCGCGCTGGAGGCCCTCGCGGCCGACGCGGGCAGCGAAGCCTATCTCTCGGTGATCAAGGCCGAGGCCGACGCCGGGCGCACGGCGAGCGCCTTGGAGGCCTTGGACCTTTTCCGCGAGCGCTTCCCCGCCGGCAGCGACGAGGCGTGGTGGCTGTACGGTCGCCTTTTGGAGGCCAACGGACCCGCGAAGGACGTGAAGGCCGCGCTCGGCTTCTACAAGCGCCTCGTCGCCGAGTATCCCCAGAGCTCCCGGTACGATGAGGCGCGCAAGCGCATCGCCTATCTCGAACGGTACTACTTCGATATACGATGAGAGTCTCCGGCTTCCTTCTTCGGCGGGCAGTCGCCGTAACCCTCGGCCTTTGCGTCTTCGGCGCGGCCTCGTACGGCCAGGGCGTCCGCTTCGCGGTCGGCCTCGTCGTCGGGGATCCCGCGGGTCTCTCGCTGGAGGCGGAAGGCGAAGGACCGGGCCTGCGGGGCTTGGCCGGCTGGGACCTCCGGTCGCCGGGCGGCCCGACGGCGGCCCTCGACGTCCTCTTCCGATTGCGGCCGCTCGACTTCGTATCCCTCCCCCTCGTGCCCTACGCGGGGTTCGGCCTCAAGGCGACCTTCCTGGTCGGCGATGGGCGTTTCGGCGATTCGGCGGCCGAGCGGGGCTTCGGTCTCCGGCTGCCGCTCGGCGTACGCCACGCGTTCGGCGATTGGCCGCTCGAGGCGTTCTTGGAGACGGCCCCCGGACTCCGCTGGGCGCCGGATTTCGCCTTCGATTTCGACGCCGCGCTCGGCGCCCGCATCCTATTCTGATTCGAGGTGTCCATGGGCGGCGATCCTTTCGGCCCCTTCGATTCTCGTACCGCCGCCTGGTTCCGTGCCTCCGTGGGCGAACCCACCGACGTGCAGGAGCGGACCTGGCGGGCCGTCGCCTCAGGCAGGCACGTCCTCGCCACCGCGCCGACCGGCAGCGGCAAGACGCTCGCGGCCTTCCTCTGGGCCCTGGACGCCCTGGCCGTCGGTAAACTGAGCGCGGACCGCCTCTCGGTCCTCTACCTCTCGCCGCTCAAGGCGCTTAACAACGATATCCGCAACAACCTGCTCGGTCCGCTCGCGGGCCTCCGCGAGAAGTGGCGGGAGAGCGGCGACCGCTTCCCCGAGATCCGCGTCGCCACGCGGTCGGGAGATACGAGCGCGGCCGATCGCCGCGCCTTCCTCCGCGAACCGCCGGCCATCCTGGCCACCACGCCGGAGAGCCTCGCCCTGCTCCTCAATTCGCCCCGCGGCAGGGATCGCCTCTCCACGGTGCGCCTGGTGGTCCTCGACGAGATCCACGCCCTCGCGCCCACCAAGCGGGGCGTCTTCCTCATGGCCCAGGTCGAACGGCTCGCCCTGCTCGCCGGGGATTTCCTCCGCGTCGCGCTTTCGGCCACGGTGGCCGACAGCGCCCGGACGGCGCGCTTCGCCTGCGGCTACCGCGAGGCGGCGGACGGTAGGCTGGAGGAACGCCCGGTGGAACTCGTGCGGTCCGCCATAGAGAAACGGCGCGCCATCTCCATCTCCTACCCCTCGGTCGCCGATTACGGGGTCTCCGCGGGGGCGGGGGCCGGAGGGGAGGAGGAGGCGCCGGCGAGCTTGAATCCCGCCCGTTGGCCGATCCTCATCGACGCCTTCGTGGACGCGGTTTCCCGTAACCGGACGACGCTCATCTTCACCAACTCGCGCCGGCACGCGGAGAAGATCGCCTTCCTCATGAACGAGCGGGCGGACCGGACCATAGCCTGGGCGCACCACGGGTCCCTCTCGCGCGAGGTTCGGTCCTCGGTGGAGGCGCGGCTCAAGTCCGGCGAACTTCCTGCGGTGGTCGCGACGAGCAGCCTGGAACTCGGCATCGACGTGGGCGCCGTGGACGAGGTCCTCCTGGCCGGAACGCCCGGCGGCGCCGCGGCGACCCTGCAGCGGATCGGCCGGGCCGGCCACCGGCTCGGCGCGGACAGCCGCGGGAGGCTCTTCCCCCTCCACGGTCTGGACCTGCTCTTCGCCGCGGCCGTGGCCAGGGACGCGGAGGAGGGGCGGCTCGAGCGCGAGCCGAGCCCTGCTGCACCCCTGGACGTGCTCGCCCAGCTGATCCTCTCCATGACCGCCCTCGACGCGTGGCGGCCGGACGACCTCTATCGGTTTTTCCTGCGCACGGAGAGCTTCCGCTCCCTCTCCCGCGCCGACTTCGATCTCGTGGTCGCGATGCTCCGCGGCAGGTACGCGGGCTCCCGCCTGGAGGCCCTGCGTCCGCGGCTCGAACGCGCCGACGCCGCGGCGGCAGAAGACGCCGCGGCGGCGTCCGTGCCGGCTGGGGAGGCGGGCTCGGCAGTCGCGGCGGCCGCAATGGCGACCGCGGACGATGCGGCGGCAGAAGACGATGCGGCGGCAGAAGACGCGGCGGTCGCGGACGCCGCGGTCGGAGCGGAGCCGGATGCGGCCGACCGGGACGCCGGCGGGATGCTCAGGGCGCGTTCCGGGGTGCTGCCCCTCCTGTACCGGGGCGGCGGGGTCATCCCGGACCGCGGGTCCTTCGCCCTCAAGCTCGCCCCGAGCGGCGCGAACCTGGGCGAGCTCGACGAGGAGTTCGTCTGGGAACGCCGCCTCGGCGATACCTTCTCGCTCGGCACGCGGTCCTGGCGCATCGTCGCCATCGACGACCGCGCCGTCTCCGTCACGCCCTGGGAGCGCGGGATCAACATCGTGCCGTTCTGGCGGGCGGAAAACCAATGGCGGGGGGCCGAGGCCATGGAGACGGTCCTGGACCTCCTGGACGGGTTTCCGGAAACCGGGGATGACGGGGGGCATTTCCCCGCGGCCGAAGCCTACCTCCGCGTGAGCTGGAAACTGGATACGCTCGCGGCCGCCACCCTCGCGCGCTTCCTCGCCCGGCAGCGGGCCGCGGCCGGGCTCCCCGGCCATGGCCGGGTGGTGCTCGAGACCTTCCACGGGCCCGGCGGGCAGGGGACCTACCTCTTCCTGCACACGATGAGGGGAGGCCGCGTCAACGCCGCCCTGGGCATCGCGCTCCGCGCGGCGGCCGATGAGCGCTACGGCGCGCTCTCCATCGAGTTTTTCTGGGACGACGCGGGCATCCTCGCCGCCTTCCCGGCCTTGGAGGACGAGTTCCCGGCCGGCTCGGAGGCGGGCCCCGAGTCGATCGCCCCGCTCCTCGCCCTCATCGGGACGCGCGGCGTAACGCCCTTCCTGCGGGCGGGCCTGGAGTCCACGGGGCTGTTCGGCGCGGCCTTCCGCGAGGCCGCGGGGCGCGCCCTCCTCCTGCCCAAGGCGCCGTTCGGGAAACGGACCCCGCTCTGGATCTCCCGCCTCCGGTCCCGCAAGCTCTACGAGGCGGTCCGCGGCTACGCCGACTTCCCGATGGTGAAGGAGGCGTGGCGCAGCTGCCTGGAGGATACCCTCGACGTGGCCGCCGCCGAACGCCTCGTCGCCGATATCGCCGCCGGTAGGATCGAGGTCCTCGAATCCTCCTCGGCCGCCCCCTCCCTCCTCGCGCGCGGCTCGGTATGGATGTCCGCGGACAGCTTCATGTACCGCCGCGACGACGGCTCGGCCGCCTCGTCCCTCTCCGACGAGCTCCTCGGCGAACTGCTCGCAGGCGGCGAGACCGTCGCAACCGTGGATGGGGCGGCCGCGGAAAAGCTCGTCCGTCGCCTCAAGCGGCTGGACGGCGACTACCTCCCCCGCACCGCCGCGGAACTCGCCGATTGGCTCGACGAACGTCTCCTCATCGACGAGGACGAATGGCGGGAACTCCTCGCCGCGATGGCAGGGGCGGGGTACGGCGCGGAAGCCGCCGCATCCGACGGGGCCGCATCCGACGGGGCCGCATCCAACGGGGCCGCCTCCAACGGGGCCGAGAAGGCCATCCTTCCGCCTTCGGCGCGTTACTCCTTCCCCGGCGGCGGCGCCTTCGTCGTCTCCCCCGACTTCCCCGCGGACGCGGATCCCGCGACCGTCCTCCCGCGGTGGCTCCGCTACGCCGGCCCCGTTTCGGAGGAGCGCCTCGCCGACCTCTTTTCGGCTTCCGGCGCGGAGGCCGCGCGGGCGCTCCTGGACGAGGGCTCCCTCACGCGCCTCTCCCTGGACCGCGCCGACGGCGAGGCCGGCGCGCCGCTCCTCTGCGATTCCGAGCTCGCTTCCCGGCTCCTCCGGTTCGCGCGCGCCGAACGCCGTCGCGCCGCGGCCGCCGCGCGGCCGCTCGCGGAACTCCAGGCCCTCGTCGCCGCCCGTTCGCTCGTACTCATGGAGGAAGGCGCGGAGGTCCGGCCGAAAGCCCTCGGGTCCGAGGTCGATATCGAGGCGGGCATGGAGAGCCTCCGCGCGGCCTTGGAGCCGCTGCTCGGCTCGGCGCAGGATACCGAACTTTGGGAGCGCGAGATTCTCCCCGGCCGTACGCGGTATCGGCCGTACCACCTGGAGCTGCTCCTCCGGAGGGGCGCGCTCCTCTGGTACGGAGCGGGGGAGGGGAGGACGGGATTCGCCCTTGAAGGCGAACTCGCCTTCGCCGATCTGCCTCCGCGGGACGAGACGGCGCTCTCGGAGGCGGGGCGGGCCGTGCTCGCCGCCGCGCGGGCGGGCGGCGCGAACCTGCGCGAACTCGCTTCCCGCGCCGGCCTGGACGCCGCCGCGG
>JAEXTK010000025.1 GCA_023406985.1 Spirochaetota bacterium | reverse complement strand
GGATGGGGCGAACGGGCTGTCGCGGCTGTCGGTGTACGCGACGTACCACAACTACGCGAAACGGTTTCTGATCAAGGCGCCGAAGGGGGAGGAGCGAACGCATGCGGAGGTCGCGGGGATCGCGCGGGCCTTGGTCGCGGAGGGACGAAGATCGTTCTTCGGGATGCGGGCATTTCTGACGCGCCTCGCGCTGGACGTGATGGACGAAGCGATATGGAAGAAAGCGATCTACAGGCCGGAGTTGGGGAAGGTGGAGGGAGGGAGGCTTCCGCAGTTCGCGTTCGCATGAGGTGGAGGCGTCGCTTTAGTTCAGGTTTCCCCAAAGCTTCGGGACACTAGTTGGCGCACGCGGAGTTTCGATTCCGCCCGGAACATAAAAAAGCGGCTACCATCCTCGCTGGACGGTAGCCGCTTCCGTAGGCGCCGGGCAGAATCGAACTGCCGCATAAAGGTTTTGCAGACCTCTCCCTTACCGCTTGGGTACGGCGCCGGTTGCCGGCCGAATATAGCAATTATACTCGGCTTTGTCCAGCGTTTTTAGGAACGAAGATCCCGGCAGAGCCGGGCGAGGCGATCGATGCCTTCCCGAATCAATTCGGGGCGCGCGTTGGAGAAGTTGAGGCGCATGCAGTTCGTCCCTTCGTGGTCGGGGAAGAAATCCGCGCCGGGCACGAACGCGACGTTGCGCTCCAAAGCCTTCTCGAGCAGGGCGGTCGTATCGATATGGCCGGGCCCGGTGACCCAGAGGAACATGCCGCCGTCGGGCTTTGTCCACGTATATCCCGCGGGCATGGCAGCCGCAAGGCGCTCGTCCATCAGGGCGTACCGCTCGCCGTACGCCTTCCTGACCCGTTCGACGTGGGACGGGTTGTCGAAGTCCCGCAGGTACCGTTCCAGGATGAGCTGGTCGAGGCTCGAGGTGTGGAGGTCGGCGGCCTGCTTCGCGATGATGAGCTTTTCCCGGATCGGCCGGGGCGCGACGGCCCAGCCCGTGCGGAAGCCGGGAGCGACGATCTTCGAGAACGTGCTCAGGTAAATGACCGAGCCGGTCGTATCGAAGGATTTGATGGGCGGCACGGCCTCCCCGCGGTAGCGGAGCTTGCCATAGGGGTCGTCCTCCACGATCGTCAGGCCGCGCCTGACGGCGACCTCGTAGAGGGCCCGGCGCCGCTCGGCGCTTAGGGTGCGGCCGGTCGGATTCTGGAAATTGGGGATCACGTAGAGGAAGCGGGCCGCGACGCGACCGGCGAGTTCGTCGACGGCCTCCGGGATGATCCCGTCGTCGTCGGTGGACACCGGCTGGAACCGCGCCTCGAAGCATTGGAAGGACTGGATGGCCGCAAGGTAGGTCGGATTCTCCGTGAGCACGATGTCGCCCGGGTCCAGGAAGATCTTCCCCACCAGATCGAGGGACTGTTGCGAGCCGGTGGTGATGAGGATGTCGTCGGCGGTGCAGGCGACGCCGCGGGCGGCCATCTCGGCCGCGAGGCGATCGCGCAGGGCGGGCACGCCGTCGGTGATGCCGTACTGGAGCGCGCGCGGGCCGATTTCCTCGAGCACGCGCTCCGCCGAAACGCGGACGTCATCTACCGGGAACAGCTCGGGCGCCGGCAGGCCTCCCGCGAAGGAGATTACTTCCGGCCGTTCGGTCGTCTTGAGTATCTCCCGAATCGATGAGGGCTTCATGGCCGACATGCGCCGCGCGAATCGTCCTTCCATACTGAACCTCCGTCTCGACGCCATCCTATCAAAGTGATACAATACAGACAACGTATATAAAGGAAATTTTCATGCTTTCTGATATAGTACAGATAGACAGAACTTCTCGAATGCCGGTACAGTCCCAGATCGCGGACGCGTTCGCGGATGCCATCGTCGCGGGCAAGCTCGAAGGCGGCCGGAAGCTCCCTTCCCTTCGGTCACTTTCCGCCCGTCTCGGCATCAGCGCGGCCACCGCCGCGGCCGCTTACCGGAACCTCGTGGATCGCAGGCTCATCGCCGCGCATCCCCGCTCCGGTTTCGTCGTCTCCTCCCTGGCCGCCGCGCTGCGGAAGGCCGGCGAGGGAGAGCGGACGATCCTGCCCCTGCACCGCATCGAGCCGAACCTCCGCCTCCACCCTACCGCGGACTTCGCCCGGGTGAGCGCGGAGGTGGCCGCTATGGATCCGGAGGCGGGCGGATACGAGGACTACCGGGGATCGCGGGCCTTGCGTGCGATGTTGGCTGAGCTGGACGAGGCGGACGGCATCCCGGCCGACCCCGAGAAAGGCATACTCGTCACCGCCGGCGCCCAACAGGCTATCGCGATCATCGCGCGAGCGGCAGGCAAGGGGACACGGGTTGCCGTGGAGGACCCGACGTATCCCGGCGCGCGGTTGGCGTTCGCGTCCGCGGGGGCCGAGCTCGTGCCCGTCCGTGCCGCGACCGCGGGGCCCGACCCCGCCGCTCTGGAGAAAGCGTGCGCGGCGGGCCGGTTCGACCTCTTCTACTGTTGCCCGACGTACGGAAACCCGAGCGGCCGGAGCTGGGATCGGGAAACGCGGGAGCTCGTGCTCCGCGCCTCCGCCCGGTACGGGTTCACCATCCTAGAGGACGATTACCTCGGAGACCTCGATTACCTGGAAGAGAAGCCGCCGCGGCTCGCCGCCCTGTCCGCATCCATACCCGGTTCCCGGGTGATCCATATCCGGACCTTCTCCAAGTGTCTCCTGCCCGCGCTCCGGGTGGCCGGCGTGAGCGCCGACGAGCGGACCATCGCGAAGCTGCTCGCGGTGAAATCGGCGGACGATATCTGCGGCTCCGCCCTCATCCAGCGGGGTTTGGCGCGGTATCTGGAGACCGGCGCTTACGGGGCGCACCTGCGGCGCGTGCGGCCCCATTATGCCGCCGTACGGGTCGCCCTCCGCGCGGCGCTCGGCGCCGCTTCCCCGACCCTGCGCTTCGATGATCCGCCCGCGGGTCTCTGCCTGCTCGGCCGGTTGGAAAAGGGGATGGATCTGGGGCGTTTCATGGCGGAATGTAAAGCCCAAGGGGTTTCGGTGTCGCCGGGTCCGGACTATTGGCAGGAAGGCTCCGAAGGGGCGCTCGCGTTCCGCATCGGGTTCGGGAGCCTGGAAACGGAGGAGATTCCCCGCGCGATCCATGCCATGGAGGAGGCCGCGCGGAAGTCGGGGAACGACTTCTTTGAGCGCGCGCTCATCTGAACGCGCTCAGGTGAGCGCGCCACGAAGCGAGCGCTCGCCCAAGCGCGCTCCCCGAAGCGCCGCGAGGAGGTCCGTTCAGGCGGGCTGGTGCTTGAGTTCGGCCTCGCGCTCGGCCTGGCACGCAGGGCAGAGACCGAAGAAATCCAGTCGATGCCCCGTCACGATGCGGCCCATGAGAGCGGCGACGCGGTCGTCCAAGTCGTGGTCTACGGTGAGTTCCACGTCCTCCACCTTGCCGCAGTCTTCGCACACGAAGTGGTAGTGAGGACTCGTATCCGCATCGAACCGGTCGAAGGTGCTGCCCGACCGCAGTATCCTCACGAGCCCCAGCTCGTTGAGGATGTTGAGGTTACGGTATACCGTGCCGAGACTCAGTTCGGGGGACTCTTTCTTGAGCACATCGTAGACCCAGCCCGCGGTTGGGTGGCTTTTCGTGCCACGCAAGGTTTCAAGTATCCGCTCGCGCTGACGGGATCTTTTGAATTTCTTCCTGCCGGTTACCGCGTTCATAGTGACTCCGGGGATTAAAATAGTGTAAAGCCTTTTAAGAGGTCAAGACCCGCTCAGGCAGGTCGATCACGACGGAATCGTAGGGTTCGCGGATCTTTTCGCGCTCTTCCTCGTCCCGGTACCCGAAGGGGACGAGGATCGAAATCCGCCAATCCAGGGCGTCGAGCGCGAGCGCCGCGATCACCGCTTCTTCCTTATAACCCTCTATGGCGCACGAGTCGACCCCCAGGGCCGCGGCCTCGGTCATCATGTTCGCGCAGGCGATGTAGCCCTGCGCGCGGGCCCACTGTTCGGTGAGGCCCGCCCCTTCCAAGTACTCCCAATACCCGCGGTAGTCGTCCACGAAAACGCCGAGGCCGCCCGGAAAGCGCGCCGCGCGCGCTCGGACGAAATCGGCGTCGGGGCGGTAGTGCCGCGCCGAACGTACGGCGATCGCCACCACGAAGGACGCGGTCCTGATGTTCTCTTGGCCGAAACAGGCCTCGAAGAGCGTATCCTTGAGCTCCCGCGAGCGGGCCACGTAGAAGGCCCAGTGCTCCAAGCCGAACGATGACGGCGAAAGGCGGCCCGCCTCCAAGATGGCCCTTCGCCGTCCCTCGTCCACCTCCTTGCCCGGATCGAAGCGCTTGCAGGCGTACCGCGCCCGCATGGCGTCCAAGACCGGGTCGCCCTTCACTCCGCCGGAGTTCATTCCGCTGGAGTTCACTCCGCAAACTCCAGCGCGACCTTGAACATGTTCGTCAGGGCAGTCTGGCGTTCCTGGCTCGTCATCTCTTTCCGGGTGACGTTGGAGTCCGAGCAGGTGAGGATGGTGAGGGCCTTCTTGCCGAGGTACGCGGCGTTGCAGTAGAGGGCGTAGCACTCCATGTCGGTCCCGGCGCAGCCCATCCGCGCCCACTTCTTCCAGCCCTCGTCGCCGCGCGCGCTGTAGAGGGAAAAAACGTCGGAGGAGAAGATGTTCCCGACCCAATGCCGTACGCCGAGCTTCCGCGCGGCCGCCACGGCGGTCTCCAGGAGGGCGAAATCCGCGCAGGGCGCGAAGGTCCCGGGGAGCTCGTATTGGGCCGCGTAAGCGGAGTCGGTGGAGGCCGACTGGGCGAAGAGGAGGTCGCCGACCTCCACGTCGGCCGTGAGGCCGCCGCAGGTGCCGATGCGGATGATGCGCTCCACCCCGTAGTGGGAGAATAGCTCGTAGGAATAGATGCCCATGGACGGGCCGCCCATGCCCGACCCCATGACGGAGACGCGCTTGCCCCGATAGGTTCCGGTGAAACCGAGCATGCCGCGGACGTGCGTGAACTCAACAGCGTTCTCCAGGTAGGTCTCGGCCACGTGCTTGGCACGGAGCGGATCGCCGGGCATGAGGACCGTGGAGGCGATCTGGCCGCTTACGGCGCTGTTGTGCGGGGTGGGAGACCCCGGTTCGTAGATGGCGTGGTGCGTGTGGTGCATGGTTAACTCTTTCCTTTGTCGAAGGCTTGGCCCGCGGCCCGCGGCGCGTAATCCTTGCCGCTGAAGATCACGAGCGTGACCAAGGTGATGATGTAGGGCATGACGCTGAAGAACTCGCTCGGCAGGAAGCGGAGCGAGGGGATGTTGACCATGTAGATGGCGAGGGCCACCGACGAGCCGAACAGGAGCGAGGATCCGAGGATGCCCTTGGGCAGCCAGCGCCCGAACGAGACCGCGGCGAGGGCGATGAAGCCGGCGCCGTTGATCGTATAGACCGTGTACTGGATGGTCTCGGTGAGGACGAGGCAGCCGCCCGCCAATCCACCGAGGGCGCCGGAGATGAGCACGGCGACATACCGGATCTTGACCACGTCGATGCCGGCGGAGGCCGCCGCCTGCGGATGCTCGCCGCAGGCGCGCAGGCGCAGACCCGCGGGGCGCTTGTACAGGAGGTACCAGGCGGCGATGAGCACGACGAGGGCGATCCAGAAGGTCGGATAGATGCCGCCGGCTCCGGGCATCATGCCGAGCCGGAACGGCTCGGTGCGTTCCTGGCGGAAGATGATCTGGCAGAGGAACACCGTCGCTCCCGTGGACAGGAGGTTGATGCCGGTGCCGGAAACCACCTGGTCCGCCCGCAGCGTGATGGACGCGAAGGCGTGGATCAGGGAGAAGAGGGCGCCCGCGGCGGTCGCGACGAGGAGCGAGAGCGGTATGGAGACCGGCACGCTCGCTTCCAAAAGGACGTGCGTCGTGGCGGCGGCGAAGGCGCCGATGCCCATAAGGCCCTCCAGGGCTATGTTGACGACGCCGGAGCGTTCGCAGACCATGCCGCCCACCGCCGCGATGAGGATGGGGGAGACGATCATGAGGATGGAGGGGAGCATGCCCCAGAGATTGTCGAAAAACGCGGTCATTCGGTTGTCCTCCCCGTGCGGGCCAGCTCCTTCATGCGCCATTCCACGATCATGCGGACGCCGGCGCGGAGCGAGATGAAGACGACCACGAGGCCCATGATGATGGCCGTGATCTCCTTGGGTATCTGGCGGGACTGCATGAGCGGCTGGGCCGACTTGAGCATGCCGAAGAGGAGCCCGGCCAGGGCCGTCCCCCAGCCGGTGCTGTTGCCCACGAGGGCCACCGCGATGCCGTCGAAGCCGTAGCCGTCCTGGCCGCCGAGCACGCGCCCGTACGAGAACGAACCGAGCGCCACGACGGCCCCCGCGAGGCCCGCGAAGGCGCCCGAGATGGCCATGGCGGTCGTGATGCCGGCGTTCACGTTGATGCCGCCGTAGCGGGCGGCGTCCTTGTTGAGCCCCGTCGCGCGGAGGCTGAAGCCGAGCCGCGTCTTGCCGATCACGATCCAGAAGAAAATCACCGAGGCGAGCGTGAGGTACAGGCCGTAGTTGAGCCTCGATCCGTTCGTGAGGCCCTGGAGGACGGCGCTGTCCAAGAGCGCGGTCTCCGGGTAGGCCGGCGTCCGGTACGTATTCGTGCCGGGTATGAGGGAGGTGAGGTAGCGCGAACCGAAGAAGGCCACGTAGTTGAGCATGATGGTGGCCACGACCTCGGAGACGTTGAAGCGCGCCTTGAGGGCGCCCACGATGCCGCCCCAGAAGGCGCCCGCCGCCACCGCGGCGAGGACCGCCAGCGCCCAATGCAGCCCCGGGACGCGGGGGAAGAGCAGGGCGACGAACTGCGCGGCGGTGAGGCCGGCGATGTACTGGCCCTCCGCGCCGATGTTGAAGAGGCCCGTCCGGCCGGCGAAGGCCATGGAGAGGCCGCAGAGGATGAGGGGCATGGACATCACGAGCCACTCGCCGATGTAGCGGGCGTTCCAGACGCCCCGGCGGAGGTCCCAGCCGGTGAGGACCTGCACGATGGCGGAGTACATGCCGGCGGGATTCCGCCCCACGACCGCGATGAGGACGGTACCCACGAGGAAGCCGAGGAGCACGACCGCCACGGAGACGAGACCGTTCGATGCGGTGAAGGCGTCCAGGATACGATCCTGGAGCGGAGCGGAGCGTCTAGCGCGCATGAGTGCCTCCCTGGGCCACGCCGGCCATCATGGCGCCGATGCGCCGTTCGTCCGCCTCCGCGGCGTCCAGTACGCCGACCACTTCGCCTTTGGAAACCGCGGCGATGCGGTCGCACAGATTGAGGATTTCGTCCAATTCGAACGATACGAGCAGCACCGCCCTCCCCTTGTCCCGTTCATCCACGATGCGTCGATGGATGTATTCGATGGCGCCCACGTCGAGTCCCCGCGTCGGCTGCGCGACCACGAGCAGGTCGGGCGAGAGGTCGATCTCCCGCGCGATGACCGCTTTCTGCTGGTTGCCGCCCGACATGGACTTGGCGAGGGTCGCCGGCCCCGACCCCGCGCGGATATCGAACTGCTCGATGAGCCGCTCGGCGTGCTTCGCGGTGGAGGCGCGATCCAGGAAGCCCCAGCGATTGGAGAACGGCGGAGATCGGAAGCTCTTGAGCGCGAGGTTCTCGTCCAGGCGGAAATCGAGGACGAGGCCGTGCTTGTGGCGATCCTCCGGCACGAGGCCCATGCCGGCCTCGATCCGCTTGCGGATACGCTCGCGGCCGATGTCCTCCCCCTTGAGGAGGATGCGGCCCGACCGCACGGGAAGCAGGCCCGCGATGGCGGCGACGAGCTCGGACTGGCCGTTGCCGTCCACGCCCGCCACGCCGACCACCTCGCCCGCGCGCACGTCGAGCGACAGGCCGCGCACCGCCGGAACGCCCTTGGAGCCGAGCACCGTGAGGTTCTCAATCCGGAGCACGACGTCCCCCGGGACGCTCGGCTTCTTGTCGATGCGGAAACTCACCGATCGTCCGACCATCATCTCCGCGAGGTCGCCCTCGCTCGTGGAAGCCACGTCCACCGTGCCGACGCACTTGCCGCGGCGCAGGACGGTGCAGCGGGACGCCGCCTCCTTGATCTCGCGGAGCTTGTGGGTGATGAGGACGATGGTCTTGCCCTCGGCCTTGAGCTTCTTGAGGATCTCGAGCAGCTCGTCGATCTCCTGCGGGGTGAGGACCGCCGTCGGCTCGTCGAAGATGAGGATCTCGGCGTTCCGGTAGAGGATCTTGAGGATCTCCACCCGCTGCTGCATGCCGACCGTGATGTTCTCTATGCGCTCGTGGGGATCCACCGCCAAGCCGTACCGCTCGGACAGCTCGGCCACTCGCTTGGACGCGGCCGCGAGATCCACCTCGCCCATGCGCGTCCGCGGTTCCAGGCCGAGCACGATATTCTCGGTCACCGTAAAATTATGTACGAGTTTAAAATGCTGGTGGACCATGCCGATGCCGAGGGCTCCGGCATCGTTGGGGCTCCGGATCGCGACGTCCTTGCCGCGGACGCGGATGGAGCCCGAATCGGCCTCGTAGAGCCCGAACAGGATGGACATGAGGGTGGATTTACCCGCGCCGTTCTCGCCGAGCAGCGCGTGGACTTCGCCCTCTTCCACCGAAAAGTCGACGTGGTCGTTCGCGATCACGCCGGGAAAAATCTTCGTGATGCCGATCATCTCGATCGCGTTCATGGCGCCTCCAAGACGGCGCATTATAGCCGGAAAATCCGTCGAGGGTAAATAAAAACGCCTACCGATTTCGCCCGAGGCGGAGGATCGCGGAGACATTTGAACGGTTCCGGTTGCCAGGGTTTCAAAACCATGGGACACTGCGATCCGGAGAAAACATGAAACGTTCATTGTGGACCGCCCTCGCCCTGATCGTGACGGCCGGCGCTTGGGCCGCCCCGACCCCCTCGGCATCCGACCTGCTCAAGCGGATGAGCTTGGACGATAAGATCGGCCAGATGACCCAGCCGGCCCGGGACTACATCCGAAGCGGCGACATCGCGAAATACCGCTTCGGTTCGGTGCTTTCCGGCGGAGGCTCGGTGCCGTCGAATAACTCGGTAGCCGGTTGGAGGAAGATGATCGAGGCCTACCAGGCCGAGGCGCTTTCGACCCCGCTCGCGATACCGCTGATCTACGGCGTCGACGCCGTCCACGGCCACAACAACTTGCGCGACGCGACGATCTTCCCGCATAACATCGGCCTCGGCGCCGCGGGCGACGCCGACCTGGTCTTCCGCACCGCCCGGGCCACCGCCGAGGAACTCGTGGCCACGGGCATCCCGTGGACGTTCGCGCCCTGCGTGGCGGTGGTCCAGGACATCCGGTGGGGACGGACCTACGAAGGGTACTCGAAGGATCCCGTACTGTCCGCGAAGCTGGCCGCGGCGGCGGTTCGGGGCTTCCAGGGCGAAACCTTGGGGGAGACCGGAGTGGCGGCCTCGGTGAAGCACTTCGTCGCCGACGGCGGCACCGCCGGCGGCATCGACCAGGGCGACGCGAAGATCACCCGCGAACAGCTGGAATCGATCTTCCTCCCGCCCTACGAGGCTACCCTGCCCTTCAAGCCCGGAACCGTCATGGCGTCCTTCTCCAGCATCAACGGCGTGAAGATGCACGCCAACCGGGAGCTGCTCACCGGCTGGCTCAAGGAACGAAAGGGCTTCGAGGGCTTCATCGTGAGCGACTGGGCCGCGGTGAAGCAACTGCAGGGCACTTCGGCGCAGCAGATCGCCACGGCCGTCAACGCCGGAATCGACATGGTGATGGTCCCCGACAACTTCAAGGACTTCATCCGCGACCTCAAGGCCGAAGTCGAAGCGGGCCGGGTACCCATGGCCCGGATCGACGACGCCGTAACGAGGATACTCGACGTCAAGATCAAGCTCGGCCTGTTCGGGAAGCCGGTGCCCGATGGGCCGATGAATCTCGCGGCCCACGCGGAAGTCGCCAAGGAAGCCGTCCGGAAGTCGTTCACGCTGCTGAAAAACGACGGGGCCGTCCTGCCCTTGAGAAAAGGCGCGAAGGTGCTCGTGGTCGGCGCCAAGGCCGACGACGTGGGGGCGCTCTGCGGCGGCTGGACCCTCACCTGGCAGGGCTCGCTCGGCGCAATCACCGCGGGAGAAACCGTGCTGGAGGGCTTGGTACGGGTCCTGGGCAAGGAGAACGTCCGGTTCAGCCCCGACGGCGAGGCGGTGCGCGGTTTCAAGCCGGATACGGTGGTCTTCGTCGCGGGGGAAGCCCCCTACGCGGAGATGAAGGGAGACAGCGCCAAGCTCGAGCTCAGCTTCATCGACCAACGGGTGTTCGACCGGCTCATAAAGGACAAGAAGCTGTCGAAGCTCCCCCTGGTGACGCTCGTGGTCTCCGGGAGGCCGCTCGTCATGAACGACGCGCTGGAGCGGTCGGCGGCGGTTGCGGCCCTCTGGCTGCCCGGTTCGGAGGCCGGGAGCGTCGCCGAGGTCCTCTCGGGGCAGGCGAAGCCGTCGGGCCGCCTACCCCAGCCGTGGCCCAGGACCGCCGCCCAGAGCGATTCCGTGTGGCCGTTGGGGTACGGGCTGACCTATTGACGATGCCGCGGGGCCCCGCCGGGGCCCGCCGGCCGCGGGGCGGGG
>JAEXTK010000020.1 GCA_023406985.1 Spirochaetota bacterium | reverse complement strand
CCCCGGCGCCCCCCCCGCCCCGGGGCCGCTCGCAGTATGGGTTATACCGCTAGCGCCGTCCGCCTCCGCAGGGGAGCCGTCCGAAGAACGCGCGGTAATAGTAGGAATGCAGGACCGGGGACGTTTTCACGAGGCGACTATACCTCCGTGGAGGTCCCGCGTCTACCGATCGACGTCGACTAAACCGTTTTTACATCGATCGTACACATGGTAGGCTGGTCGAACTAGTATATTAACTGGATGGACTGGCCGAACCTCGCGTTCGGACCGGTCCGCCTCATATGGGGAAAAGTGGAGGGAGTATGCACATGAAGTTAATCGGAAAGCGGCGCTTGGCCGCGGTGATCCTGTTTTCGTTCCTCGCCGCGGTCGCGTTCGGCCAAACGGTCGACCTCACCGTCCTAGCGACGAGCGACGTACACAACAACTACCTGAATTACGATTATTTCTCGGATCTGCCGACGGAGCAGTACGGCCTCGTGAATCTGGCCTCGGCGGTGAAGGCCGAGCGGGACGCGGGCAAGAACGTCCTCCTCGTGGACAACGGCGACAATATCCAGGGTAACCCCTTCGGCGAGTACCTTTCCAAGAATCCGCCGACCGCCGCTTCTCCGAGCCCGATCATGACGCTCATGAACGCCGTGGGGTACGACGTCATGGGCCTCGGCAACCACGAGTTCAACTTCGGCCTCGACTATCTCGCGAAGGTGACGGCGGGCGCCGACTTCCCCATCGTGAACGCCAACGTCGTGAAGGCGGGGACGGCGACTCCGTACTTCACCCCCTACGTCCTCCTCAAGCGGAATCTCAAGGACCGCGACGGCGCCGGCCAGACGGTCACCATCGGCGTGAGCAGCTTCGTGCCCCCGCAGATCACCGCCTGGGACGGCGCCCATCTCACGGGCAAGGTCGAAGTCCGCGACATCACCGACGCCGCGATCGCGGTGGTCGCGGAGATGAAGAAGAACGGCGCCGACATCGTCGTCCTCTTGGCCCACACGGGAATCGTCGATTTCCCGCGGAAGGGCGGGGAGGAGAACGCGGGGTACTACTTGACCCAGATCCCCGGCGTGGACGTCGTGGTCACGGGCCATGCCCACCAGAAATTCCCGAGCCCGACTTTCGCCAAGCTCACCGGCGTGGATCTGGCCAAGGGCACGCTCAACGGCGTACCGGTCGTCATGCCGAGCAGCTTCGCCGATACCCTCGGCCGCATCGACCTCGTCCTGGAAAAGAAGGGCGGCGCGTGGACGCGCGTGGACGCCACGGCCCGGTTGCTGCCGGTCTGGGACGCCAAGGAGAAGAAGAGCCTCATGGCGACCGACGAGTCCCTCGTCAAGCTCCTCGCCTCCGCGCACGAAGGCGCCCTCGCCTTCATCCGCGCCCCCATCGGCGGCGGCGAGGCGGGAGGCCCGAGCGCCGGCGAACTCCTCGCTCCCCTCAACAGCTTCTTCGCCCTGGTGAAGGACACGTATACGCTCCAGATCATCAACGAGGCCCAGACCTGGTACGCCGCGACGGCGCTCAAGGACACGCCGTACGCCAAGCTGCCGGTCCTCTCGGCCGCGGCCCCCTTCAAGGCGGGCGGGCGGCAGGGTCCCAAGTACTACACCAACGTTCCCGCGGGCCCCCTCGCGGTCAAGAACATCGCCGACCTCTACGTCTATTCCAACACCATCACCTTCGTGAAGCTCACCGGCGCGGAGATCAAGGAATGGCTCGAGATGAGCGCGGGCCAGTTCAATAGGATCGATCCGGCCGCGAAGGAAGAGCAGCTGCTCATCAACGACAAGTTCCCGACCTACAACTTCGACGTCATCGACGGGGTGACCTACCGGATCGACGTGACGCAGCCCATGCGTTACAACGAGGACGGCACGCTCCGCGACGCGTCCGCCGAGCGCATCGTCGGCCTCTCGTTCCAGGGCAAGCCCATCGACCCGAATCAGGAGTTCGTCGTGGGAACCAACAACTATCGCGCCTACGGCGGCGGCAACTTCCCCGGCGTGGGGCCCGGCAAGATCATCTTCGCCTCGCCCGACGAGAACCGGCAGGTCATCCTCAAGTACATCGAATCGGTGGGCAAGATCAGCCCGAAGGCCGACGACAACTGGTCCATCGCGCCCATCGGCGCCGCCGGTCCCGTGGTGTTCTTGACCTCCCCGCAGGCCCAGGACGTCGCGCCCGCGGGCATCAAGTTCCAGGGCCTCGCCGAGACCGGATACGGCCGCTTCCTCCTCGAATAGGGGAAGGCGAGCATCCGCATCGCGCCCCGGCCGTGCGCCGGGGCGCTTTCTTTTGCGGAGGCGGCGCGGCGGCGGTATACTGCGACGCGGAGGCCTTCATGAACGCGGCGCGCATCTCCATCGGCATCGTCTGCACCCTCGCTTCGCTCTGGGGCCTCGTCGTCTCGATCGTCGCCGTCCGCTCGTACTTCCTCATGTTCCGGCCCCGACCCGATACCGCGGAGGCGGGCCGCGCCGCGGCCGTCGAACAGGACCCGGGCGCCGGGGCCTTCCTCGCCCTCGACTGGGAGGCGCTGCCCGTCCGTTCTCCCGCCGGCTACGACGTGGCGGCCTTCGCGCTGCCTGCCGCGCCCCGCGCGGGAGCCGCCGCGG
>JAEXTK010000300.1 GCA_023406985.1 Spirochaetota bacterium | reverse complement strand
CGCCGACGGTGCGCCGGCGGGCCGCGGTAGGCGCGGCGATACGATCGGCCTACGCCGCGTCGGTGGCCGCGACGGCGCTCTCCGCGCCCTTCTTCATGACCCGGAACTTCACCGAGAGGAGGGCGGGCACGATCACGAGCGTCATGACGGTCGCGAAGCTGAGGCCGTAGATCATGGCCCAGGCGAAGGCCTTCCAGAACTCCGACTGCTCGGAGCCGATCTGGATCGTGAAGCTATGGATGTCGAAGGCCACGCCGAGGGCCATGGGGATCATGCCGAGCACCGTCGTGATGGCGGTGAGCAAAATCGGCCGGAGGCGGGTCTTGCCCGAACGGATGATCGCCTCTTTCCAGTGGACGCCGTCCTTCATGAGGACGTTCGTATAGTCGACGAGGATGATGCAGTTGTTGACCACCACGCCCGCGAGGGAGATGCACCCGATGCCCGACATGATGACGACGAAGACCTGGCCCGACAGGGCGTAGCCCCAGAAGACGCCGCCGAGCGCGAGGATGACCGCGCTCAGGATGATGGCCGGGTCCACGAACGAGTTGAACTGCACGAGCAGGACGATGGCGATGAGGAAGAGGGCGAAGATGAAGGCCTGGATGAGGAAGTCGGTGGACTCCTGCTGGACTTCCACGCCTTCTCCCGTCTCGATGCGGTAGCCCGGGGGGAGGGAGAGGGCCGCGACCGCCTTCTTGATCTCCGCGCCGGTCTGCGTCTTCGTCTGCACGCCGTCCACGAAATCCGCGTAGACCTCCACGGTGCGGCGCAGGTCTTGCCGCTTGATGACCGAGACGGAGGATTTCGTGGAGATGTCGGCGACCGAGGCGAGGGGAACCCGGACGCCTTCGTCGCCCGCGACGAGGAGGTTCCGTAGCTGTTCGATGGTATTCCGCTCGCCCTCGGCGTACCGGACCACGATGTCGTATTCCTCGGATCCGTCGCGGTAGGTGCCGGCGGTGGAGCCGTTGAAGGCGTTCCGCACCGTTTCCGCGATGCCGGCGGTGGAGACGCCGAGGTAGGCGGCCTTCTTGCGGTCCACGTCGATGGAAACCTCCGGCTTGGCCGGCTCGTAATCGCTCGTGATGCCCTTGAGTTCGGTCCGCTTCTCCAGGATGGCGAGCACCTCTTCGGAGATCCGGCCGAGCACCGCGTAGTCCTCTCCGACGATCTCGTAGGAAACGGGGTGCCCCGAGGGCGGCCCGTTCTCGAGCTCCTCGAAGCTCACCTTCGGCCCCACGAAGCCCGCGAGCTTCTCCTTGAGGTTCGCGGTGGAGATTTCGCCGCTGATTTTCCGTTCCAGGTACGGCTTGTACTCCACGCGGACGGTGGCTTTCCGCGGGTCGCCGTCGACGCCGACGATGGTCTGGTAGTGGTCCATCGAGGTTTCCGCGCTCGGCAACAGGGCCTCCACGCGGCGGCTGAACTCGTCGGCCTTGTCCAGGGGCGTGCCCTGCCGCCCCTCGAGCTTGATGATGGCGGTGGAGGGGTCGGTGGCCGGGAAGAAGACGGCCTCCTTGCCGACGACGGCATAGAGCGCGAAGCCGGCGAAGACCACCGCGACCGTGACGCCGATGTAGGGAAGCGGCTTCTCGACCGCGCTCCGAACCATCTTCTCATAGAAGTTCTGGAAGCGGAGGAACAGGCCGCTCCCCTCCATGACCTTTTTCCGGTGCTTTTCGCTGATGCCGAGGAAGCGCGAGCAGAAGACCGGGTTGATGGTGAGGGCCACGACGAGGGAAGCCGCGAGCACGACGATGATGGTGATGGGGATATAGGCCATGAAGTCGCCCATGATCCCCGGCATGAAGATGATGGGGAAGAAGGCGACGCAGGTCGTCAGCGTGGAGGAGATGACGGGCCCGGCGATCTCCTTCGTCCCGTCCACCGCCGCGGCGAACCGGTCCTTGCCCATGGTCGCGTGGCGGAAGATGTTCTCCACCGCCACGATCCCGTTGTCCACGAGCATGCCGAGCGCCATGATGAGGCTGAAGAGGACCACCATGTTGAGCGTGACGCCCATGAGCTGGAGGACGAAGAACGAGAGGAGCATGGAGAAGGGGATCGCGAGGGAGACGAAGAGGGCGTTCCGGACGCCGAGGAAGAAGATGGTCACGAGGAGCACGAGGAGGAAGCCCGAGAACATGTTGTTCTCAAGGTCGATGATGGTGTCCTTGATGAACTTGGAGGCGTCGTAGGAATAGACGAAGTCCGTCCCCGCGGGAAAACCAGCCTTGGCCGCGTCGATCTTGACCTTGACGGCGTCCGCCATGTCGATGATGTTCGCGCCGGTCCGCTTCTTGATCTCCAGGGTGATGGCGGGCTTCCCGTCGATGCGGGAGTAGCTTTCGGGCCGGGCCGGCGTGAGCTTCGCCGTGCCGAGGTCCGCGAGGGGGACCTGCACGGGGCCGTCCTTGACCATGATCCTGGCGAAATCCTCGGGATCGGTGATCTCGCCGGTGACCGCGAGCGTGTAGTCGCTCGCCTCGTTCCTGAGGACGCCGCCGGGGATGGTCGCGTTCTCGCTTTGGATGGCGCCCGCCACGTCGCGCAGGGTCAGGCCGTACCGTTGGAGCTTGAACGGATCGATCTCCACGGCCACTTCCCGCGTGATGTCGCCGGACACGGTGACGTCGAGGACGCCGGGAACGCGCCGGATCTCGTCCCTGAGGGCCTTGGCGCGGGCATCCAGGCCCTCCACGCCGTCGGGATGGGAGATGACTACGATGAACACCGGCCAATCCGAGGAGTTGAGTTCCTTGACCAGCGGTTCGTCGGCATCGCCGGGGAGGTCTCCCCGCGCGCCGTCCACCCGGTCCTTGACGCGCCGGAGCGCGGTCTCGGTGGAGGTGTCCGAATCGAATTCCACGAAGATCGAGGAGACGCTCTGCCGGCTCTCCGAGGAGATCCTGCTCACGCCTTCGAGGCCGTCCAGGGCTTCCTCGAGCGGGCGGGTCACGAGGGACTCGATGTCGGCGGGCGGCACGCCGCCGTAGACCGTGGTGACGAAGACCCACGGCTGCTTGATTTCGGGATTATCCTCCCGGGGGAGGCGGATGTACGCCATGACGCCGACGATGACGACGAGGAGCGCGGCCGCGTAGATCGCGGTGCGCTGTTTGAGTATCCACGCGATCATCGGTTACTCCTGGACGTTTTTGTCGGCGAGGGCGAGGCGCTCCTCGAACGTGACCGCGGCACCTTCCTGAGCCAGGTGGTTGCCGTCCATGATGAGCCGGTCGCCCGCGGCGATGCCGCTCAGGATCAAGGTGGAGTCCTGGTTCGAGGGACCGCGTTCGACGGGCACCTTGCGCGCCATCCATCGCCCGTCCTCTTCCCGCGCGACCATCGCGTAGGACCCCTCGTCGGAGGCGATGAGGGCTTCGGTGGGCACCACGATCGCCGCCTCCACCGCGCGCCGCGGCACGACGACCTTGGCCGTGACGCCCGGCAGCAGCTTCAGGTTCGGATTGGCCAGGCTCACGGCGGCGGTGAAGGTGAGGGTACGGGAAGACGGTTCCCGGTCGATCCGGGCGATTTCTCCCTTCCACGTTTCGCCGGGGTAAGCGGCGAAGGTCACCTGCGTCGGCGAACCGACGCGGACGCCCCCGATGTCGGCCTCGGGAATGCCGATCTTGATGATCAGCTTGGAGATGTCGCCGACGGAAAAGGTCGGGCTGCCGGCCTGGAGTTCCTCGTGCAGGTCGATCTTGCGGGAGAGTACGATGCCGCTCAGCGGGCTTTCGGCCCGCGCGCCCTTGAGCATGGTTTCCGCGTCCAGGAGGGCGCTCTTCGCGGAGCGCCAGGCGAGTTCGGCCTGGTCCACCGCGATGCGGGCCACCGTGCCGGAGGCGAGGAAATCCTTCTGCCGGAGATAGGAATCTTTCGCGATGCGCTCGTTGAGGACCGCGGCGTCGTAGATCGCCTGCGCCCGTTCCAGCGCGATCTCGCCCAGGGACTGGCCCGCGCGGACGGAGTCGCCTTCGGCTACGCGGATCGCTTCCACGCGGCCGCCGGCGGGCGCGACGAGCACGGCCCCTTCCGAAGGTTCGGTCCGGCCGTAATACTCGCCGTATTCGACGAATACCGACTCGCTCACGAGCTTCACCGTGACGGGAACGTCCGCGCGTACCGAGGGCGGAGCGGAAACGACGGGCGGCTTGGAACAGCCCGAAAGGGCTACGACGAAGACGACGGCCCCGACGGCCGCCGCCATAAGGCGGGAATTCGACATTGGTTCCTCCTCACTCCAGGTTCGCCATCGGGGCCGACGTACTCGCGCCCACGCCTTGCACGCACCTGCGTAGTGGTTATGCCGCGCTCCATCCGGAGACACGACACTTCGCTGGATAATGTACCGCGAAAAAAGAGCGTCGACTGCAAAAAAAGTGATATTTCGTAACCAAAGCGCAGGAAATCGGTTGTTGGTGAGTACGACCTGGATAATCAGGGCGGGCGTGCTACGTTTTTGGATCATCGGGCGTCCCGGAGACGCCGCGCGTTCACGGAACGCGAAACCGGTGCGAACCTGCAGGTTGCATCGGTCCCGTACGGTTACCGGCGTCCGTTGGACGCGGAAGACGATGCGAACGGTTTCGTTGCACCGTCGAGCATAGTTCCAGGATCCGTTATGAAAAAGTTCCTTTTCTCATTCGCGGCGGCGTGCTGCGCTGCGTACATCTACGCCCTCGACATCGAAGTGGCGGACGCGGACCTCGATCTGCCCTTGGAGGGCGTCGTGGTCTCCTCCTCGGGGACCTCCGCCGCGACCGACGGCGAGGGTAAGGTCTCCCTCGATCTGCCTCCCGGTCGCCGACGGCTCACGTTCACGCTCCCCGGCTACGAGCCCGTCACCGTCACGGCCGAGGCGGGGGCCGCGACGCTCAGGGTGGCGATGCGCATCTCCACCGTGCTGGAAGGGCAGGAGCTCGTGGTGGAGAAGGCGGTGCCGCTCAAAAGCGACACGCAGGCGGGCGTCTCCGTCGCCGTCACGGACCGCGAGATGAAATCGACCGCCCAGATCGGCATCGTGGAGGACGTCATGTCTTCCATCAAGACCCTGCCGGGCGTGGGCTACGCGGGCGGTTGGAACGCGCGGCCCTCCATCCGGGGCGGCGCGCCGGACGAGACCACCGTGGTCCTGGACGGGTTCGAGGTGGCGTATCCCTACCATTGGGGCGGGGCCTTCTCCATCTTCAACCCGAACGTGGTGGAGTCGGCCAAGCTGTCGGCGGGCCTCGTGAGCGCCCGGTACGGGCGGCTCATCTCGGGCCTCCTCGAGATCAATTCCAAGACGCCCGAGGAAAAGGACCTCCGCGTGGATGCTTCCTGGACCACGAGCGGCGCGGAGGCGTACGTCCAGGCGCCGCTCGGCAGCGACGCGGGCGTGCTCCTCGGCGGCAAGGTCACCTGGATGGAAGTCTCCTTCGGCCTCGCGGGGGCCGACGACGTCTTCCGCCAGGTCCCCTTCATCCGGGACGCCTACGGCAGGCTCTATTGGACGCCCGCCGACCGGCTCCAGTTCGCGTTGAACGGCTTCTTCGGCTCCGACGGCGTCGGCGTGAAGCTCGAAGGGGAGGAGGACGACGTCGTCACCACCGACGGCGCCTTCGACTGGATCAACCGAACGGTGATCCTGTCCGGAAACGTGAAGTGGCTCGCGCGGGACGACCTGCAGCTCCGGGCCATGGCCGGTTGGAACCGGATCAGCGCGAAGGTAGCCTTCGACTCGACCTATGCGGGCGAGGTTCCCTATTCGCAGGCCTTCCTGGACCGCTACGACGGCTCTCCGCTGGACGCCGACGGAAGCGCGGACGGGAGGATGGCCGGCGCCGATTCGTTCAGCGTGGACGGAGCGTACTTCAAGTACGACGAGGAGGACCGCAACGACATCTTCCAGGCCCGCGCGGAGGGCGAATGGGAGATCGCCGAGGGCCGGAGCTTAGCGTTCGGCGTGGACGGACTCCTCAACGTGAGCACCATGGACTCCAAGGCCGACGGCTACCAGGATTTCAAGGAAGGCGGCGTCGATTACTACATCCCGGTCACGATGTCCATCGCTTCGGACAAGAACAAGACCCTCAACTCGGGCGCCTTCCTCCTCTGGGAGCACGGAGGCGAGGATGACGCCCTCTCCGGCGAACTCGGCCTCCGCGTGGATCATTCCTACCTCTGGAACGAGGATATCAGCCTCCAGACCTACCCCGTAGCCAATCCGCGTCTCCGCCTCGCCTGGCGGCCGGTGCGGAACCGGGGCGAGGTCAAGAGCCTGACCGTCACGACGGGCGGCGGCCTCTTCTCCAAGTTGCCGTACGTCGCCTCGGCCTTCGACGAGAAGTACGGCATGGACGACTTCAGCATCGGGCCGGACCGAGCGGTCTTGGGCCTCGCGGGGACGGAACTCCAGCTCTCCAAAGGGTGGAGGTTCACGCTGGAGGGTTACTACAAGTATTACTTCCAGCGCTTCTACATCACTGAGGTACCGGAGACCAACCCGGTGGAGCTCCTGGTCCACGACGACGGCATCGGGCACGTGGCGGGCTTCGACCTCATGCTCCAAAAGCGGGAGAGTCGCTGGTTCGACGGGTACCTCACCTATTCCTTCGTGTACGCGCGCTACAAGAACCCCACCGCCCCGAGGGAAGGCGCGGACGCGTCGCTCATGGACGGCTCGCCCCTGGACGAATGGTACTATCCCGCGTACCACCGGTTCCACAACCTGAACCTCGTGGCCAATTTCCGGCCGTGGAACGCGGTGACCTTCAGCCTCAAGGCGAGCCTCGCCTCGGGCGCGCCGCGGAAGGAGGTGGGGGACGCGGAGCCCTACGCCGCGGTGATGAGCGACGGCACGGTGATCGAGCGCTGGCGGCGGACCTCCGCCTACAGCGATACGCTCCGGAACGACCTGAGCTGCCCGGTGGACATCAAGGTCTCCCTCTCCAATTACTACCGCCGTTCGAAGGTTCGCTGGGAGTACTACATCGGCGTGGAGAACGTCTTCGCCAACCTCTACACCCCCAAGA
This sequence comes from Spirochaetota bacterium, assembly GCA_023406985.1. GTDB lineage: Bacteria > Spirochaetota > Spirochaetia > Treponematales > Breznakiellaceae > JAEXTK01. The sequence continues at coordinate 16,854 of JAEXTK010000300.1, read as the reverse complement.
CGAACAAGGCCATCGACGAGTTCACCGGCGAAGAGCTGTCGGGCTCGGGCGAAGCGGAGTTCACGGCCGGCGTCCCCGTGCCGTCCTTCGGCTTCAAGATCAGCTATTGAGGAGGCGCGCGATGCGAAAAGAAACGCTGTTCGCCGGAGCCCTGTCCCTCGTTTCGCTCGCCTCGGCGTTCCTCGGCGGCTGCGCGGGGCTGCCCCGGGATGGCTGGGCGGTCGACGGAAAAGCGCTCCCGAAGGGGGCCGTGATCGGCCTCTCCGTCGCCGAAGACGGCGCGCAAGAGGCGATCCTGACCTCTCCCTATCTGGGAGAGGGTGTCGAGGTGCGGGGCGAGGTCGTGCCCGCCGCGGAGGCGTACCTGATCGAACTGACCGAGGTGCGCTATTTCGGGAATTGGCGAAAGGGCTGGACCGAGGCGACCTTCGCGGCGACCGGACGCCTCGCGCTCCGGTTCGAGGACGGGCGGTGGCGCCTTTCGATCGAGGAGGCGCCGGCCGTCGGCGCGGCGAAGACCGCCAAGCTCCGCTACCTGGACGACTACCTCTGGGGCGACCGGGCCCTGGAAGCCGTGCGGCACCGGATGGAGCGGATCGAGGCCGCCGCCGCGGTGCTGCGGGAGGACTGCGCGTCCTGGTTCGATCTTCCGGAGAAGCCCAAAGGCCTCTTCAAGCGCGAACGGGGGACGAGTTTGACCGAGACGGTCGGGCCCGTCCTGTTCCCGGAGGTCTACGGATATCCCAACGGCACGTGGAAGGAAGGCCCGTGGCGCGCGGGCGACGGTCGGAAGTGGGATACGGGCTATACGAAGAGCCGCTTCCCCGCCTTCCTCCACGAAGTGCGAGATTCGGGCACGCTGTACCGCGATTGGGAAGAGGCCCTGCCGCTCTGGTATCTCACCGTCCAGTGGACGCCGTTCTGGGAAGAGCGGTTCCCGGCCGGAGAATTTTCCTTAATTACGAACTGACGGAGACGTAAAATGAACGAACAATTTTCCTTGACGCAATTCTTCCTCCTGGGCGGCATCTTCATGTGGCCCCTCCTCGTGTTTTCCATCGCGACGCTGGGCCTCATCCTGGAGCGCTTCGCCTATATCGCCGTGCACGACCTCTCGGTGGCCAAGCTCAAGGGGCAGGTCCTGGACCTGATCGCCCTGGGAAACGCCGAGGGCGCCAAGTCCTTCCTGCGGACCCAGGATCGGCGGCGGTCGGCGGCGCCCATCTTTCTCGCGTGCCTGGAGAGTTCGAGCCTCGGTGAACACCGGATGGAGAAGGCGGTGGAGGCGGTGGCGGGGGAGCGGATACGGAAACTGGAGAACGGCTTCAACCTGCTGCAGGCCCTCGCGTCCCTGTCGCCCCTCACGGGGTTCCTCGGGACCGTCTCGGGCATGATCGGCGCCTTCCGGTCCATCGCGAGCGCGTCCGAGGTGAACGCCCAGCTCGTCGCGAACGGCATCTACGAGGCGCTCATCACGACGGTCTTCGGCCTCATCATCGCCATCGTCGCGATCACGGGCTACAACCTCTTCGCCCACGTAGTGGACAAGTTCGCCGGGGAGATCGAGAAGGGCGCGAGCGACGTGATCGAGGCGACCCTGCGCCAGGCGGGGAGCTGACGATGCGGATCCGCGTCGCGCGGAAGAAGCCGGTCGATCCCATCGAATCGGGCTCGCTCTCTGACCTCGCCTTCCTCCTCATCATCTATTTCATCGTGATCGCGGGCTTCACGGTGAACGCGGGCTACCTCCTCAGGCTCCCGGCCAAGGCCAGCCAGCGGATCGTGAACGTCCAGGACCTCGTCAAGCTGCGCCTGGACGCGGCGGGCGGACTCGCCCTGAACGGCAGGGCGATCACGCCGGAGGCCGCGGACGCGGAACTCCGCGCGGCGATGGCGGAGCGGCCCAACCTGACCGTCCTCCTCTCGATCCACCCGGATTGCCCCTGGCAAAACGTCGTGGACGTGATCTCCGCGGCCCAGCGGAACCACGTGGAGAATTTCTCGTTCAAATCGGAAGCCCATGCGGCGGGCGTAGGCGAGACCGCGGGCCCTGCCGGGGCCCCGGCGGAGGCGGGATCGTGAAGCTGGCGCGGAAACGGCGGAACTATCCGCAGGTGCCGATCTCCGCGATGTCGGACATCGGCTTCCTCCTCCTCATCTTCATCATGCTCGTGAGCCTCATCAATTACCGGCACGAGGTCAAGATCGAGTATCCCGAAGGGCATGAGGCCAAGAAGACCCAGGAAGCCCACAACTTTGAGATTTGGGTGGATTCGGACGGCGCCGTCTACTACGAGGGACGGAGCCTGGACGGCGCGGAACTCGAGCGGCTCCTGACGGAGACCTACACGACCCATCCGGACGAGCGGATCCACATCATCGCCGACCGGCGGACTCCCTACCGGAACGTAGAGGAGGTGATGGGCGTCCTGCAACTGCTCCAGCACCGGGTCGTGAGCCTCGTGGTCAAGGAAGAATAGATGGATCAGCTCTACGAATTCGGGGTCAGGCACGGCCGGAAGGTTCTCATCCTCGTGGCCGCAGCCGTCCACCTGGCCGTCCTCCTCCTCGTCACCTTCCGGCTGTCCCCGACCCGGACCGAGGAGCGGGAGGTCGCGGAAGTCTTCAAGATGGTAGACGTCGCGGAGTACGTGCCGCCTCCCCCCAAGCCGCGGGAATACGTGCCCCCCGAGGCGACGGTGAACGTGGCCGTGCAGGCGCCGGTCGCGGCGGAGGTGATCGAGACCGAGCGGACGGTGATCGAGTCGGACCGGCCGATGACGAGCTCGGCGGGGACGGAGCTCGCCGAGGTGATCGAGTACGTGCCGCAGCACAAGGTGAGCCGCGTCCCCGTCATCCCGGCGCAGCGCGTCCTAGACCGGATCCAATACCCGGATCTCGCGGCCAAGCAGGGCATCGAGGCCGTCGTGTACCTGGAGCTCCACATCGATCGGGAGGGCCGGATCCGCAATATCCTCGTGCTCAAGGATCCCGGATACGGCTTCGCCCAGGCGGCGATCAAGGCCTTGGAGGGGATCGTCTGCCAGCCCGCCGCCGCCAACGGGGAGGCGGTGGCGGTCAAATTCCGGTACCCGGTCCGGTTCGCGCTCAAACGGTGAGAGTTCGGCTATGATGGACGGATGCTGACCGCGAGCCTCGCCCTCCTCCTCGTATCGGCCGTCTTCCACGCGGTCGCCCAAGCCATGATCGCTTCCGGCCGCGACAAGCAAGCCTACGCGTGGCTCATGCTCGGCGCGGCGAGCCTCCTGGGGCTTCCGCTCCTTTTCACCCTCGACTTCCGCGCGGCGGCTCCCGCCGGCTGGGGCCTGGTCGCGGCGAGCGGAGCCCTGGAAGCCCTCTACTATTCGGTCCTGACCAAGGCGTACGAGCTCGGCGATTTCTCCGCCGTCTACCCGATCTCGCGCGGGTCCGGGCCGCTCTTCGTGCTCCTCTGGGCCGCGATCTTCCTGGGCGAGCGGCCTTCGGCCGCGGGCCTCTTCGGGATCTTCCTGGTGGTCGTCGGCATCTACTTCGTGAACCTGCCTTCCCTTTCCGCTTGGCGGCGGCCGTTCACGGCCGCAGGAGGCGCCGCGGCGGCCTGGGCGCTCGCGACGGGACTCGTGATCTCGCTCTACACGACCGTGGACAAGGTCGGCGTCCGCTATTTCCCGCCCGCAGCCTACCTCCATCTCGTTTTCGTGGTGGCTTGGCTGCTCATGGCTCCGCGTTTCCTCCGCCCCGGACGGCGCGCGGCCGCGGTCGCCGAACTGACCCGGCCGAGAGTCGGGGGCGGCCGCGCCCTCGACCTCCGCTCCTGCGGCCGCCTCGTCCTCTGTTCCCTGCTCGTCTTCGGCGCCTATTGCCTCGTGCTCGCCGCGCTCCGGCTGAGCCCCGCGAGCTACGTGGCGCCGACCCGGGAGATCAGCGTCGTCCTGGCTTCCTGGATCGGCGTCCGCCGCTTCGGCGAGCGGGGAGGGCGGCTCCGCGTCTTCGCCGCGCTCCTCATCATGGCGGGCGTGGCCGTGATCGCCGTGGCGAAGTAAACCGAAAAACGGTTCCGATGGCCGATCGCTTCGTAAAATTTGCAAAGCGCATCAAACCCGGGTATGCTTCAGCTACTATGCTCGCTCCGTGAGGCTCTTCCGTAAGGGGCTCATATGTACCTTTCCGATGATCAAGCACTCATCACGCGCCGGATTATCAGAAAGCTCTACACCGAACGCTTCGATGAGAAGTTGCTCCATGAAGTCGCCGCTTCCGTCTGCAAGCTCGTCGAAGCCCACTACTTTTCCTTTAATCTGATCATTCCCCGGCAAGGCACCAGGCAGCTGATCGTTTCCAATAATCCGGCCGACTTCATCCCTATTTACTTGTCCCTCGCCGATCATGATTTTCTTTTAGAATCGATCGTCCAAACGCATGGTGATTACGTCGCGAGCAAGATGCCGTACGACGTTCCCGAAAACCGGGAATTCTTGGCGGTAGTCCAGAAGGCACGGCCGATTTCGGACATCGTTTATGAACCCTTGATCCTGAGCGGTAATTTCTGCGGCTTTTGGGGAGCGGCGCGGGCAGGCCTTTCGAGTCGGCTCTTTTCGGATACGGAAATCGAACTTTTCCGCTACGTCACCTGGTTCCTCCGCGACGCGTTCGAGCGATCGTTGATCCCTCCTCCCCTGGAGGAGGAGGTGGCGTACCTCGACTGGGACGGACGCATCGTTAGCGCGGGCGAGAAGATACGGAAGACGTTCGATACGATTTTCGTGAGCGCTGGTCATTTCGATCCGTATCGGATGGGCGACGATCCGAGGAACGCCTTTCTCCGGCGCTTCCGGGCATTCCTGAACGGGCCGTTCAGGGCCGGCATGGATCGATGCCGCCTGCGGCTCCCGAAGGGCACCCGCACCTTCCTCTTTTCGCTCCTGCGCCCGTTGTCCCCGTTCGTGGACGGCCTTCCGTTCGCGTCGGTACGGCTTCTGCAGGAGACCGACGACGGTCGTATCCTCGGCACGGACGAGGTGCGCAGGATCATCGGCCAAAGCCGGTTCACCCCCCGCGAAAGGGAAGTCATCCTCGGCATTTACCGCGGCAAAAGCAACAAGGTCATCGCGTACGACTTGGGAATCGATGAATCCACCGTGAAGCGGCACACCCACAACATCTACGAGAAATCCGGCTTCAAATCGAGGGTCGAGCTCGTGCTGGGATTAGCCTCGCTGAGGTAGAAACCCCAAAAGTCAGGGGACGGGTTTCATGGAGATCGAATCGAGGATAATAGTTCCCCGCGTGCCGGTGAAGAATATATTCATATCCATCGTATTCGAGGTGTATGGCGAGACGAGCCGTGCTTCATACTCAGTAGTTCCCGTAGTCAAGGACACCGACGCAGTAGCCAGCTCGGAATAATTATGGGTATCTCCGTTTAGGTCGGTCCCTCCTTCGGCGAGTTCAATACCAAGTTGGTCTCCGGCAACCGTGGAAGAGGCGGAGAGCGTAACGCGGTATTCTTGTCCCGTTTGCATAAGTCCCGGCGCCCGCGCTTTGATGCACATTTCGCCTCGCGGTGTACCGGGATGCAAGTTGGCAAGTACGAACGTCCCCGCCGTGCAATCGGGGATTTGGACATGGCCTTCATCGGCCCACCACCACCAAAAATTGAAGTCTTCGGAAAAGTTGCCGTTCCGGAGCATTTCCGGCTCAGGCGGCTGTTCTGCAGGCGAGGACGTCAGCTTCTCAAGGACGATGTTGTCTACCGTTATCGTGTGGGGCGCCTCGAGAAAGTCAAACCAAAAGGCCAACCGGCCGGTAGGATCGTCATAGTCAGGCGGCATCACCAAGGTGAAGGAATATCGTCGCATTCCTTGCGATAGGTTGAGCCACCTACGGTTCCAATTTCCGTAGATCTCGCCGTTGCCGTTCACGTCGGTGCCGTCTTCATCAAGGCCCGCCGAAATGACCGTATTATCTTCCGTCGCGCGAGCGTCGAACGAAAGGCGGTAATTCGTGTTCCGTTCAAGGCTAAGTCTTTGGGCAAGTCCGATGCCGTACTCCCTATTGATTCCCGTGGTTATGTCCAGCATAAAGGTTCCATCGCTCGTATCGACTTGCGCCTGCACCCCCTGTTCGGTCATTATCCAGTAATTCCAATGAGCCATCTGTTCGGAAAAATCCCCGTTGGCGATCAGGTTGGTCGAGTCGCCGTTCGGGGGATCATCCGCGGGATCGGAAAGCTGATCGCAGCCGACCAAAGCGATGCACGCGATGGTCGCGGAAAGAAGGCACTTCCTGATAGGGGAGTAAGCCATCGACCTTTTCATACGTCCTGCCTCCAACTCGCCCGCTACGGCGTTTATTCTGAGGGCCAATCGAAATCCGTCTCTTGGTACCAGCCTTCGTCGACCAAGGCGCGGATGTCGGCCTCGTCGTACACCGGATACATGGGCGCCGACTTGAAGGGGATGTCCTTCGTTCCGTTGTTGAAGGTGTCGGGGAAACTCGGACTCTCCCCTTCGGCTATCGGTACGCAGAGGTCCGCCGCAGTGGCGACTATGGTCTGCACGCGCTTGACGACGCTCATATCCTGTTTACCGTCGAGTAGGTACTGGAGGGAAGCGATATCGCCGTCCTGCCCGGTGATGGTGACCGACGCGCCTGCGGTCCTGAAGGCGTCGCCGATGACCCGGGCGGTCAGGTCGTTGGGGGCCAGAACGAAGGCATGCGCGCCGGCTTCAAAGCTCGGGTCGGCCAGATCGCCGGCGACGAGGGGCGCCGTGGTCGACTGATTCCAACCGGTCGTCGTTTCGCCGATGATCTCTTCCAGCTGAGCGTGGCTCAATGCGGATACGGCGCCGTACTCCACGGCCTTTTCGGAATTCTTCACCGTAAAAGTTCCGTCGGCGATCTTCGGTTGAAGGATTTCCCAACTCCCCGTGAGGAAGTACCAGGAATTGAGATCCCAAAGGGCTCCGGAATAGAGGTAGAGCGGTAACGCCGATCCCGAACCCGCGGCCGCGACCAGCGTCTCGGCTTGTCGGCGCCCGATCTCGATATTGTCGATGCTCACGTAGCCGTGGGCCCGGGTGTTGCCCATCACCGGCCGATCGTAGAGGATAACGGTGAGTCCCGCGTCGGCGGCGGAGGCGATGGCGCTCTCCGAATCTTCGCGGTTTACGACGGTTATCAGGAGGACATCGCAATCCTTGTCGATGATGGTCCGCACGTTGTTCGCCTCGGCCGCGACGGAGTCCTCGCTGTAGAGGACCGTGCACTCCGCGCCTGCTTCCTTGAAGAGGGCCGCCAACCCCGGACCGTCCACGGACCCCCACCGACTGCTACTAGTCGGCATTACGACGCCGATCTTCGCCACCCCCGTTGGATCATCCGGATCTTCGGACTCGCAGGATAGGACGCAAAAGGCTGCCGCGGCTATCAAACATACCCTGAAGGACCGTTTCAATAGTTCCTCCATCATCCGTTCCTCCCGCCCTGTGCGTATGAAGACGTGGCGCGCTCTCGCCACCGCGAGCGAACGCTCGATGCCTGGGGACACTATATCGGGGTGACGAAGGCGGTGACCTACAACTTTGGTTGATATTGGCGGGGAGCCGGCGGGGTCCGGAGGGTAGGCGGGGACCCGCGGCGCTCTCAGCGGCGTCTCGCTGCGGTCCCCCGGGTCGCTTATACGATGATCAGGCTCCCGGATTCCACCGCGCGCCGGCCGTTTCCCTTACCTCGCTCAGGAGCGGCGCGCCCGCGAAGAAGGCGTGGAGGTTGTCCATCATGAGCCGGCCCATGGCGGTCCGGGTCTCCTCCGTCGCGCTTCCCACGTGGGGCTCCAGGACGACCTTGTCGCCCAGGTCGATGAGGGCCCGCGGCACGTTCGGCTCGTCCGCGAAGACGTCGAGGCCCGCGCCGCCGAGCGCTCCCGACCGGAGCAGGTCGATCAGGGCGGCTTCGTCCACCACGCTGCCGCGGGCGACGTTGACGAGGAGGCCCGCGGGCCCCAGGGCCTCCATGACGCGGCGGTCCACGAGGTTCCGCGTGCCCTCCCCTCCGGGGACGATGACCATGAGGGCGTCGACGTCCCGCGCCATGGCGACGAGGTCCGGATAGTGCCGGTACGGGACGTCCTTGGGCGTGCGCGCGTGGTAGACGACCCGCATCCGGTGCGCGACGGCGAGTTCCGCGATGCGGCCTCCGATGCGGCCGAGCCCGACGAGGCCGAGCGTCTTGCCCCCGAGCGAGGCGGAGAGGGGCATGGGGCCGCCGAGCCACGCGCCGTCGCGCACGTAGCGGTCCCCCGCGACGAGTTTCTTGGCGAGGCAGAGGAGGATGCCGATGGCGGTGTCCGCGACTTCATCGTCCAAGACGCCGGGCGTGTTCGTGACCCGGATCCCGCGCCGCCCGCAGTGGACCGCGTCGATATTGTCGTAGCCGACGCCGAAGTTCGCGACGATGCGGAGCGACGGAAAACGGTCCAGGAAGGCCGCCGAGCAGCCCTTGCCTCCCGCGATCGCCGCGAGGCGCGGCGCGAGTTCGGCGATGAGGGTCTCCGGTTCATGCGCTTCCCAAAGCCGATGCAGCCGGAACTCGTCTTCCATCGCGGCGACCGTGGCCGCGTGGACGGGGTGGGTCAACAGGACCTCGCGTTTCGTATCCATACGCCGATTCTCTCCGAGGATAGGCTCTCCGTCCAGCCGATTCGATCTGTATCCATAAAAAAAGAGAATTCTGTTGCTGTATCAACTTGCCTCCGATGCCGTACCTTGGGCGCGGAGGCCACAATGCGTACCCGGAAAACCTACGCGCTCTTCGCGCTCGTCTGCGCCATCTTCGGCACGACCTTCCTCGCCATCCGTGTGGGGCTCGAAGCGGGCGCTTCGCCCCTCTTCTACGCCGGACTCCGCTTCGTGATCGCCGGCGCGGTGCTCGCCGTCTTCCTCCTGCTCTCCAAGCGGATCACGCTCCGCGCGGCGCTGCTCCTCGCGCCCCGCTCGGCGTTGCTCTCCCTCTTCCTCACGGTGGGGACCTTCGGCCTCATGTTCGTGGCCGAAACCCGGGTGGATTCCGGGCTCATGGCGCGCCTGGACGCGACCGGTCCGCTCTTCACCGCGCTGTTCGCCGCGTTCTTCCTCGGCAAGCGTCTCACCCTGGTCCATGCCCTGGCTTTCGCGCTCGGCATGGCGGGGACCCTGCTCATGGCGTCCCCCGCCGCGCTGGGAGGCGGCCTCTACCTCGCGGCCGCGATGGGCAGCGTCGTGATCTACGCCGCGGGGAACGCGATCTATCCGCGCCTCTTCCGGAACGAGGACGACCCGGTGGTCGTGAGCGCCCTCCAGACGCTCATCGGCGGCCTCATCCTCCTGGCCGCCTCCCCCATCCTGGAGGCGCCCGTCTTTCCGATGGCGGCCCTCGCGCCGCTCCTCTACCTCGCCGTGGCGGGCTCGGTCGTGGCGCACACGGCGACCCTCGTCCTAGTCCGCGACGCGGGGCCGGTCTTCGCGTCCAGCTGGCTGTACGTCGCGCCCGCGGTGGCCACGTTCGCGGGCGCCCTCGTCCTCGGGGAGAGCGTCACGGCCGCGGGCCTCGCCGGCACCGGCCTGGCCTTGGGCGGCGTCCTCGTGATGGACCGGGCGGAGCGCTAGCCCGGATTCGCGGGAGGGGAGGACGCGGGATGAGGGAACGCCCGGCGCGCGCTCCGTCCTTCGGCGCCCCTGTCCCTCGGCGGCCCTGTCCCTCGGCGGCCCGGCTGCGATAAGATGGCCGCTATGGTTTCCATGACCCAGGGACGGCCCGCCGTCCTCATCCTGAAATTCTCCCTCCCCCTGCTCGCGGGGAACGCCCTGCAGCAGGCGTACAACGCCGTAGACTCCCTCGTGGTCGGCAACTTCCTCGGTAAGGAGGCGCTGGCCGCGGTCGGGAGCACCTCCATCCTCGCCTTCCTGATCATCTCGCTCTTCTCGGGACTCGCCCTGGGCTTCACGATCTTGGTGTCGCAATTCCTCGGCGCGGGCAACCGGGCCCGGATCAAGCGGGCCGCGGATACGGCGTACGTCGTCGCGCTGGTCGGCGCCGTTCCGGTGACCGCGATCGGCCTGTTCGCGGTGGATCCCCTCCTCGCGCTCCTCAACACGCCCCAGGGCGCGACGCGGGAGATGGCTTCGACCTACCTCTCCATCATCTTCCTCGGCACGGTCGGCAACTTCGGCTACAACCTCAACGCGGGCATCCTCCAAGGACTCGGAGACGCGGTCTCCTCCCTCGTCTTTCTCGCGGTCGCGACGGTCATGAACATCGTCCTGGATCTGGTCTTCGTCGGCCTGTTCGGATGGGGCGTGGCCGGCGTCGCCTGGGCGACCGTCATCTCCCAGTTCGTCTCCTTCCTGCTCGGCACGGTCTTCATCGTGAAGAAGCTCAAGATCACGACGCTCGCGCCCCGCGATCTACGGTTCGATTGGTCCATCCTGACCGAATCGGTGCGCATCGGGCTCCCGACCGGGTTCCAGAACATGCTCTTCTCGTTGGGAACGATGGCCATCCAGCGCCTCATCAACGGGTACGGGCCGGCGTTCATGGCGGCCTACGGGATCTCGGGGCGCATCGACTCCCTGGCCTTCCTGCCGATCGCGAGCTTCTCCAGCGCCGTGACGACCTTCACCGGACAAAACGTGGGCGCGCATCGGCTGGACCGGGTGAAGCGGGGGCTCCGCGCCACGCTCGTCATGAGCACGGCGGCCTGCGCCGCGACGAGCCTGGCGGTGATCGCCCTGGCGCCCACCCTCATGTCGCTCTTTTCGCCCGACCCCGAGGTGATCGCCGCGGGCTCCCAGGTGCTCTATCGACTCATGCCCTGCTACGTCCTCCTCGCGGTTCTTTTTACCGTCAATTCGGCCCTGCGCGGGGCGGGGGAATCCTTCTGGCCCTTCGTGTCGGCGTTATCCTCCTTCCTCCTCGTGCGCATGCCCGCCGCCTACCTCCTGGACCGCTTATTCGGCAATGGGGAGATCGCCTGGTGCTACGGCATCGGCTGGGCGGTGGGACTCTGCGTCGCGGTCCCGTACTACCTCTCGGGTAGGTGGAAACGGCGCCTCTCCCAAAGCTTCGCGACACTGTGAACGTTTTATTTGACAAGTCGGGAATTCGCTTGTATGCTGCGTTTACGCGCGTTGATTACACGCGTGTATGAACCGTCGACAAAGAGGAGGAAGTATGAAGAAGTGTATCCTGCGCGCGCTTGCGTTCGCCATGATGGTGGCCATGCCCCTCACGGCCGCCGTGGCCCAGGCGAAGGCGCCCCTGAAGGTGTGGGTGTACGACCAGGGCCGCATCGAAGTCCTGACCACCATCGGCAAGGCCTTCGAGGCGAAGTACGGCATTCCCGTGGAAGTCTCGATGGTCGACCTCGGCCAGATCCGCAACCAGATCCTGCTGGCTTCCGGCGGCGCCGAGTGCGCCGACATCGCCATCATCCCGCACGACAACCTGGGACCGATGGTGGAGAACGGCGCCGTCCTCCCGATAAAGCTCTCCGCGGCCAAGAAGAAGAACTTCATCGCCCCGGCGATCGACGGCTTCATGTACAACGGACAGCTCTACGGCGTGCCCCTGGCCGTGGAAAACATCGGCTTCTTCCGCAATACCAAGCTCGTTCCCAAGGCTCCGGCCACCTGGGACGAGATGATTGCGGTGGGGACGGAGCTCGTGAAGAGCGGCAAGGCCAAGGTCATCATGGGCTGCCCCGACGCGACCTACAACGTCTTCCCCGTGTACACGAGTTTCGGCGGCGGCATCTTCGACAAGAAGAAGGACGGCAGCCTGGACGGCACCAAGGTGCTCATCGCGAACGAGGGGATGGTCAAGGGGCTGACCCTGCTCTCCGATCTGGCCAAGAAGGGCCTCGTGCCGGCCACCATCGATTGGGACGGCGCGCACGTCCTGTTCGAGAGCGGCCAGGCGCCCTTCATCATGACCGGCCCGTGGGCCATCAACCGCTTCAAGACCGCGGGCGTCCCCTACGAGATCTCCGCCTTCCCCGCCGCCAAGAAGGGCGGAACGCCCGGCGCCCCCTTCCTCGGCGTCCAGGGTATGGTCATCAGCGCCGCGAGCAAGCAGGCCGCCCTGGCCCAGGCTTTCGCGGTCGAGTTCGTCGCGACCGAGGCCAACATGAAGGCCATCTTCGCCGCCGAGCCGCGCCCCTCCTCGTGGAAGAGCATCTTCGAGTCGGTCAAGGACAAGGATTCCGCGGGCTTCAACGCCGCCGGCGCGAACGCCATCCCGATGCCCTCCATCCCCGCCATGGGATACGTGTGGGACGCCTGGGTGAACGCGGGCGCGCTCGCCTTCTCCGCCACCCTCTCCCCGGCCGAGGCCCTGGCCAACGCCAAGAAGCAGATCGATACCCAGGTCGCCCAGAAGAAGTAACCTCGAAGCGAAAGCCGATGGCTTTCGTTTCGGGTTCAACGCAGTTTTGTTACCGCTCATGAAGGCGGAAGGCCTCCATCGCGCGGTAACAAAACTGCTATCTCATCTTAGCAATGGCGGTGGAAAGGAATGCAAGAGAACAAGCGCACTGAAAGATGGAACCCCCTGGAGTCGCCGCTCGGCCTGATCGGCGGCCTCGCGGTCGCGTTCGTCGGAACGCTCGCGACGCTCAAGCTGATCGAGGACGGGCTGTATCCCTTCGCCTCCATCGTCACGGCGGTCACCGCGTTCCTGTTTCTCATCATGGTCAAGAAAAGCCTATCGCCGTATCGGTGGCTCGCCACGGGTATCGTGCTCGCGGCCCTTTTCACCATCTATCCGATCTTCTACACGCTCTACCTGTCCTTCACCAACATGGGCGGCGGGCACCTGCTCACCAAGCAGCAGGCCATCAGCCGGCTCCTGAAAGAAAAAACGGTGAGCGAGGACGCGGAGTACGACTGGACGGCCTACCGGGACGGTTCCGGCGCGTACCTCCTCGTGATCCAGGACGCGGACGGCGCGTTCTTCGTGGCCCGGCCGGGGAAGAGCCTGGAAGCCTTGGAAGGGGCGGAGGAGCCGCCGGAGACGGTCGGCGACTACGCGATGCTCGATTCGATCCAGGCCGTACAGAAGATCGACGAACTCGCCGCCGTCTCGTTCGGCGACTCCGGGGCGCCGATCACCGTCCAGGCGCTCGGCGTGGCCGCGGTGGCCAAGACGCGCTTCGCCTACGACGCCTCCGCCGACTCCATGACCGACCTCGCGACCGGTCAGGTCTACCGTCCGATGGACGGGGCCTACGTCTCGGAGGCGGGCGAAAAGTTGATTCCCGGTTTCATCGAGGGCGTCGGAGTCGAGAACTACGCGCGCTTCCTCGGCAACAAAGAGTACTTCCGGCCCGCGGGGGAGATCATCCTCTGGAGCGTGGCCTTCGCCTTTTTCTCGGTCCTCTTCAGTTTCGTGATCGGCCTCGTGATCGCCATCCTCTTTGAGGATCTTCCCGGCAAGCGGCTCATCCGGGCCCTCCTCATCATTCCCTACCCGATTCCCGTGCTCGTGTCCCTCGTGGTGTGGCGGGGCCTGCTCAACGAACAGATGGGGCTCGTCACGAATCTTCTCCGGGCCGTCTTCGGGAGCGCGCCGCTCTTCTTCAACGACATCTTCTGGGCGCGGTTCGCGCTCATCCTCATCAACGTGTACCTGACGTATCCGTACTTCTACGTGATCTCCTCGGGCGCCCTCAAGGCGATTCCGCGGGACCTCTACGAGGCGGCCGAAATAGACGGCGCGGGGCCCTATTGGAAGCTCAAATCCATCACCTTGCCCATGCTGCTCCGCATCCTCATGCCGCTCGTGATCGCCTCGTTCTGTTTCACCTTCAACAACTTCACGGTCGTCTGGGGCTTCAACGCGGGCTTGCCGGCGATGGCCGACACGATCGTGCCGATGGGCCATACCGACCTCTTGATCTCGTTCATCTACCGGCTCGGCTTCAACTCCACGAACGCCGCCGAATACGGCCTCACCGCCGCGGTGACCGTCATCCTGTTCATCTTCGTCGGAGCGATGGTCTTCTTCCAGACGGTGAACACCAAGATCATGAAGGAGGCGGACTGACATGAAGACTTCGCGCGCATCGACCGCCGTCATCTCCATGGCCATCAAGTACGCCATCGCCGTCCTACTCGTCGTCTTCGCCGTTGTTCCCTTTTTCTGGGTCGTCTCGACCTCGTTCAACGCGGCCAAGTCCTTGCTGGGCGCCCACCTCATACCGCAGCACACGACCCTGGGCAACTATCGGGAACTCCTGTCCTCCACCACGCTCAACTTTTCCCGGTGGATGCTGAACTCCTTCAAGATCTCCCTCATCTCCGTTTTCCTGATCGTGGTCACCACCTGCCTGGCCGCATATTCGCTCTCCCGGTTCCGCTTCCGCGGCAAGAAGACGGTCATGATGGTCATCATGATCCTCAACGTCTTTCCGGGCATCCTCGCCATGATCGCCCTGTACACGCTGCTCCAGCAGATCGGCACGTACATCCCCTTCCTGGGCCTCAACACCCACGGCGGCCTCATCTGCATCTACGTGGCGGGGGCGATGAGCGTGAACGTCCTCATGGTGAAGGCCTTCATCGACACGGTGCCGCTTGAGCTGGACGAGTCGGCCCTCATCGAGGGGGCGACGCATTGGCAAACCTTCTGGAGGATCGTTTTCCCCATCATCCGGCCCATGTTCGTGACGATCGGCATCCTGGCCTTCATGGGCACGTACGGGGACTTCGTGATGGCGAACCTCCTGCTCAAGGGTAACGAGAACATCACCGTGATGGTGGGCATCTTCCAGTTCACCCAACAGCGGTTCGACACCGACTGGGGCATCGTGACCGCGGGCACGGTCATCGCCGCCCTGCCGGTAGTCTTCCTGTTCTTCGCGGCCCAGAAGCAGATCCTGGCCGGCTTGACCGCGGGCGCGGTAAAAGACTAACGCGGTATGGGCGAACGACGCTTCTCTCCCGGACGGCTCCTCCACGGCGCCGATTACAACTACGAGCAATGGCTCGACCGGCCCGAAATCCTGGACGAGGACTTCGATCTCATGAAGCGGGCCGGGTGCACCGCGATGACGGTGGGCATCTTCTCCTGGGCCGCGTACGAGAAGCGGGAAGGGGAGTACGACTTCGCGTGGATGGATCGCCTCCTGGATCGCCTGCACGCGGTCGGCATCCGCGCGATCCTGTCTACGCCGACGGGGTCCAAGCCGGCCTGGCTCTCGGCCGCGTACCCGGAGACTTGCCGGATGGACATCCACGGGCGCCGGGAGCGCCACGGATACCGGCACAACCACTGCCGGACCTCCGCCGTCTACCGGGAGAAGTGCGCGGAGATCAACGCGCGCCTCGCGGAGCGGTACGGGAAGCATCCGGCCCTGTCCCTCTGGCACGTCAACAACGAGTACAACGCGGGGCGCTGCTATTGCCCCGCGTGCCTCGCGGCCTTCCGCGCTTGGCTCCGCGCCCGTTACGGCACCCTGGAGGCGCTCAACGCGGCCTGGTGGACGAGCTTCTGGAGCCATACCTTCGGGGACTGGGAGGAGATCTTCCCCGCCGACTCCTCCATCAACGGCCTCATGCTGGACTGGGCGCGGTTCACGAGCGACCAGAGCATCGATTTCTACCTCGCCGAGACGCGGCCGCTCCGGGAAATCACTCCCGATATCCCCATCACCACCAATTTCCAGACGCCCGACGTCGGGATCGACTATTTCGAATTCGCCCGGCACGTCGACGTGGTCTCCTGGAACAGCTATCCGCGGTGGCACGTCGCGGGCGACGACGCGGCCGTCGCGTGCAGGGACGCGTTCTTCCATGACCTGTACCGCGCCGCCAAAGGCGCGCCGTTCCTGCTCATGGAATCCACCCCGAGCTGCACCAACTGGCAGGGGGTCAGCCCGCTCAAGCGGCCGAACGTGCACGCCCTCGCCGCGCTCCAGGCCGTGGCGCACGGCTCGGACTCCGTGCTCTATTTCCAGTGGCGGCAGAGCCGGGGCGGCGAGGAAAAATTCCACGGCGCCGTGGTGAGCCACTTCGGCTCGGACACGCGGGTCTTCTCCGAGGTGAGCGCGCTGGGTACCATCCTGGATCGGCTCCCGCGACTCTCCGGCGCCCCGATCCGTGCGGAAGTCGCGGTGGTCTACGATTTCCAGAACGGATGGGCCCTGGACCTGGCCCAGCTGCCCCGCAGCGTGGAGAAGCGGTACCAGGAGGAATGCGTCGCGCACTATGCCGCGTTCTGGCGGCGGGGCATCGCCGCGGACGTGGTCGGAGGCTCGGCGCGGGATTTCTCGTCCTACAAGCTCGTCGTGGTACCGATGCTCTATATGCTCCGCGCCGATATGGCCGAAGCCCTATCCCGCTATGTCGCGGGCGGCGGCACGCTCGTCGTCACCTATCTGTCGGGCCTCGTGGACGAATCGGACCTGTGTTTCCCGGGCGGTGCGCCCGGTCCGCTCGCCGCGACGCTCGGGCTCCGCGTGGAGGATACGGACGCGGTGAGCGACTGCCGGCCGCAGTCCATCCGGTTCGGCGACGATTCCGGCGGCGGAGCCTTTCCCGCCGGTTCCTTCCGCGCGTCGCACTACGCCGATATCCTGCGCCTGGAGGGCGCCGAGGCCGCGGCCCGGTACGAGCGCGACTTCCTCGCGGGCCTGCCGGCCGTGACCCGGCACTCGTTCGGGAAGGGCGCGGCCTGGTACCTCGCGACCCGGACCGAGGCGGCCTTCCTGGACGCGTTCTACGGGAGGTTGATCGAGGAGGTCGGCGCCGAGAGCGCGGTCCCCTTCGCGCTTCCTCCGGGCGTCGCCGCGGCGCGGCGGGGGGCGGCGGGGAGCCGCGC
>JAEXTK010000297.1 GCA_023406985.1 Spirochaetota bacterium | reverse complement strand
CCCCCCCGGCATGCCGGGGGGGCGCGCCCACCCCCGCCCCCCCCCGCCGCGATCGATTTTTCCGGCTATCGATTACGCTTCGTCTTCGCGAAAAGCCAGTCCCCGAGGGGATCAATTGAGAACTTTTCCGATCTCTCCCGCCGCCCCGCGGAGATCGCGTTCCGCGGCGGCCCGAGAGGCGGACAAGGCGGCTTGGAGGGCCGCCTCGGCGCTGCCGCCCCGGCCGACGCTCGTGAGCGCCGGCCGAGCCGCCGCGAGGCCGCCGTCGCCGAAGACGCGGACGCTCGTCCGGGCGGTGACCGTGTAGATTTCGAACGATCGTCCCCGATTGGCCATCCGGCCCTCTTCCTCGTATTCGGTGATCGCCACGACGAGCCAGCCCCCGTCGGCTTCGGCCGCAGCCGCGCCGCGGGCGCCCGCACGGGCGTCTTCCGCGCCGGCCGGGCCGGGCGGCTCCGCGGCGATCGGCAGCAGCGTCAATCCCGTCGCCGCGAGACCGCGCGATACCGCATCCGCGAGCGGCGCCGAGGCGTCGGCGGGGGAAGGGGCGGCGCCGGCCCGCCGTTCCACGGCGAGGAGGCGGGCGGCCCGGCTCGAGGGAAGGTAGGTAAAATCGCGGACCACGGAAGGGAATTCCCGCGCGAGGCCCCGGTTCTCTATGACGAGCGTCGCGCGTATGACCGCCGGCCGGTCCGCGCGCGCGAGGGACCGGACCGTCGCGGCGGCAAGGCCGTACTCGTCCGTCGCCACGAGCGTCGTCATATCCCCCGCGCCGTCTACGAAGGCGAAGCGGATGGGGGCGTCGGCCACGACGGCCTTGCCGGCTTCATAGTTGACCACGAGGCGTACTGAAGGAGCGCGACCTCTTCCCCGGGAGAGGTCGCGGGTCGACCCCGCAGTCTGCGCTCCGTCCTGGAGCCACGCGTCGGCGGGCTCGAGCGTGAGCTTGGCTTCGAGCGCGGTCAGGATCGAGTCCGCCTTCCGCGCGAGTTCGGCGCGTTCCGCGCGCCTGTCCTCGGCCTCTTCGCCGGGGGCCCGCTCGTCCACGGCGAGCGCGGCCACGAGGTGACGCGCCCCTTCCGCGAGGTGGTTCGCCTCGAAGGCGCGGGCCGCGGCAGCGTCCATTTCGCGCATGGTCTCCAGGGCGCCGATCGCGGCGGCCTCCGCGGAGCCGATCGCGGCGTCGTTCGACTTTGAAACGATCGGGACGCCGCCGACCGGGGCGGCGCCGACGGAGGCGGCATCGGGAAGAGTGGTCGCGCAGGCGGCTGTCAGGAAGAGGGCGGGGAGCGTGAGAAGGCGACCGCCCCTCATTCCTTCCACGCGATCTCCCAGCGCACCGGCGTCTTGGACGACAGGAGGTCCGCCACGGGCGACTCGTACGAAGCGGTCCGGCCGCTCGCGTTGACGGTCCCGAGGGAACTTTCGGGAATCCCGGGAGTCTTCACTCTGAGCGTGACGGAATAGCCCTTGAAGACGGTGACGACGAGGCGTTCCAGGTCCGGATCGAGGCTCCCGCCGCCCTCCGCGAGCTTCAGGGTCAGCTTCCGCGCGGCGCCGTCCGCAGCGAAGGAGGCGGAACGGCCGGTCGCGTCGAGGAAGGTGACGAGCGCTGCCGGGTTGGCGAAGGCGAGGCTGGCCGAGATGACGACGTCGGTTTCCGTCTCCTTGGAGGAAAAGCTCGTCAGGGTGAGGCCGTTCACGCGGGCGACGGTCCGCTCGAAATCGGCCCTGCCCACGGGGAGGGGCAACCAGGCCTCGTTCCCGTCGAGCTTGCCCATCGATTCCACCATGCGGGAAATCCGGTATTCGAGCGCGATGCTGCCGGAGAGGTCGCCGCGGAACTCCACGGCGGCGTCTATGCCGATGCAGGAGGAGAGGAGCAAAGCGGAGAACGGTACGACGAGGGCTATACGGCGAAAGAGACTGGGCATCGAACTCTCCTCAATACGCGGAAGCGCGGTACTTCAAAATTCTTCCGAATAGATGCTGACGTCCTGGATGCGCACCGGAATCTCGTTCTCCACCATCGCGAACGCCTTGGCGAGCACCGATTCTCCGAAGGTCTTGGAATTCGAGACGAGGGCGCCGCCGATGTGGGCGAAGGAAAGCGAATCCTGCAGGTCCACCTCGGCCGCGCTCATGCGGAATTGACGTTGGAACTTGTCCTTCACCGACCGGACGATACGCCGTTTGTCCTTGAGGCTCGCGGAATCGGGAACCTCGAACACGAGTTGAATCATGGAAACGACCATCTTCGCTCTTCTCCCTGGACGCGTCGACCCATTCGCGGGCTATACTATACACTATAGTGCACCCTTTGCGAAGCCGTGCCCCAGCCCGCCTCTTCATTCCGGCCTGCGTCTTCTTGCTCGCCGCCCTCCCCTCCGCCGCCGAGCCCGGCGCCGCTTCCGGCTCGGCTTCCGGAGCGGCGGGCGAATCGGGCACGGCCGCGGCCGGCGTGCCTCCCGGAGCGGCGGATCAGGAGGCCAAGGCCGAATTGGTCGCGATGGAGCTGGGCGATTCCGACGTCTCCCTCTTCATGACCGGCTCGTGGAAGGGCACGTTCTCCGCCTCGGGCGGATTCGAACTCACCGAGCTCGGCACCCGTTTCACCTCCGCCGAGTCGCCCATCCTCTTCGAGCAGGAGACCGACCTCACCCTGGAGCTCCTCATCCTCGACCGCTGGTTCGTGGAAGCGAGCTTCCTGGACGATTACGACCTCAACACCTACCGCGCGGGCTACCGGGGCAAGGAGGGGGAGGTCGTCCAGTACGTCGGCGTGGGCAACACCGGCCTCGACTTTCCCGCCTTCCCCTACCTCGATCTCGGCGGCGACGCCCCCAACTCGTTCGGCGTCTACGGCGCCTTCGCCGCTGGCGCCCTGCGCGTCCACACCCTCTTCCGGTACGACGCGGCCACGCGCGAGGAGAAGGTCTTCGTGGGAGACCGCGAGCGCACCACCGCGGACGTGGGAATAGGAAACCGCCTGCGGGGGCGTTCCTTCGTCCTACCCGACGAGGGCCTCGACGCCGCGCCGGTCGTCTACATAGAAGACTCGGGAGGCGCGTTCTCGGGCGGGGACGGCAGGAAGTACCGCAGGGCGGCCCCGTCCGAGCACGCATCCTCCGCGACCTACGGAATCGTGGAGCTCTCCGAATCGCCCGCGGGACGCGTGGCGGTGACCTATTCCAAGGGAGGAAACGCGGAGCGCTGGGCCGTCTCGCTCGGTTCGTACGGCAGCGGCAGCGGCTTCCTCGGGCAGGCTCAAGCCGCGTTCTCCGCCGTCGATCCCGCCATCGACCTGTCCGACTATCCGCAGCCCGGGGACGACGCGGGCGCCGGGGCGCCCGCCACGATCACGATCGAAGGGACGAAAGCCCTGGTCATCTACGAGAAGGGCGCCTTCTCCCCCTTCGAGCGCGGCAACCGCTACGTCGCGCCGGACAGCTCCGCGGCCGCCTCCGCCTCCGTGGTCAAGCCCTCCACGGGGACGGTCATCGGCGACTACGCGCTGACCGACCTCAAGGATATCGCCCGGCTCGAATTCCCGTCCGGCGCCGCCGCGTTGACCGCCGCGCGGACCGTCTATGAGCTCGCCTCGTCACGGGGAACGACCGATCGCCGCTCCGTATCCGCCCGCTGGCCGCTCTTGGCGGAGGCGCCGGAAATCTACCTGAGCGGAACGCGGGAAACTTCCGCCGACATCGCCATCCGCTTCACCACCTACGGCGCCTCGGGCGCGTACGCGATAGGGACTGACGTCGTTCCCGGCTCGGTGGAGGTGCGGCGGAACGGCTTCGTCGATGCCTTGGCCCGCTACGATGAGGAGAGCGGGACGGTCATCCTCCAAAGCCCCGCGCTCGCGAGCGAGATCATCCGCATCTCCTACCTCAAGCGAGCCGACGAGCGGCGCTTCGGGAGCCTCGCGGCGGGCCTCGGCGTGGAGTACGCGCCGGAGGGGCCGTTCTCCGCGCGCGGAGCCCTCGGCGCCCGATGGAACGTCTCCGGGGAATCCTATTCCGAAAGCGGGGCGACGAACCCCGGCTCGGTGGGATTGAGCGCGGGCGCCGATTGGAAGTACGAGAACCTCCAAGCCGGCCTCACCATCGGCCTCACCTACGACCAGCCGGATACCACGGGCCTCTACCGCGTCACCGGCATGGAAGGCGCCGAGATCAGGCATGCGCTGGACGACGCGGAGGCGTTTCCCGCGCAGCCGCCTCCCGGCGACGCCGTGCTCCCCGCCCTCGACGCGGAGGAAGCCTATCCGCTGCCCTTCCGCAACTATGTCGAGACGGACCTCCTCGGGGGCACCACGCTCAAAACGATCGAGTGGACCGGCGCGAAGCTCGTCTCCGGCGCGGACGGCCCGTACGCGGTCTCCGACGCCTCGGTATCGGGCGAGATCCTCGTGGCGGAATTCGCGCTGGACGATGCGTTCACCTGGGCCGGCTTCCAGGCCCGGCTCGGCGAAGACGCGGCCGCCCTCGAGCGCGCCAAGCGAATCGTCCTGCCGTACCGTTTCTACGACTTCTCCGCGACCGCCGATTTCGAGGTATACGTCCAATTCGGCGCGCTCGCCGATCGCGAAGAGGGGGATTTCGAGTCGAGCGCGCTCACCTATTCCGCGCTAATATATGATTCGACCAAGCCTGCTTACGACGGAACGACTCCCGGCAGCGCCTGGAGGACCGCGGTCATCGACCTGGATGACGCGGCCCGGAGGCGCCTCGCGGACGTCCGATCGATTCGCATCGTCATACGGTTTACCGCGCCTCCCGACGCGGACGACCGCATTTCCGGCCGCCTCCTCGTCGCCGGCCCCACCTCCATGGGAGCGTCGTTCCGCGCGGTAACCGCCGGATCGGGAGCGGCGCCGAAGGCCGCGCCGGACGGCGCCTCCACCGGCGTCGCGGTGACCGAGGACCTCGACGCGAGCCTGCGCGCGGCCTACCCTTCCGAGATCGACAAGCTCCATCCCGACCACGAGGATCAGCGCGTCCTCAAAATAGCCTGGGGCGCCAACGGGACCGGCGTCGCGGCGGGCGCCGACGGCCGGACGGAAGCCGTCCCGCTGGCCGACTACCGCACCCTCGTCCTCTATGTCCGCGGGCCCGCGGCCAAGGAGGCAGGCGACGCCGCCGCGCTCCGCGACGCCACCCTCCGCGTTGCCCTCGCCCGGGGGCCTTCATCGCTCGCTTTGTCCGCCGCGGCGAAGGAGACTCCGCTGAACGCGCGCGTGCCCGTCTCGGCCTTCAAGAGCGGGACCTGGTCCCGCCTGGAAGTCATCTACGGGGGCGACGAACCCCGCGTGCGGGTGGACGGGGCGACGGTGAGCGGCGCGGAGGTATCCTTCCGTTCAGGCGCTCTCGCCGTCTCCGGGGGAGCCGATCCCGGCTACGTGGCGGTCCTCGTGGAACCGCGGGCGGGAACCGCGCTACCCGCCGGGTCCTTCGCCGTGGACGAACTCACCCTGGAAGACCCCGCGCCCTCCTACGGCGCCAAACTGGGAGGGACCCTCGCGTGGCAACGAAAGGGCGCCGTCCTCTCCGCCGGTAGCCGCCCGCTCGTGGCCGACCTCGCGACCGAGGCGGCCTTCGAATCGAGCGCGTACGGGGATCCCTTCGCCGGCGGCTCGGTCAACGGCGCTTCCGTCGCCGGCCGGGGAGCCGCCGCGGCGACGGTGCTCGGATCGCGGCTCTCGGGAACCCTCGCCTCGACGACCGGTCCCGCGGGCACCACCTGGTCCGCCTCCCACGCGGCGGCCGTGCCCGTGGGCCCCCTGTCCGTGCAGGAAGCCTTCGCCTTCGCGCCGAACGACGGGAGCCTGGAGCGCGATTTCGGCGCGACCTTGTCCGGCCCGCTCACCGTCGCCGTCTCGGGAAACGTCGACGGCGAAGCCGCCTCCATCGTCCGGACCTGGCAGGGCCGCCTCGCCGCCTCCGTTCCGCTCGGCGGTTCGGAGGGCGGGTCCGACGCGGCGCCGAAACTGTCCGCCCAGAGCGCGGCCTCGGCGGCGTGGACCGAAAACGAGGACGGCGCCATCGCCGACCTCGTCGACTACGCCGAGGCTTGGCGGTGGAGCTGGCGGCCCCTCACCCCCGACGAAGGGGGCGGCGCGCGCGAACGCGCGCTGGAAGGCACGGCGAGTTTCGCGGTGGAGGCGCGCCCGCTCGGCGTCGCCCTGACCGCGACCGGGAATTCCGACTATACGGCCTCCAGCGGGATGACCGAGTCGAAGAGCCAGGTCGGCTTGGAGTTCCCGGCCGTCTTCAAGCCGGTGAGCGGGAAGTTGGTTTTCCATCGAACGTTCTCCCGCGTCATGGAGGGAGACGGCTCCGGCGTCTACCACGACCTGGAGCTCTTCCGGACCTCCGTCCGCGACGCCTTCCCCCTCTGGACCGAGCCGCCCGTGCGGACGCTCTGGCTCGCGTCCTTGGAGGAGACCCTCATCGACGCGGCCGACTCGGGCGCCGAGGCGACCTTCCGCGACTCCCTGGCCCTGTCCTTGACCTTTCCCCAAGCGCAGGGGCCCGCGGCCCTCGTGCTCCCCGTCGCCTTCCAATCCTCGGTGGAACGCGTCCTGGACCGAACCTACGATACGATCTCCGATTCCCTCGTGACCGCGGGGTCGCTCAACTTCACCGCCATCAATCTCTTCGGCGCCTTCGGAACGCGGCCGGTCTTCAACTTCTATCAGAGCGACGAGTATACCCACTCGATAGAGGCGCAGGCCATTTTCGGAGACGCGGCATCCACGACCTGGCAGACGACGTTCCGGCAGGGGGCCGCCTTTTACGGATTCGCCGGCGCGCGGCTCGGATTTTCCAACACGCTCATCATCGCCCAGGACAATTGGAGCGAGGGTGCCCTCATCAGCTGGACCGCCCCCGCGCCCAAGAATTTCGTCGGCGCGGTCTACGGCGTCGTCATAGAGAAGTTCAAGGGGAATAAGGATTTACCCGCGGTCGCCGACCTGACCGCCTCCCCGCCCATCCGCGAACGGCGGGAGACCCTCGAGTTCTCCTACTCCGACGACGCCGAGGCGGAGGCCGCCTGGAGCTGTTCGCTCAAGCACGAATCCCTCGTCCGCGTCGCCGGTACGCTGACCCTCAACGCCTTCATCCAGCTCATAGCCGCGGGGAGCGAGGCCGCGGGAACCTTCGCGTTCACCGCCACGACGGGCACGTCCCTCACCGTCACCTATTGACGGAATCTTCCGGCGGCGACCAGACCGGCGCGAGGGAGCTCTCCACGCCGAGGGCCGCGAGGGCGCGGCCCGCGACGAAATCGATCAAATCCTCCATCGTACGCGGTCTCCCGTAAAAGGCCGGGGCGGCGGGGAGCACCGTCGCTCCCGCCTCCGCGAGGACGAGCAGATTCCGCAGGTGGATCCGCGAGAGGGGCGCCTCGCGGAACACGACGACGAGCGGCCGCCCTTCCTTGAGGTGGACGTCGGCGGCGCGCCGCAGGAGGTCGCCCCCCGTGCCGTTGGCGATGGCCGCGACCGCGGCCATGGAACAGGGGACGATGGCCATGCCGTCCGTCGCGAAGGACCCCGACGCGATCGGCGCGAAGAGGTCGGCGCTGCGGTGGATGCGGAGCAGCGACCGCGCCTCCTCCGGGAGCGAGGCCGCGAAGGCTGCCGGGTCGCGCCCCGTCTCGTAGCGGAGGACGCGCGCCCCTTCCGCCGAGGCGACGAGCTGGACGCGGTGCCCCGCCTCCAGCAGGGCGCGGGCGACGCGGAGGCCGTAGGGCCCTCCCGAGGCCCCCGAGCTCCCGAGTACGAAATTCTTCATGGCAGGAACTCCGCGAAGGTCGCCGCGAGGAGGACGAGGGAGACGACCTGGTTCGCCGAGTACGAGGCGAAGAGGACGTGCTTCCGGTAGTCGCGCCGGGAGGCGACCGCGGCCCACGCCAGGAGGATGACGATGAGCGCGACGCCGACGAAGTATGCGACGCCGAGCCCCTCGAGGAAACCGAAGAGGACGAGGGCGAGGGCCGCCGCGGCATGGCAGAGCTCCGAGATCGCGAGGGACGCGGCCGCGCCGAACCGCGCGGGTATGGAGCGGAGTCCCGCCGCGCGGTCGAACTCGATGTCCTGGATCGCGTAGACCACGTCGAAACCCATGACCCAGAGGGCGTTGGCGGCGCAGAGGACGAGGGTCGAGCGGTCCAAGGCGCCGCGGAGGGCGATCGCGGCGCCCGCGGGCGCGCAGGCGCAGGCCACGCCGAGGACGAGGTGGCAGAGCGCGGTGAAGCGTTTCGTGTACGAATAGCCGAGGATGAGGAGGCCCGCGACCGGGAGGAGCGCCGCGCAGAGAGGCCTGAGCAGGGCGGCGGCGGCGGCCAGGGCGGCGAAGGAGACGCCCGCGAGGATCAGCGCTTCCGTCGCGCTCACCTCCCCCGCGGGGATATGGCGGCCGGCGGTGCGTTCGTTCGCCGCGTCGTAGCGCCGATCCGCCACGCGGTTGAAGGCGTTCGCGGCCGTCCGACCGCCGAGGAAGGCGACGCAGAGCAGGATGGAAGACCGGAGCGGGGGGAGCCCGTCCGCGGCCGCGAAGGCCGAGAGCGCGAGGAAGGAAAACGAGAAGACGGAATGGCTGAACATCACGAGCTCGCCCCAGGCGCGCACGCGACCGAGCGCGCGTCTCATAGCCCGTACTCCCGCCACCGCCGGTCCACGAGGCCGACGATGTCGCTCGACATGGCGATGTCGTCGGGCCATTCCCGGTCATGCCCCTCGTCCCTCCACTTCTTCGTCGCGTCGATGCCCATCTTGTGGCCGTAATGCGGGAGCGGCGAGGCGTGGTCCAAGGCGTCGAGCGGACCGTCCACCACGACGACGTCCCGCGCCGCGTCGATGTTGTTGAAGACCTTCCACGCGACGGTGGACAGGTCCTGGGCGTCCACGTCGGCGTCCACCACGATGAGGAGCTTCGTGTACATCATCTGCCCCATACCCCAGAGCGCGTGCATGACCTTCTTGGCATGCCCGGGGTATTTCTTGCGGATGGAGACGATCGCGCAGTTGTGGAATACCCCCTCGAGCGGGAAGTTCATGTCGATGATCTCGGGAGCGATCATCTTGATGAGGGGAAGGAAGAGGCGCTCGGTCGCCTTGCCGAGGTAACAGTCCTCCATCGGGGGCTTACCGACGATGGTGCAGTTGTAGATCGGTTTCTTCTTGCGCGTGATCCGTTCGACGCGGAAGACCGGATACATCCCTTTGAGCGAGTAGTAGCCGGTATGGTCGCCGAAGGGGCCCTCCTCGCGGAGCGGCTCCGCGGTGTCCACGTAGCCCTCGAGCACGAATTCGGCGCGCGCGGGCACGTGGATATCGTTGGTCGTACACTTCACCCGCTCGATCGGCGCCTTGCGGAGGAAGGCCGCGAACATCGTCTCGTCGATGAAGGGAGGCAAGGGGGCGGTCGCGGCGTAGATCATGGCCGGATCGCAGCCGAGGGCCACCGACACCGGCATCTTCCCCCCCTTCTCCTTCCACTTCTCCCAAATCGACCTGCCGTCCTTGTGGAGGTGCCAGTGCATGCCGGTGCTTCTCTTGTCGTAGATCTGCATCCGGTACATGCCGACGTTCTGCCGGCCCGTCTCGGGGTCCAGCGTGAAGACGAGCGGCAGGGTGAAGAAGCGGCCCCCGTCCGCGGGCCAGCACTTGAGGACCGGCAGCAGGTCCAGGTCCACCTCGTCCTCGATCACCTCCTGGCAGGGGGCGCCGAAGGCGGCCGGTAGGGGCAGGACGCTCGCGAGCCGCGCGAGTTTGGGTATGGCCTTGGCCTTGCCGATGAAGCCCATGTAGCTCGAAAGGTCGATGAGGTCCGCGATCTCCGCGGCGATGGCGTCCAGGGCGGCCCTGCCGCCTTCCGGCCCGACCTTGGCGCCGAGGGCGAAGGCGGTCCGCTCGTAGCTTCCGAACGCGTTGATGAGGAGGGGATAGGGAGAGCCCTTCACCTTCTTGAAGAGGAGGGCCGGTCCGCCCGCCTTGACGACGCGGTCCGCGATCTCGGTGATCTCGAGGTCGCGGTCCACTTCCGCGTCTATCTCTTTGAGCTCGCCCCGCTCCCGGAGCGCTTCCATGAAGTGCCTGAGGTCCTTAAACGACATGCGCCATTATTCGCGCACCGGGCCTCTTTGGACAAGACCCGCGCCGCGCCTATTCGGCGGCGCCCGCATCCTCCGCGGGCGCGGCGGGTTTCTCTTCGGCCTGCTTGCCCGCCGCGTCCACGATTCGCGCGACCTCTTCCTTGGCGGCTACGCGGTCGTCGGCGACCAGGGCATCCA
Source organism: Spirochaetota bacterium (assembly GCA_023406985.1). Classification (GTDB taxonomy): domain Bacteria; phylum Spirochaetota; class Spirochaetia; order Treponematales; family Breznakiellaceae; genus JAEXTK01. Next base: position 4,357 of record JAEXTK010000297.1, on the reverse strand, counting down.
GGGCGGTTCGGTCCTTGAAACCTTCGGCGAGGGCCGTCTCCAACTCCTTGAGCCCCCCGTCCCCGAGCCCCTCCCCGCCCGCGATGAGAAGGGCGCGCGCCTTCGCGAAGCGGACGACCCCACGCCCCACGCCCGCGGCGTCGGCCTTGCCCGCCTTGAGGATGAGGTCGTAGCTCTCGACCGCCCGTACGTAGAGGCCGGCGGCCTCGCAGGCTTCCGCGAATTCCCGCCGGATCACGGGGTCGTCGCCGCGCTCCAGGCGCGCCGCGTAGCTGTCCACCGCCTCGGGCCGTCCCAGGCTCTTCTCGACCCGCGCGCGGAGGAGCAGCGCATCCGCATCCTCGGGATGCCGGATCAGGAGGGGGCCGAGGATCTCGAGCGCCCGTTCGTCCTGCTTCATGCCGTGCAGGACGAGCGCGTAGTTGTACGTCGCGTCCTCGGTCTCCGGCAGGAGGGTCACCACGCGTTCGTAGTGGGCGGCGGCTTTCTCGAAGTCCCCGTTCTTGAGGCGCGCGAACGCGGCCGCCTTGAGGGTGACCACGTTGTCGCCATCCTTTTCCAGGAGACGCTCGAAGATGCGGGCAGCCTCTTCGGCCTTCCCCGTCTCGTAGGCGATCCTGCCCAGGTTGTATTCGGAGGCGACGCGGGTCTTGTCGGCCCGTGCGGCCTTCTGGAACCAACGCTCGGCCTCGGCGAACTTACCCAGGTCGTAGTAGGCGATGCCGAGGTTGTAGTATTCCTCCGCCGACGCCGCTTGGACGCCGGCGCAGGACGAGAGCGCGGCCAGGAACGCGAGCAGGATTCCCGCGACGAGGTACGGCGCGCCCTTCATACGATCAATGCCCCAGGACCGTGTCCTCGATCTCGCGGAGCTGCGCGCGGTAGAGGTTCGCGATGTTGGAGCCGTAGTCGGCGATGAGCTGCATGATGTTCCGCGGATGCTCCTCGCCGTCGCGGCCGTTGATGCGGTCGCCCGCGTCCCCGAGGCCGGGAAGGATGTAGGCGGACTCGTTGAGCACCGGGTCCATCCAGAGCGTGTAGACCTCGCAGTTCTCCAGGGCCCGCACCACGCGGAGGGCGCCCTTGAGCGCGGAGATGACGTTGAAGAACTTCACCGACTTCGGCTTCACGCCCTGTTCGAAGAGGTACTTCGCCACCGTCACGAGGCTGCCGCCCGTCGCGTTCATGGGATCGGCGAAGATCAGGTCCTTGCCGTTCAAATCCTCTGGACGGAAATAGGACTTCTCCAGATCGAGGATGTACTCCATGTCGTTCTCGTGCTTGGAGTCGTCCCGCTTGATCTTGAAGAGCGCGAAGGGCGTGACGAACCCGTGGGACGAGTACTCCTGGATTTCCTTGGAGACGATCATGGAAGGCAGCAAGGCTCCGCGGAGCATCACGCACATGACGGTGTTCTCGATCATCGAATCGATGTTGGGAATCTTGTGCACCGCGAAATTCTGGACCGGCACCGTCACCGGCGTCTTCACGATGAGGTAATTCTTGCTGGAAGCCTCGGCCCCCGCGTAGGCCAGCTTGAAGAGGAGTTCGTACGCGCGCTGGATGTAGTACACGAATTCCTGCCCGCCGGTCCGCACGTCGCGGAGCTTCGCGATGAGGCGGGAAGCCTCGGGGTGGCTCTCCTGGGGAGTCTGGAAGGAGTACACGTGGATGCGGGGCTCGTCCTTGCAGATGTCCTGCATCGCCCTTCCCATCTCGTTGTACAGATCGATGAGGCTCTTCTCTTCCCTGCGGCGCTCGTTGTCCGAGGTCGTGGTAGAAAGGATGTTGAAAGAAAGCATGACCTGGCGGAAGAGGCCATCCATGCGCGCGATGTCGGCCTTGTCGGCCTCCGTGAGGTACCCGTCCAAGTCCTGGGCTTTCAGTACGACCTTGTTCATGCTGCGTATATCCTTATTGATGCATAGTACCACGGCGGCGAGCGCTCCCTCAAGGCATAAAAAAGGAGCCGCGTCCGCGGCTCCTTCGGCGAATATTCCGACGGGCGTTACTTGAGCCAGGCGCGCAGGCCGATCTCGGCGGCGATCCAGAAGTCGGGGAACACGAAATCGGGACTGACCTGCAGGCCGAGGGAGGGCGCGAGCGCGCCCCAGAGCTCGAAGGCCTTCGCGAAATGCCAGGACAGGCCGACGGGGAGCCGGGCACCCATGGCGATGTAGGTGTCCTCGTAGAAACCGAAGCTGCCGTACGCGCCGAGGCCCAGGAACCAGTCCAGGTTGAGGCCCTTCTCGTCGATGAGGCCCTCGTCGATGTAGTAGTAGTCCCCCGTCACCGCGAGGCTCACGTCGGAATTCTGCACCGACAGGCGGATGCCCCAGAAGATCGGCAGGCTCGGCACGCGCAGGCTGAGTCCGATATCTCCGTCCATGTCGCCGTCGTGGACGCCGCCGCCGACCACCGCGCCGACGCCGAATCCGTTTTTGGGGTGATCGGCGAACGCCGCCGTTCCGACCAAGCAGAGAACCAGTACCGCGAAAAGTTGCTTCTTCATAAGACCCTCCCGTCTCGTTGATGTGTATCGCACTTTGTCGTGAAGTTCCGCTACGGGGCTTCGATTACCTTCTCCACGGTGGGATTTTGGAGCTGTCGGGCCGACCGGACCCTCCATTCGCCGGCTTCCTGCCTGCGGGCGAGTATCCGCCACAGCTCGAAGGCGGGCGCCTGTTTCCCGGTCGCGTAGAGCGAGGCCGCGAGATAATAGCACGTCTTGAAATAATCCGTCTCCGCGAGGTATCCGGCGAGCGACGGACGCTTCTGCGCCGCGTCCAGGATGGCTCGGAAGCCCTCGAATCGCCAATCCATGTCGACCCGCTTGAGCTCGTCGATCACGGCCGTCGTCTGGATCACGAAGGCGAAGATGAGGTGGGCCGCGGCCCGGTCGTGGCGCCCCGTCGCATAGTAGTGGAAGGCGAGCATCCGGTGGGCCTTGGCCGTCTGGACGGCGTCCATCCGGTAGAGGGAAAGGACTTGGTCGACTCCCTCGTTGGCGAGGCTCCGATTAAGGGAAGACCGCAGGAAGTCGTTCGATGCGTCGCTCCAGAGGGGGTCCGAGCCTACCACCTCCAGGAGCCGCGCTTCCATCTCGTTGTATTCCTGTCGATCCCTGAGGATTTCCGCCATCCGGTAGAGGACGGTGTAGGCCTCGTCGGGAATCTCCAGGAGGGCCCGCGCTTCGTAGGCCTTCCGGTATTGGTTCAAGGCTATGCCGAGCTCGCCTTCGGCGCGGAACGTCTCCCCGATCCAGAAATCGGCCTCCGGGTAGGAGCGCAGGGTGCGGAGGCTCTCTATCGCCTTCCGCGTCGAATTCTGCAAGCGTTCCCGCGGAACGAAGGTATAGAGCTCCGCGAGGGCGGCGCGGGCATCCACGAAGTTCTTCTCTCCGAGGAGTTGTTCCGCCAGATCCAGGTCGTCGCCGAGGCGACGGAAATCGGGGAACGAGAGGGTTTCCACGAGGATCCGCTCAAGGCGCGTAAAGTGTTCGCGCCTCCCCCGGGACGCGTCCTCGAAGGTGAGGAGCGCGTCGCCGTACTCGCCCGCGCGGTAGAGCCGTTTCCCCTTTTCAAGAACCATCCAATAGGGAGATTCGGCGCTCGCCTCCGCGGCGTCCATGGAGGGCGCGGCGCACAGCAGGAGGACGGAGATCAGGATCGAGGGGGCGATCAGGGGGCGTTTCACAGCTTCGCGAGCTCCTCGCGGAACGCCGCATCCTCCTGGCCCGGTTCCACCGTACGCACGATTTCCCCGTGCCGGAAGATGAGGATCTTGTCGCCGGCGCCGGTGATGCCGAGGTCGGCGTGCCGGGCCTCGCCCGGGCCGTTCACCGCGCACCCCATGATGGCCACCGTGGCGTCCACCTTGAGGGAATAGAGTTCGTCCCGCCATCGTTCGGCGAAGGCGTGGGTATCGAAGCCGTTTCGGCCGCAGCGGGGGCAAGAGACGATCACGATACCGCGGCCCGCCCCTCCCTTGCCCGTGGAATCGGCCACGGCGCCGAGTATCTCCCGTCCGGCGAGCACCTCGCTCTCCATCGTATCGGAGAGGGAGACGCGGATGGTCGCCCCGATGCCCTCGGCGAGGAGGGCGTGCAAGGCGACCGCGTTGCGTACGATGCCGGGGATGAGGGGGCCCGCCTCCGTGACGCCGAGGTGCAAGGGCACGTCGCGCCGGGACGCGAGGAGGCGGTTCGCCTCCAGCGTATCCGCGATGGAGGACGCCTTCATGGACACGAGGACGTCGGTAAACCCCAACTCGTCGAAGACGCCGAGCTCCCGCTCGGCGGCGGCGACGAGGGCCTCCGCCCAGGTCGCCGTTACCGACTCCACCCCCCGCCTGAGGT
>JAEXTK010000276.1 GCA_023406985.1 Spirochaetota bacterium | reverse complement strand
GTTGCGCGATTAGTCGGTCGCGGCGACTTCGTCCATGGCTCGGATGAGCTCCCGCTCCGGCTCGAAGATGCGGGCCGAAAGGGCGGCTGAGGCCACGAGCGCGAGGAGGACCCAGGCGACGGCCACGATGAAAACGAAACCCTGCAGCCGTTCGAGCGGCCTCATGAGGAGCTCGCCGCCCAACTCCACGACGAGGCCCGCCTGGATCTCCTCGATCCAAACGTAGGCGCCGACGGCCTGTTCTCCCGCGGACGTCCGGTACGCCGTCGCCCCGCGTTCCCCGCGGGCCGCCGCCGCCGCTGCGGGGGTACGCTCGGCTTCCGTATCGGCGGCCTGCGCCGCGCCGGCGTCCGCCGTGCGGGGGAGCAGGGACGCGCCGTCCTTGTCGACGAGGTAGGCCGCGCCCGGGCCGCCGTGGTTCAGCTCGTCCATCATCGTACGGAAGCGGTTCGGCGTGATGAACGCGGCGGCCACGGCGGAGGAGCCGTCCGCGGCGGCGATGCGCGCGGCCACGGTCATGGTCGGCCGTTTGATGCGCTTGCCGGGCATGAAACCCGTGACGCCGACCCCCGTATCCGCGGCCTCCCGGAAATACTCCCGGTCGGCGAGGTCCAGGGACTGGTACTCCGCCCTCGACGAGGCGGAGTTGATGACGAAGCCCCGCCCATCGATGAGGATGATGTCCACGAAGTCCGGATGCGCGGCCACGAGGGCGGCGAGTTTCTTCGCCGTAGCCGTGGTCGTGAGGGCGGCGACGGTCTCCCCTTCGAACATGACCGCGAACGCCTTCACGGCGTTGACGCGGCTATACAGCCATTCCCGTATGGCCGCCTCGTTCTGGTTGCGAAGGTGCTCCGCGATCACGACCTGGCGGACCTTGAATTCCTCGCTCGTCCTCAGCCAGATGGCCGCGGAAAACAGGAGCGTGAAACCGACCATGAGGAGGAAGTTGGTGCCGAACTGCCGCAAGAAGATCCTGGACCGGGCGAAGTCGCGGATGTGCGTGGTCAGGCTCATGCCTCCTTGCGTTTGAGTACATGCTCGCCGCTCTTCGCGTAGACGCGGCTCCCCTCCGGCACCGATTCGGTGATCCACACGTTTCCGCCGATCACGCTTCCCATCCCGATGGTCGTCTCCCCGCCGAGGATCGTCGCGCCCGCATAGATGGTGACGTCGTCCTCTATGGTCGGATGCCGTTTGACGTTCCCCTCGCTCTTGCGCACGCTGAGGGCGCCGAGCGTCACGCCCTGGTATAGCTTCACGTTCTTCCCGATGACCGTGGTCTCTCCGACGACGACGCCGGTTCCATGGTCGATGAAGAAGGAATCCCCGATGTCGGCGCCGGGATGTATGTCTATGCCGGTGCGGCCGTGGGCGATCTCGCTCATCATGCGGGGTATGAGCGGCACTTCGCGCTGCCAGAAATAGTGGGCGATGCGGTACACGGCGATGGCTTCCAGCCCGGGATAGGCGACGATGACCTCTTCCACGCTCTTGGCCGCGGGATCGCCCTTGAAAGCCGCCGCCACGTCCAGGGAGAGGACCCGGCGCAGCTGCGGGAGCTCGGCGAAGAAGTCCCCGACGATCTGCTCGGCCAGGTTCCTGCAGGGCTCGCCCTCGCAGGAGAAGCGGCCGCATCGGCAGGAGAAGGAGACGCTTTTTTCGACCTCGTGGGCGAGCCGGCGCGCGCTCCGGTGGACCCGTTCCGCCGTGGCCAGGTGGAGGCCGGCCTCGTCGAGGCTTTCCTCTTCGCGGAACCCCGGAAACAGGAGGGCGTCCAGATCGGCGAGGATGCTCGCGACGCTTTCCCGGCTCGGAAGATTGGGGCCGCCCGAATGGTTGATGAGCCCGTACGCTCCGTAGGAATCCACCAGGGCCGAGACGCTTTGATTGAGCCTATGCATGCTGCGCTCTCCTCGTTTCGAATATAGCGAGATCGCTCACGCACGTGAAGCGTCGCGCGGAGCGCCTGTTCATGGTAGTATGGATATCCATCGGAGGATTCTATGGGCTTTTTCAAAGGAAAGACGATCGTGATCACCGGCGGCGGCGGCGTCCTCTGCAGCGCCATGGCGGAAGGACTCGCCGCGGAGGGCGCGCGGATCGCCATCCTCAACCGCACCCTGGAGAAGGGCGAGCGCGTCGCGGGACGCATCAAGAGCGCCGGCGGCGAGGCCGTCGCGGTTCGGTGCGACGTCCTTTCCATGGAAAGCCTCAAGGCGGCCAAGGCGGAATCGGAGGCCGCCTTGGGGCCTTGCGACATCCTCATCAACGGCGCCGGCGGCAACGATCCGCGCGGCACCACGTCCAAGGAATACTGGACCTCGTGGGCGGCCGACAAGGCGGCCGACGCCGACGCGGCCACGCCGCTCGGCAGTTTCTTCGCCATGGAAGAGGCCGGGTTCCGCGCCGTGTTCGACCTCAACTTCCTCGGTACCTTCCTGACGATCCAAGCCTTCGCCCGCGATATGATCGGCCGTCCCGGCGCCGCCATCCTCAACGTCTCCTCCATGGGCTCCTTCGCGCCTTTGACCAAGATCCCCGCCTACAGCGCGGCCAAGGCCGCGGTCAACAGTTTTACCTCCTGGCTCGCGGTCCACTTCGCCGAGGCGGGGCTCCGGGTGAACGCCATCGCCCCCGGCTTTTTCCTGACCGAGCAGAACCGCAATCTCCTCCTCAAAGAGGACGGATCGCCCTCCGACCGGACCAAGAAAATCCTCGCAGCTACCCCCATGCGACGGCTCGGCGAACCCGGCGACCTCGTCGGCACCACGAAGTGGCTCTGCGACGCTTCCGCGTCCGGCTTCGTGACCGGCATCGTAGTCCCCGTGGACGGCGGCTTCATGGCCTATTCGGGCGTGTAGATTCCGGATTTTTATGAAAATGTCAGTCCTCATCCTTTCGGGCCTCGCCCTCGCGGCGCCGGTTTTTTTCCCAGGGGAACGACCTTCCCTCCGGCGCTGAATAGGAGGAGATGAACAAGGTCCTGCGCGGAACGGCGGCGGATTATGAGGCCGCTCCGAGGGAGGCGGAGCCCGCCGCGGAGCGGGCCGCGGCCGCGGAGGAGGCCGACGGGACCGCCCCGGCGCTGGAACTGCGCGGCGCCTGCGCCGAAGGGAACCTCGCCGCGGACTCCGATCCGAACCTGACCTGCGGCGACGCGACGCCGCAGGTCAGGGCGCGCGCCGCGCCGATCTTGCCATAACCGACGAAGGCGGCTACATTCGCGGCCATGCGAGAGCTCTGTACGCGCTGCCGCCGGCCGCTGGCTTCCTGCCTGTGCGCGCTCGTCCCGCCCATGCGGTCCGCGACGAAACTCGTGTTCCTCATGCACCCCCACGAGGTCAAAAAAGTGAAGTGCGGGACCGGGCGCCTCGCGGCCCTCTCCTTTGAAGACGCGGAGATCGTGACCGGCGTCCGTTTCGATGAGGAGCCGCGCGTGGCCGCCCTCCTGGCGGACCCTACCTATGCGCCGATGCTGCTCTACCCCGGCCCGTCCTCGCGCGACCTATCGAGCGGAGGGCTCGCGCGGGACGACCTCGGCGATCGCCGCCTCCTCGTGTTCCTCATCGACGCGACGTGGCCCCTCGCCAAGAAGATGCTGCGGGAGAGCCCCATCCTCCAGGCCTTGCCGCGCCTCATGTTCACGCCCGCCGCGAAGAGCCGCTGGCTCATCAAGCGCCAACCGGACGACCTCTGCCTCTCCACCATCGAGGCGGTCCACGAGCTCATGACGGCTTTGGATAAGGCGGGATTGGATCGATACGAACGAGCCGACCAGCTCATCGCGGCGTTCATGGCCATGCAGGAGTACCAGCTTTCGTGCGCGGCCGACCCCGAGAAGCGGAGCCGGCGCCGGCGGCCTTACGCGGGCGCCGCCGAACGCGGCAGGCCGCTCCGCGGCCGGAACGCGCGGAGCGTATTCTTTCGCGATCCGACGGAACGAGGATGACGGCGGCTGCTAGAGCTTCGCGATGCGTTCCCGGAAGAGCTTGGACCGGGTCGGGACCATCTTGCTGCAGGCGGTGAACACTTCGGCGAGGACGGCGCCGCCGAAACGTTCCAGGAATTCTTCCCCGTCGAGCCCGTCCGAGAAGTACGCTTCAGCCTCTTTCGTGAGCCGTTCCCATTTTTCCGGCAAGAAACGCATGTACAGATAGAGGGCCAACGGCGAGTTCCTGAGGTCGAAGGAAGATTCTCCGAGCCGACCGTCCTTGAGCAAGAGGTACAGGTTATCCACCCCCGCCGCTTTGGGCGGAGCGGGGATTTCCAGGAAGTCGGCGAGGCTTTCGGGATCGTTCCCGTCGCTCGGGATGTCTCCCATGAACAGGGCCACCGGCACGTCGCCGCCGGTCACCGAGGAGATCGCCTCCAAAAGTCCGATGGCTAGGATCTTGGCCTTGAGGTAATTCTCGGCGAGCAGCAGATTGACGCTCGCCTTCGTCTCCAGCGTTCGCATCGCGGCGGCGTCGGGCACGCCGCGGAACGAGTGGTAGATGTTGCCGGGCTTGAGGAAACGGAAGAAGCCGAGCATCTTTTGAAGGGCTATCCGATACTCCTTGATGGAGAAGGCGCCCGGATTCCGGAGCGGTGCGTTGGACTCCGGCAGCAGTTTCCACGTGTTGCTGAGGAAGTGCGCGGGGTCGTCGTCGGCGAAATCCTGCACGTCCACGTTCGCGAACGCCATGGCCCGAACGACCATCCCCCGCGCTTCTTCCTCGGTGACGTCCATGATGCCCGCGGCGCGGGCGGCCGCGAGCCTCGCTTCGAGCGCCTCGCCGACGGACCTGCCCGCGGCGTCGGGCCCGCGAAAGGGGATGCTCGCCTCGATGCAGACGATGACGGCGATTTCCACCTTTTCCGGGAGCAGCCCCTGAACGATCTTCGCCATGGTCAGGGCGCTCAGGAATTCGTTGAGACCTCCCGGCGGGTAATCTTTACGCTCGTCCTCGATGCCGAAAACGCTGCGGCAGAGCTCGAAGGCCCGGTCGTTTTTTCCCGCTTCGAAGGACAGGCGCGTCCTACCTCCTTCCTCCACCAGGAAGGGGGCCAGCATGGCCTCGGTTTCGGGCGGCAGTCCCCCGTCCACTTGCCGGTAAATGACATCGTGGAAGATCGCCGCCAACATGGTGATCGCGTCGGCCCCTTCCTGGAAACCGAACACGTGTTCGAGGGTATGGAATTGGCGGGACTGGTACGACATTATGCGGTGAACCATCACCGCGATCCGCTCGACGTCCGCGCACGCGCATTCCACGCCGAGCGACCGCGCGATGTTCATTAATACCTCTACCAACTTTTGGATCATGCCTTGGCCCATGGAAGGGCCTCCTTGGGAAAAGGATACTCGATTAAATATAAGCGCCCCACCTCCGCAGATCAAACGGAGGGTTCCGTTAGGGCAGATGGTATCGCGAAGGGGGAATAAAAAACGGGCCCGGCGCGAAGCCGGGCCCGAAGAGCATCGCCGCCGTAACGCGCGAGCGGCCGAAGCGTCTCAGCGTCCGCAATTGCCGTCGCAGGATGCGCAATCCGTCGGTCCGCAGTCTTCGGCGCCGACCTTCACCCGGGGAGACCCGTTCCGCGCGGCCTCCGCGGCGGCGTCGGCGGCGCGGAGCGGCACCGCGTTCACCGTCTTGCGGCCGCCGGCGCCATCTCTGCCGGCGCCATCGCTTCCGGCGCCCTCCGTGGAGGCGCCCTCCGTGGCTGGGGCCTCAGTGGAGGTCCCAGCC
>JAEXTK010000224.1 GCA_023406985.1 Spirochaetota bacterium | reverse complement strand
GCGGCGGGGGGCGTTTCGCGGGGTGGGGGGCCGGGCCGGTTCCCCGCGACCGGGGGACCCGGCTCTCCTTCTTCTTGCGGGAGGAGCGCATGAAGGCGTACGGCAGGACCGCGATCATGCCGGCGGCGAAGGACGCGAAGACCGTAAGGTAGACGGGCACCTGGCTGATGCGCGCGAAACCGAACGAGACGTCGCAGGCGTTGCCCAGGTTGAATCCGATGAAGACGGTGACGATCGTGAGCGTGAGGATGAAACCGATCAGGCGCCAGGGCATGGGATAGCCTCCTTCGCGCGGAAGGTCGTGCCGCGCAGCGACAGGAGCGGGACCAGGGCGAAGGAGCCGATGAGGGAGGCGGAACCGGGGAATACGACCATCTCGTCCCGAGCGGTGCGGCCGACGAGTTCGGCCTCGTTCCTGCGGGAGAGCCCCTCCACGAGAACGGTCGCCGTGCTGCCGATACGGCTCTTCATCGCTTCCTTCGTGTGGCTCTGCTGCAGTTCGATCACCCGCGCGAGCCTCTCTTTCTTGACCGGCTCGCTCACGCGTCCGCTCAGGGCATAGGCCGCCGTGCCTTCGCGCGGGTTGTAGTGGTACATGTACGCGTACGCGAACCGGACTTCCCTCATGAGATCGAGCGTCTCCTCCACATCATCTTCGGTCTCTCCGGGGAAACCGATGAGGATATCGGTGGAGAGGGATGCGTCCGGGAGGGCGGTCCTGATCTCGCCGACGAGCTCGAGGTACCGCTCCCGGGTGTAGCGGCGGTTCATCGCCCGCAGGATGCGGTTGGACCCGTGTTGCACGCAGAGGTGCAGGTGGCGGCAGAGGACCGGGTGGTCGCGCATGACCGCGATCGCCTCCGAAGAAAGATCCTTCGGATGGCTGGAAAGGAAGCGGACCCAGCGGATGCCGCTGCCCTCTACCCGTTCGGCCACGAGGGCGAGGAGGGCCGGAAAATCGACGACCTTGCCGCCTTCCTCCCAACGGTAGGAATTCACGTTCTGCCCGAGGAGGGTGATCTCGCGGACGCCGCGGTCCTCCAGGAGCGCGATCTCATCGAGGATCGCTCGCGGGGACCGGGAAACTTCGCGGCCGCGCACGTAGGGGACGATGCAGTAGGAACAGAAGTTGTCGCAGCCGTGCATGATCGGCACGAAGCTGCGGAAATCGCCGTCCTCCAGGTGCGAGGACGAGAAGGAGAAGGCCGGCGCCTCATCGGTCTCGCGGACGGGCTCCCCGCTTTCTATCGAATCGATGATGAGCGGGAAGACGGATCTCGCCTGCGTGCCCATGACGTGATCGACGGCGGGCGCCTTCTTCCGCAGTCCGTCCTTGAGGCGCTCCGCCATGCAACCGGCCACCACCAGGCGGAAATCGCGCTTTTTCTTGAGGGACGCGTACAGGGCGATGCGCCCCATGACGCGCTGCTCCGCGGTTGCCCGCACCGAGCACGTGTTGAGGAGGACGAGATCCGCCTCCTCGCCGCTTCCCGCCGCAGTCCAGCCGCGCTCCTTGAGGACGAGCTCAAGGGCGGCGGACTCGGCCTTGTTCATCTGGCAACCATACGTTTCGAAGAAGTACGTCATGCGTTTGCGCGTGCTATGCGCGCGTCTTCAATCCTTTGAAGAATTTCCAGGCATTCCAGATGCCCATACCGAGCAGGCCGATCGTGCCGAGGCCGAGGAGTCCTCCCGCGATGCCGCCGAAGATCGGCAGCTTGGAGAGGATCGCGAGCGCGCCGGCGCCGGTGACGAGCGTCCCGAGGCGCTTATCCGCGGCCTCGTGCGAGGAGAGCGCCGAAAGCCCGACGAGGGCGACCACGCCGCCCGCGGCTATGCCGAAGATCCACGGTAAGCTGCCGAGGACCAGGAGGCCCAGGCCGCCCGCGATCCCGCCGACGGCGGCGACGCCCTGCTTGGCGAGGACGTTGGTGGGTACGATATCGTTCATCGACTCGCTCCTTCCCGCGAACCGTACTCCGCGTACGCGAACGCGCTGTGATTGTGGATGCTCTCGAAATTTTCCGCCTCCACGGAGAAGCGCGGAAACCGTTCGAGCGATCGGATTCCAATATACACGTCGCGTACCAGATCTTCAACGAACTTGGGGTTGTCGTACGCGTGCTCGGTCATGATCTTCTCGTCCTCCCGCTTGAGCAAGGTGAAGACGGGGCTGGAGGCGGCGGACTCCACGATGGTGATGAGTTCCTCGATCCAAAAGAAGGACGAATACTCGACATCGACCTTGACGATTCCCCGCTGGTTGTGCGCGCCCCGGTCGGCGATGGCCTTGGAGCAGGGGCAGACGGTCGTCACGGGCACCGCGACCGACACGGTGAAATCTTTCCGGTCGCGGCGGACGGCCCCTTCGTACCGGCAATCGTAGGACATGGCGCTCACGAGGCCCGACGCCGGAGCGGCCTTCTCCACGAAGTACGGAAAGGCGATGGTGCCGAAGGCGGCATCGGCGTCCAAGTCCTCCCGGATCTCAGCGAGCATCTCCAGGAAACGCGGCATGGAGAGGTCCGTCCGGTGGCGTTGGAAAGCCTCTATGAAGCGGCTCATGTGCGTGCCCTTGAAATGCCGGGGCAGGTTCGCGAAGAGGTCCACGGTCGCGGTCGTATGCTGGACGCCGCGGGCCTTGTCGAGCACCGTTATCGGGTATCGGACGCCTTTGACGCCCACCTTGTTGAGCGGCACGTCGCGATCGTCTGCGAAGTTCTGTACGTCTACCATGAGCGGTTCCTATGGGCGCGCGCCGAGTCGCGCTCCGGCGGGATCGGCCGCGGCGCGCTCGGCGGCCTCCACCACGTTCCTGATGAGCATGGCGATGGTCATGGGGCCGACGCCGCCCGGCACCGGGGTGATGGAGGAGGCGACCTCCTTCACCGCGTCGAAGTCGACGTCGCCCACGAGGCGATAGCCTTTCTTGGAGGCGGCGTCCTCCACCCGGTTGACGCCGACGTCGATGACGACCGCTCCGCCCTTGACCATGTCGGCGGTCACGAGCGCGGGCCGGCCGGCTGCGGCGATGAGGATGTCCGCGCTCCGGGTGAACTCGCCGAGGTTCCGGGTCCCGGTATGGCACACGGTGACCGTCGCGTTGACGTCGCGCCGCGTGAGGAGATTGGCGAGCGGCTTTCCCACGATATTGGAGCGGCCGATGACCACGACGTGCGCGCCGTCGGTCGGGATCTTGAGCTCTTTGAGTATGACGACGACGCCGTGCGGGGTGCAGGGAAGGAAGCCGGGCCTTCCGATCACCATGTTGCCGACCGACACGGGATGGAACCCGTCCACGTCCTTTTCGCTCGCGATGGCGGTGATGACGCGGTCCTCGCGGATATGCTTCGGCAGCGGCAACTGCACGAGGATGCCGTGGACCGTGGGATCGGCGTTGAGCCGGGCGATCAAGTCCAGGAGCTCCGCTTCCGTGGTGGCGGCGCTCAGGCGGATGTCCCGACCGATCATCCGCGCCTCGGCGAGCGCCTTTTCCTTGCCGGTTACGTAGGAGACGCTCGCGGGGTCTTCTCCGACGAGGACTACGGCCAGGCACGCCTCGACGCCGCGGGAGCGGAGCACGGCCGCGCGGCGGGCAGCGTCCGCCCGTACGCCGAGAGCGATCTCTTTTCCGTCGATGATGGTTGCGCTCATGATCCCCCCGGTAACCGTTCCGGTCGTCCCGTTGTTGTGTTCCATGTTGTAACACGCGGGCGGCCCGACGGACAAGGCGCCGTCCGGCCGCGAGTTGATACAAAACCGAAGCCTATTGTATAGTTGCGCCACCAGAAAAAGAGCGCCGCAGAAGGAGTCTTCCATGTCCATACGAGCACTACGGCCACGCCTCGTCGTCGTCTGCCTTTGCCTCGCCGCCGTAACCGTGGCAGCTCAGGAAACCCCCGGAGGGGAGGATGAGCTTCCGATCGAATCGGAATGGGCAGGGGCCTCCCTCACGACCTACGTGCGTGGCGACCAGACGTTCGCGATCACGGCGGGAGTCGGCCTTCCGCTCTTCTTCGTGACCAAGGACGGCGATACCCTCGACAACAAGGTCTCCACCGGCGGAATCGGCGGTCTCTCCTACAACTACTTCCTGTCGCCGTACTTCGCGCTCGGCGGGGAAATCACCGGTTTCTTCGGCGGAACGCTCGGCGAGAACATGCTCTACATGATTCCGTTCGGCCTCCGGGCGACCTGGCAGTTCCTCGCCGGATCCTTCGAATTCCCCGTCTCCCTCATGGTCGGCGGTGCTTCGCAGAGCTACCTCGGCAAGGACTACTTCGGCTTCATAGCGAAGCCCGGCCTCGGGGCTTATTGGCGCTTCAACCCCGACTGGTCGTTCGGCGTCAACGCCGCCTGGTGGTGGGTCCCGCAGATGACGGGCGATTCTTCGACCTCGGTCTTCGGTAACTTCGCCGAAATCACCCTGAGCGCCCGTTACCATTTCTAAGGGAGTACGTATGCAGCGCACCCAGCGAAACAAGGCGAAATCATTCGGACACCGCGCGCGGCTCGCCGTACCCGTTTTCGCCGTCCTCCTCGCGGCCCTCTCCTTCGCGTCCTGCGATCAAAGCGCCATCTTTTACGACATTTCCAACGAAACGAAACCGAAGGACCCGATCATCCCCGGCTCGCCGTCCCGAATGGTCATGTTCAATTCCAAGATGTGGGTCTCGAACGGGACCCTCTATTCCTTCGACGGGAGCGGCTGGACCAAGGAGCGCAGCCCGACCGGCGGTACGATCCGCAGCCTCGCGGTAGCCGGCGGCCGGCTCTACGCCCTCACCATCGACGGAGGGTCGACGACGAGGACGCGGATCTGGCGCACCGACGACGGGGCGAACTGGACGGCGATCACGATCGGCGCGAGCGCCTCGAACTATTCCTTCCTCGAATCCCTCTACGCCGCCGGAGCCTCGGGCTCCGAGACGCTCTTCATCGGCGCACACGTTCCCGCGGGCGAGGCCGATCCGGTCACCGCCTACGGGGTCCTGTACGTCGACGGGACTTCCATCGAAGCCGTCGGTTCGATGACGGGCCTCGCCGCGAAGGACGCGGCGGGCGCGCTCATCGGCGCCGCCTGGGACGGAGCGCGGTACTACCTCGCCACCACCATGGACGGCATCTTCTCGAGCGCCGCGGCGAATTCCGGTTATGCGATCGTCGCCGGAACGGCCAATAAAGACTATCTCCTCAGCGGCCTCATCGCCGTGGGAAGTACCGTAGTCGCGGTCGGCCGGGGAGAGGTGATACTCTACGGCAGTTCGGCGGGCTTCGCCGCCCAGTCCTTCTCGTCCATGGATACCATCTTCACGGGCGCGCTCGCCGTCTGGGACGACGGCGACGCCGCGAACGGCTCGCCGGACCTCCTGCTGGCGGGCATCGACGAGGACGACAACTCCTACGTGTTCGGCTACAAGGAGATCAAGCTGACCGCCGGCGCCTTCCCCTCCCCGCCGGTCCTCAAGAACCCGGGCGAAGGCAGCCCGACCACGGTGTCGGACGAGGATACCTACGACAGCACGCTCGGCCAGGTAGCGGTGAACCACCTCTTCCAATACAACTCCGGCGGGACGCGCATCCTCTTCGCATCCACGTTCAGCGAGGGACTCTGGTCGTACCGGGACGAAGAGTGGAACGCCGAAGACTAGCGGGCGAACGGGAGGCCGCGTGAGCGACCTCTTTTCGGCCGCCGACGCGCCCTCCGGTCCGCTCGCGGACCGGATGCGGCCGCGGACGCTGGACGACATCATCGGTCAGGATCACATCGTCGGTCCCGGCCGCCTCCTCCGCCGATCCATCCAGGCCGACCGCCTGTCGAGCATCTTACTCTACGGACCGCCCGGCACCGGCAAGACGAGCCTAGCCCGGGTGGTCGCCAATACCACCCGCAGCCATTTCGAAAGCCTCAACGCGGTACTCACGGGCGTCAAGGACGTCCGCGAGGCCATAGCCCGCGCGGAGGAACGCCGCGGCCTCTACGGCAAGCGGACCATACTCTTCGTCGACGAAGTCCATCGATGGAACAAGGCCCAGCAGGACGCCCTCCTCCCTTGGGTGGAGAACGGCACGGTCGTCCTGATCGGCGCCACGACGGAGAATCCCTTCTTCGAGGTCAACAAGGCCCTCGTGAGCAGGAGCCGCATCTTCCAACTCAAGGCGCTCGCAGCCGAGGATCTCCTGGAAACGGCGCGGCGGACGCTCGCCGACCCGGAGCGCGGCTACGGTAAATGGAAGGTGGACTTCGAGGAAGGCGCGCTCGAACACCTCGTGGACGTGGCGAACGGCGACGCGCGGAGCCTCCTCAACGCCCTGGAACTCGCCATAGAGACCACCCCGGAACGGTGGCCGCCGGCGGAAGGGGAGCCGATCCGCGTGACCTTCGCGGCCGCCGAGGAGAGCATCCAGCGCAAGGCGGTGCTCTACGACCGTGACGGGGATTACCACTTCGACACGATCAGCGCCTTCATCAAGAGCGTGCGGGGCAGCGACCCGGACGCGACCCTCTACTGGCTGGCTAAGATGGTGCGCGCGGGCGAGGATCCCGCCTTCATCTTCCGGAGGATGATGATCTCCGCGGGCGAGGATGTGGGCCTCGCCGACCCCAACGCCATCGTCGTGGTGCAGGCCTGCGCGGCGGCCTTCGACCGTATCGGCTTTCCGGAGGGCAACTTCCAATTGGCCGAGGCGGCCCTGTACCTGGCGACCGCCCCAAAATCGAACACCGCCCTCTCCTTCTTCGACGCGCTCGCCGAGGTGGAGAAGGAGGACCGGGAAGTCCCGAACCACCTCCGGGACGCGTCCCGCGACGCCGAGGGCTTCGGCCACGGGGACGGCTACGTCTACCCTCACGCGTACCGCGACCATTGGGCCGCGCAGCGGTACCTCCCCAAAGCCCTCTCCGGCCGTACCTTCTACCTCCCCTCCATCGTGGGTTACGAAGGCCGGATCAGGGAGGACGTCCTCCGCAAGCGGGAACTCCAGGCCGCCGTCGTGCTCGGCGAGAAGGAGGAGGACGGCGAACTGCTCACGTGGTCGGCCGCCTCCAAGGGGCGCGAGGGCTGGATGCGTCGCCTCGAATCGGGCCGGAGCGCGACCCTCCTTTCCGATCGCGACGCCATCATCGACCGCGCCCGCATCCAGCGCCACCACCGCGTTCTCGTCGCGGCAGCGGACGACGGGCTCCTCCTGTGGGAGGCCACCCGGCGCGCCTGCGAGGGACTCACGGCCGGCATGGTCCGCACGGAGGACGCCGCCGACGCCCTGCGCCGGTACGCGTCCACGCTGGACGAGCTGGAGCGCCCCCTCGTGGCCGCGGCCCGTCCGCCGCTGCCCCCGAGCGCGGAGGAGGCCGAACGCCTCTTCGGCACGACCGTCTTCGACCTCATCCTCGCGCGCGAACCCTGGAAGCGGGGCCTCGGCGCGGCGACCCCCGAAGCGGCCTTCCGCGGCTTCGCGGAGGGCGCCCGCCGTCTCCTCGCGCGCGGCGGAGCCGTAATCGTCCTCCAATCCCCGCCCCGCCTCGGGCAACGCGTCTCGGACGTCCTGGAACGAGAGTGCGGCGCCGACGGGGAACTGGCCGCGGTCCTCCGGGCCGCGGAGGAACGCTTCTTTACGGGATCGCTTCCCGCGCGCGCGGGAACGGAGGACGGGCGCGCGGCGTCGTGGGCCTGGGAGCCGGACGAGATCGAGCGGGCCTTCACCGCCGCCGGCTTCGCGACCGCGACCGTCGCGCGGGAGGAGCGCGAAGACCGGCTCGTCTCGGGACGGGAGATCGCGGCGTGGTTCGATCCCGAGAAATCGAGCTGGGGCGAGGCCGCGTTCGCGGCCCTCGGAGCGGAGGCGTTCGCGGCCTGCCGCGACCTCCTCGCCGCTCGGGCCGAGCGGGGGCCCATACCCTGGAGATGGACGGCGGTCCTCGTCGAGGCGCGCCTTCCCCTTCCCTCGCCGAGCGCGCCATGAGGCTGCGCGGCAAGTTCTTCGGCATCTACGCCCTCGTCTTCTGCAGCACCCTCTCCATCGTCGCGATCTCGGTCGCGACCCTCTACCGCCTGGAGCGCATCCGGGACACCATGGACCGGGGAGACGCGCTCCTGGAACAATCGAGGATCGTGCGGAGCCTCACCAAGGACATCATGGTGAGCGCCTTTGCGCCGGAGACCTACGGCAACCTCAAGGACGTCCTCTACTTCGACCCCTATCCCGCCGCCATCCGGAAATGGAAGGAGGCCGTGGACCAGTTCCAAGGCATGTTCCAGCGCTTCATGGAAGATCCGCCGCTCCGCGACCTCGTCCGGCGCGGGGTCCTCGCGGAGGAACACGATACGGCCTGGATCATGAGCCGCAAGGCGTTCACCCGGCTCCGGTTCCTCATCTCCCGCGTCCAGTCGCTCCACGAGGCGGGTATCCTGGGGAAGGAAGACCTCTACGCGCGCATCCAAGGGTCGAGCGACCCCGAGCTCATCGCCCTCTTCGATGAGACCCGGCAAACCTCGTATTACCTCGCCAACAGCTTCGAAAGCTACCTCAATTACTTCATGGTCAGCCTGGAGCGCGAGGCCGCAGCGGTCCGCAGCGACCAACTGCGGTCCTTCGTCCTCGTGGGCGTCGGCACCGCCATCCTCGCGACCCTCATTTCCTTGATCTTTTCCGCGCGCATCGTCCGTCGCCTCGGGACCGTGGGCGAGGCCGTGGCGCGGGTATCCGCCGGCGATTTTTCCACGCCGCTCGATTTCCGTACCCGGGACGAGTTCGAGGACCTGGCGCGCGGCTTCAACCTGTACATGAACGCCCTGAAGGGCAACCTCGGCGCCATGGTCGCCTTGTCCCGGGACGCCGCGGAATCGGCCCTCGCCGAGGAGCGCCGCGGATTGCCGGAGGAAGGGAGCGCGCCGGGCGCGTCCCAGGACCGCGTACTCCGCGCCATCGTGGTCGCGGCCCTCCGCGACATGGACGCCGCGGGCGCCGCGGTCATCGTCCAAGGCCCGCGGGGTCCCGAGGCGCGCGTCGCGAGCGGAAAAACTCCCTTCGCCGGAGAGGGCTCGCCGCTCCTCGCCGCGCTCGCGGCCCTGGAGCAGAATGGGGCTCCCTGCGTCGTGAGCGACGGCCGCTCCGCCGACGGGGCGAGCATCCTGGCCGGGCCGCTCGGGGTCGGCAGCCGGCGCTTCGGCGTGCTCGCCATGTCGAGCGGGGACCGCAGCTTCAACGACCTCGACCTCATCCGGTTCACGAACTACGTGGAATTCGCGAGCCTCGTCGCCGACAACGCGGCCAAGTATACGGAACTGTTGGAGCTCCGGAGCGCGGAGTACCAGGCCCTCCAATCCCAGGTCCGGCCCCACTTCCTCTACAACGTGCTCGGGAGCTTCGCCGCCCTGAACCGCATGCAGGAGCACGCGGCGCTGGAGAACGCCATCATCGCGCTCAAGGAACTCCTCCGCTATTCGGTGGACCACGGGGCCGAGACGACCGTAGCCGAGGAACTGGACTTCATCGAACGGTATTGCGAGCTCCAGAAGATGCGCTTCCAGGACCGGCTCTCGTGGCGGATCGAGCGCGAGGAGGCCGCCCTCGGCCGGCGCATCCCGAAGCTCGTGCTCCAGCCGCTCGTGGAGAACGCGATCATCCACGGGATCGAACCCTCCGGAGAGCGGGGAACCATCGTCATCGCCGCGAGCGTCCGCGGCCGTTTCCTGGAGCTCTCCATCGAGGACGACGGCGGCGGATTCGTTCCGACCTCGGCGGCGAAGGGAGTGGGCATCACGAACGTGGAACGCAGGCTCGCCCTCGCCTTCCCCGGCGCGGTGTTGACGTTGGATTCCGCTCCCGGCCGGGGCACGCGGGCCCGCATCGAGATACCGGAGGACGAAGAGTGCGTCTCCTGATCGCCGACGACGAACGCCTCGTCCGCTACCACATCCGCTGCCTCGTCGAGGAAGCGGATCCGTCCGTTGCAGTGATCGAGGCGGAGAACGGCCGGGAACTCGTGGACCTCGTCGCCTCGGGACGGATCGACGCGGCCCTCGTCGATATCCGGATGCCGAAACTGGACGGCTTGCAAGCCCTGCGGGAACTCACGGGAACGTCCAAGCGGATTCCCTGGGCGGTCCTGAGTTCCCATTCCGAATTCGAGTACGCCCAGCGGGCGCTCGAGCTCGGCGCCCTCGCCTACATCCTCAAGCCCCCCTCCGCGGAAGAGGTCCGCGCCCTCGTCGCGAAATTGCGCGCGGCCTTCGAACGTTCGCTCGAAAGCCGGGCCCACGCCTTCGAGCGCGAATGGGCCCGGCTCGCCTACGAGGGCGAGGTCGCCCTCCCTTCCGCCGCGGAGGGCAGCCTCTTCGGCGCGGCGCTCCTCATCGTCGACGGCGCCGGCGCGGAAACGGAAACGCGCGCGCGTCTCGCGGCCGTCACGCGGATCGTGAAGGAACGCGCGCGGCGGCACGCGGAAGAAGGCTTGCGCGCCGCCGTCGTATTGAGGCCGGAGTCGCTCGCCCTGGAAATCGCCTGCGGCGTCGAGGGCACGGGCGGAGAACCGGATGCCGACGCGTTGCGCCGCTTCTGGAGCGAGGTCGCGAGCGCCGCCGCGGCCGAGCCGAGCGGTCAAGACCGGGACGGCGCGGTCCGCCCCGTCTCCGCTCCGGGGGAAGACGGGTCCGCGGTCCGGCCGATCAGGGTATTCCTCGCGGTCACCGAGAGCGCCGAGGACCCGACGGAGGCGCGCGGCGGCCTGGAATCGGCCCTCGCCGTCCTCGAGCGGAGAGCCCTCCTGCCCGCGGGCGCGCAATCCGTCCTGGCCGCGCAGCAGCTTTTGGCCCGCTTCGGCGCCGCCGACCAGGAGGCCGCGGCGGCCCTATCCCGGGCTTTGGCCGCGGCCGCGACGCGGGACCGCTCGGCGCTCAGGGAAGCCGCGGCCGCGTACGCCGCGGCGGCGAAATCCGGAATCGCCGAGCGCGGCGCGGAGGCGCTCCGCCGCTTCCAGGTTCGCGCGCTTCCCTTCGCTGCGGGAGCGGACGATCCCATCGCGGCCTGCGAAATGGCGCTGGAGGACCGGGATGGCGCGGCGGAGGGCCGGCGGGCGGAAGGCGATACCATCGCTGCCGTGGAGGAATTCGTCCGGCGTCGTTTCGCGGAGGGACTCTCCCTCGCGGAAACGGCCCGCATCTTCGGCTTGACGCCGAACTACCTGTCCGCCCTCTTCCATCGGCGGGTGGGCATGACCTTCGTGGAATACGCGACCGGACTCCGGCTCTCCCGCGCGCGGGAGCTCCTGCGCGCCGGCAAATCGGTGAAGGAGGCGGCATGGGCGGTCGGCTACGGCAGCGAGCGCCATTTCGCGCGGCTCTACCGCGACCGTTACGGCGTACCGCCGGGCGACGAAAAGCGGCCGAAGGCGCCGCCGCAGGACTGATGGCGCCGATTCTTTGCCCAAAATCGTAGAATCCCTGCACATAGTGCGTAGATGCGCGTCGTTCCCGGTTCCAGGAAACGACCCCATACTGCAACCATGCGGCACGGTTCGTGGCCGCGAAGTCACCAAAAGGGGGATTCCCGTATGAAGAGAACGTTAACCGTCGCCATCGCCGCAGCCTTGGCGCTCAGCGCGGCTTCCGCG
The DNA here is from genome assembly GCA_023406985.1 of Spirochaetota bacterium. GTDB lineage: Bacteria > Spirochaetota > Spirochaetia > Treponematales > Breznakiellaceae > JAEXTK01. Next base: position 9,740 of record JAEXTK010000224.1, on the reverse strand, counting down.
TTCGCCGCCGGCGGACAGGAAGGCGCCGCTCCCGCGGCCGGAAAGAAGGTCCGCATCGCCATTCTCGTGAAGAGCCTCGGCAACGGCTTCTTCGAGGCCGCCCGCGACGGCGCCCTCGAGGCTGCGAAGGAACTCGGGGACGTGGAGATCATCTACCAGGGACCGAGCTCCGCCACGGCCGAAGGCCAGATCGAAATCATCAACAACCTCATCGCCACCAAGGTGGACGCGATCGCCATCTCCGCGAACGACCAGGACGCCCTGGTGCCGGCCGCGAAGAAAGCCATGGACGCGGGCATCAAGGTCATCTCCTTCGACTCCGGCGTCGCCGAAGCCGGCCGCATCCTCCACCTCGCGCCCTCCGACACCGAGCTCATCGGCCGCAGCCAGATGCGCCAGCTCGCCGAGATGGTCGGCTATAAGGGCGAGGTCGCGATCCTCTCCGCCACGGCCCAGGCCACCAACCAGAACGCCTGGATCGAGTTCATGAAGAAGGAAATCGCCGAGAATCCGAAGATGAAAGAGATGAAGCTCGTCGCGGTCGTGTACGGCGACGACTCCTCGGACAAGTCCTACCGCGAGGCGCTCGGCCTGTTCAAGTCCTATCCGAACCTCAAGGGCATCACCTGCCCGACGACGGTCGGCGTCGCGGCGACGGCGAAGGCCATCCAGGATCAGGGCCTCACCGGCAAGATCCAGCTCGGCGGCCTCGGCCTGCCCTCCGAGATGAAGGCCTACGTCGAGAGCGGCGTCTCCAAGGGCGTGGCGCTCTGGAACCCCATCGACCTCGGCTATTCCTCCACGTACATCCTCTACAACCTCGTGAAGGGCAAGAACACCGGCAAGAGCGGCGACGCCATCAGCGCCGGCCGCATCGGCACGATCAAGGTCGGCCCCGGCGGCATCGCGATCATGGGCGAGCCGTTCACTTTCACCAAGGATAACATCGCGAAATTCGCGGCGATGTTCTGATCCCGTTCTCCTTTCCCCGCCCGCGGTCCCCGGGGCCCGGGCGGGCTTTTTCGTGAACGAACCCCCATAATCTGTGCAAGCGGTAGGCGAGCATGAATAAGGCCATCCTCGAATTAGACGACATTTCGATGTACTTCCCGGGCATCAAGGCGCTCGACGGCGTGAAATTCGCCGCGCGGCCCGGAGAGATCCACGCGCTCATCGGCGAGAACGGCGCGGGAAAGTCGACCCTCGTCAAGGTAATGACCGGCGTATACCGGCCGACGCAGGGAACGATACGCTTTAACGGAAAGACGGTGGAGTTCAAGTCTCCGCAGGAAGCGCAGAAGGCGGGGATCGCCGTCATCCATCAGGAAACTTCGATGTTCGGCGACCTGTCGGTGGCCGAGAACATCTTCATGGGCCACGCGCCGCGCCTATCCATGGCGGACCGGCTTCCGGTGAAGCCCATTTCGTGGGCCCTGATGCGCCGGAGGGCCACCGAGCTCCTCTCTCGCCTCGGCCTCAAACTCGACCCGCGCACGCTCGTCAAGGAGTTGTCCACGGCGGAACGCCACCTCGTGGAGATCGCCAAGGCGCTCTCCCGGGAGGCCAAGGTGCTCATCATGGACGAGCCGACGAGCGCCCTCACCATCCGGGAAACCGAGGAGCTCTTCGTCCTCGTGCGGAAGCTCAAGGCCGAGGGCGTCGCCATCGTCTTCATCTCCCACAAATTCGAGGAGCTCTTCGAGATCGCGGACTACTACACGGTCCTCCGCGACGGCCGCTACATCGGCGAGGGGTCTCTGAAAGGGGCGACCGAGGACGACCTCGTGCGCATGATGGTCGGCCGCAGCGTCGACCAGCTCTTCCCGAAACAGGAAGCCGCGATCGGGGGCGTCGCCCTCGCCGCGCGGAAGCTCACGCGGACGGGCATCTTCAAGGCGGTCTCCTTCGAGGTCCACCACGGCGAGATCCTCGGCTTCTTCGGCCTCGTGGGCGCCGGCCGCACCGAGGTGATGCGCGCGCTCATCGGCGTGGATCCCTTGGACGCGGGGGAAGTCTCCATGGCCGGAGAGTCGGTGCGTTTCCGCAGTCCCGGCGAAGCGATGAAACGCGGCGTCGTATACGTGCCCGAGGACCGTCAGCGCCAGGGGGCCGTGCTCGCCATGTCCATCGCCCAGAACATCACGTTGCCCCAGGTCGATGCCCTGAGCCGCGCGGGCTGGCTCGACGAGAAGAAGGAGCGAGAAGTGGCCTCCGACTACGCGAAACGACTGGAGGTGAAGGCGGCGGGCATCGATTATGACGTCCAGACGCTCTCCGGCGGCAACCAGCAGAAGGTCGTCCTCGCGAAATGGCTCGCCTCCAATCCCTCCATCCTGATCCTGGACGAGCCCACCAAAGGCATCGACGTCGCCACCAAGTCCGCGGTCCACGCCATCGTCTCGGGCCTCGCGGCCCAGGGGCTCGCGGTCATCATGGTCTCCTCGGAGCTGCCGGAAATCATGGGTATGACCGACCGCGTGGTCGTCATGCACGAAGGCGTCGTCTCCGAGGTGATCGAGCGGAAGCATTATAAGGAAGAAGACATCATGAAGGCGGCCATGGGTCGTACCTTGGGCGCGGGAGGAGCGGCGTAACATGAAACGATTACTCAAGAGCAGGGAAACGACGCTCGCCCTCTTCATCGTATTGTTCGTCGCGCTCGTGAGCCTCAGGGCCCCGAACTTCGCGACGCCGACGAACCTCAACGACATCTTCAACGACACGGCAGTCCTCGCGCTCGCGGCGACCGCCCAGTTCCTGATCCTCCTCACGGGCGGCATCGACCTGTCCATCCCCTCGACCATGGCCCTCACCGGTATGCTCGTTTCCATGCTCAACATGGCCTCCCCGGAGCTCCCGATTCCCCTCGTCGTGGTCACCGCGCTCGCCATCGGCCTCCTCCTCGGCGCGCTCAACGGTCTCTTCGTGGCAACTCTGAAGATACCGCCGATGATCACCACCCTGGGCACCATGGCCATCTACCGCGCCCTCGTGTTCCTCGTCTCCGGCGGCCAATGGGTGAGCGCGCACGAGATGTCCGACCTCTACGTTTCCATCCCCCACCAGAGTTTCCTCGGCGTGGCGGGCATCCTCTGGTACACGGCGGTGACGATAGTCGCCGTCGGCCTCTTCCTCACCTACTCGGGTCCGGGCCGTTCGATCTACGCGGTGGGCGGCAACCGGAACGCGAGCCGGCTCGCGGGCCTCAAGCCCGAACGGCCGGACTTCCTCGTATTCTCCCTGAGCGGCCTCATCTCCGGCCTCGCCGGACTCCTCTACGTCACCCGCTACGCGGCGGCCCAGAACGACACCGCGCTCGGCTACGAGATGCAGGCGGTGGCCGCGTGCGTGATCGGCGGCGTGTCCACGCTCGGCGGCACGGGCACCATGGTCGGCGTCGTCCTCGGAGCCCTCTTCCTCGGGCTCCTCTACAACGCGCTCACCGTGGTGAATCTCTCGCCCTTCTACCAGATGGCCCTCCAGGGGGCGGCCATCCTCATCGCCATCGTCGCGAATACCGTCGTTGATCGGCGCAACCAGCAGAAGATGCTCGCTCGAAGGAAACTCGCATGAACGACGTGAAAAGGGAAGAAATCGAGGGCGCCGGTCAGGCGGTGAAGGCGGCTCCGGCCCGGCGCATCGCGGCCAAACGCGGCGCCCGCCTCTCCGCGGCTTTCAAGAGCTGGGAAACCATCATCACGATGATCTTCATCCTCGTGATGTTCGGAGGGTCTTTCGTCTCTCCGTACTTCCTGGACCCGGTGAACCTCTTGGATACCACCTTCAATTTCATGGAGAAGGCGGTGGTCGCCCTCCCCATGATGTTCATCATCATCCTGGGGGACATCGACATCTCGGTGGCCTCCATCGTGGCGCTCTCCTCGCTCGCGATGGGAGCCGCGGCGAGCGCCGGCGCGGATACCCTCCCCCTGATCGCCATCGGGCTCGCGACGGGCCTCATCGCCGGCATGCTCAACGGCTGGCTCATCACCCGGTTCGAGGTGCCCGCCATCGCGGTGACGATCGGAACGCAATCGCTTTTCCGCGGCATCTCCCAGGCCGTCCTCGGCGATCAGGCGTACACGAAATTCCCGCCCGGCTTCGCGTGGTTCGGTCAGGGCTATGTGGGACGGACGAAGGTGCCCTTCGAACTCGTCTTCTTCCTCGTCCTCGCCCTCCTGACGGGGCTCCTGCTCCACCGCACGACCTTCGGCCGCAAGGTGTACGCCATAGGCCGCAACCCCGTGGCCGCCCGCTTCTCCGGCGTGAACGTCGCGAAACTCCGCTTCATCATGTTCAGTTGGGCGGGACTCTTCAGCGGCCTCGCGGCGATCCTCCTCACGAGCCGCATCGGCTCCACGCGGCCGAACATCGGCCTCGGCTTGGAGCTCGACGCGATCACGAGCGTAGTCTTGGGCGGCGTCGCCATCACGGGCGGTTTCGGCGGCATGTACGGCGTCGTGGTCGCCACGTTCCTCCTCGGCTACCTCAAGTTCGGCATGGGGCTCGTCAACGTGCCCGGCCGCGTCATGAACCTCGTGACCGGGTCCCTCCTCATCGTGGCCATCGTCATCCCCGAACTCATCAAGAGGGCCGACAGCCGGAAACGCCTGTCGCGGACCTGAAGCGCCCGGTCGCCGTAGCCAGAACGAAGCAGGAGAATGAGATGAAACGGAACGCGTTCGTGATGCACCTGAAGAGCGGTATGGAAGCCGAGTACAAGAGGCGGCACGACGGGATATGGCCGGAACTCGTGGCCGAACTCCGCAAGGCGGGAGTCTCGAACTATTCGATCTATCTGGACCGCAAGACGAATACGCTCTTCGCCTTCCAATACCTGGCGGACGACGCCACGGACGGGGAACTGGCCAAGCAGCCCATCGTCAAGAAGTGGTGGCGCATGATGAAGGACCTCATGGACACCAATCCCGACGAGTCCCCGGTCAGCGAGAGCCTCGTGGAAGTCTTCCACATGGATTGAGGCGGGGCTTCAGAACGACAGCCAGGCGTCTATTTCCGAGAGCGCGACCGGCTTCCCCATGCGGGCGGGCAGGGATCGGGCCCGCTCCTTGTTGCCGATGAGTATGGCGCCCGACAAGGTTCCGTCCTCGGCGACGACGTACTTTTCGTAGCGTTCCCCGTCCGCAGCCATGCGCGCGTACGCCGCTCCCGGTTCACCGTCTTGGACGGCGCCGAGGCTCGTCAGGTCGAGGCCGGAGACCTTGAGCGTGGACCGGGGGATGGTCTGGCGGTAGGGGACCCGCTCATCGCCGAGGATATGGGCGGCCGCGACGGGGGCCTGCTCCAGGGCCGCGACGAGGTTTCCCCAAACGATCCCCTGGAATTCGGCCGCGTCGCCGACCGCGTATATATCCGGATCGGAGGTCCGCAGCCCCGCGTCCACGACGACGCCCTTGGCCGTCGCCAATCCCGCCGCGGCCGCCAGCTCGACACGGCTCCGGACCCCCATGCTGAAGAGGACCGTCGGAGTCCGCAGCAGCGAACCGCCGGAGAGCTCGACTCCCTCCACGCGGTCCTTGCCACGGATGGCCGCGGCCTGGGACGAGAGGTGCACCCGGATGCCGGCATCGGCCATGCGTCGTCCGAGCAGCGCGGCGCCCGCGCGGTCCAGTTGGCGCGGCAGGAGCCGATCGAAAAACTCGACCACTTCCACGCGCCGGACGCCCGCGGCCACGAGCTGGCGGGCGGCTTCCAGACCCAAGAGGCCGCCGCCGAGGACGACGGCCGCATCTCCGTCGCGGCGAAGCCGGGAGACGAGGCACCGGGCGTCGTTCATCTCGCGGAGCACGGCGGCGCCTGCGAGCTCGGCGCCCGGGATCGGCGGCCTGAGGCTGCGCGAGCCCAGGGCGAGCACCAACTTGTCATAGTGGGCGACGTGTCCCGACGAGAAACGCACCGTGCGGGCGGCGCGGTCTATCGCGACCGCCTCGTCGCCGAGGAACGCCTCGATCTTGCGGCCGGCGTACCAGGCTTCGTCGTGGAGCACGATGTCGGAGGCGGCGGAACCGACGAGCTCGGGCAACTTGATGCGCGCGTAGTAGTGATACGCCTCGCGGCCGTAGACTTCGATCCGGAGGCGCTCCGGATCGGCCTCCCGCTTCCGCAGCTCGGCGGCGCAGGTGACGCCGGCGATCCCGTTTCCCACGATTATGACTTTCATAATATGAATATAAAATATTCGATAAGAAGCGAACAGCACTATATGCAGAATATGCCAGCGTTTCGCAGCAAACAAGGACTATCTACGATCGATTATGGCGCGCCGCCCACTCTGAGGGAGACGTGCCGGCCTTCTTCTTGAAGAGACGGCTGAAGTAATACGGATCGTCGAAACCGAGCCGGAAGGAGGCTTCCTTCACCGAACACTCTCCGAGCGCGAGGAGTTCCTTGGCCCGGTTGACCTTGAGCTGGATGAAGTACTGGTACGGGGTGAGGCCCGTGTAGGCCTTGAAGGACTCGGAGAAGCGGGCCTGCGAGAGGCCGAGCGCCTCCGCGACGCCGTCCACGCTGACCGAGCCGTAGACCTTTTCGGCCAGGAGGAATTTCGCGCGCTCCACGAGGCGGCCGGAATCGTCCTCCTGCGCGGCCCCGCGGGAACGGGCCAGGATCTCGGCGATGAGGCGCATCACGAGGGAGCCCGCGCGTACCTGGTAGAAGGGTTCCTGGGCGGCCACGACCGCGAAGAGGTCCTCGAAGAGGTCGAGGAGGCGTTCGTCGAGGCCGGGCTGGAAGAGCGGCTCGGCCGCCGAGAGCAAGCCCGCGGCGCGGAGGGCGTCCGCCCACGGCCCCTTGAAGCCCACCCAGCGTTCGTTCCACCCCGTCTCCGGATCGGGCCGGTACGCGTGCCGGACCCCCGGCAGCACGAGGAGGACGGAGCCTTCGCGGATCGGCAGCGCTTCCGCGAGTCCGTCCACCCGCAGTTCGCCCCCGCCGCGCGTGACGTAGACGAGCTGGTACTCGTGCACGGTCCGCCCCGTCGCCACGGTCCGGTGCCCCGCGGGGTGGGAGAGCGAGGAGGGCGGATAGGGGCTGCGCGGCGGAACCTCGGCGGCGCCGACGTCCACGCAGACGAGCTGCCAGCGTTCGTCCTCCGCGCTCCAGGTCAGATAGGTGGAAAAATCCCGCTTCTCCATACGCCGATAATAATCCATCATGTTCGCCGCCTTTGTCCATTCACGCCGTAGCCGCGCGGGGCGATACTGGAGGCACTATGAGCCTCCAAGAACTCGTTTCCGTCTCGCGCCGCTACGGCGCCGATCCCGATTACGTCGTCGCCGGCGGGGGCAACACCTCCTTCAAGGACTCGGGAACCCTCTACGTGAAGGGTTCGGGGACCTCCCTGGCCGCCATCGAGGCCGAAGGCTTCGTCCGCATGGACCGCTCGGCGCTCGCGGCGATCTGGAAGAAATCGTACCCCGAAGATTCCGAAGCGCGCGAGAGCGCGGTCCTCGTCGACCTCATGGCGGCGCGGCGAAACGGCGAAGAGGCCAAACGCCCGAGCGTGGAGACCCTCCTCCACGACATCCTGCCCTTCGCCTTCGTCGTCCACACCCACCCCGCCCTCGTGAACGGCCTGACCTGCTCCCTCCGGGGCGAAGCGGCCATGCGCGAGCTCTTCGGCGATGAGGCGCTCTGGATCCCCTCGACGAACCCCGGCTATATCCTGTCCAAAGTCGTCAAGGACGCCATGGACGCGTACGCCGGTCGTCGCGGAACCGCGCCCGCCCTCATTTTCCTCCAGAATCACGGCGTCTTCGTCGCCGCCGACAGCGTAGCCGGCATCGACGCCATCTACCGCCGCGTCGTGGACGCGCTGACCGCCCGGATCGTCCGGAAACCGGGCCTGGCCGACGGAAAAACCGAATTCGGGCCATCGGCCGAGATCGCCGCCGAACTCGTCCGGCTCGCGCGCGGCGCCTTCGGCGAGGAAACGGCGGTCGCCTTCCTGCGGAACGCCGAGTTCGTCCGCCTCACCGGAAGCCGCGCGGCCTTCGCCCCCGTGGCCTCCGCGTTCACGCCCGACCATATCGTGTACGCGGGCAGCGATCCCCTCTTCGTGGACGATCGGGCCTCCCTGGCTGCAGCCTGGCGCGACGCCGCGAAAGACGGCCGGCCGCCCAAGACCGTAGCCCTCCGCGGCCTCGGCGTCTTCGGCGTCGGTTCCGGAGAGAAGGCCGCCCGCTTGGCCGTCGAGCTCTTCGCCGACGCCGCCAAGGTGGCCTGCTACACCGAAGCCTTCGGCGGGCCGCGGTTCATGACCGCCGACCAGATCGATTTCATCAACAACTGGGAAGTGGAGCGCTACCGCTCCCAAATATCCGCCCATTGATCCGACTCCCGGAGGAAGCCGTGAAAACGTACCAAGACATCGATTCCATCGAAACGGCCTACGGCCTGGCCAAGTCGGCCTACGCCAAGCTCGGCGTCGACGCGGACGCGGCCCTGGCGGCCGCCGCGAAGATTCCCGTGTCCATCCATTGCTGGCAGGGAGACGACGTCGTCGGCTTCGAGGGCGCCCAGGAGCTTTCCGGCGGCGGCATCCTCGCTACCGGCAACTATCCCGGGCGGGCGCGCTCGGGCGACGAGCTCCGCGCCGACGCCGAATTCGCCTTCGCCCTCGTCCCCGGGGCGAAACGCTTCAACGTGCACGCCCTCTACGCGGAGACCGGCGGGAAGAAGGTGGGCAGGGACGAACTCGAGCCCGCACACTTCGCGAAATGGATCGCCTGGTCCAAGGAAAAGGGGATCCCGCTCGACTTCAACCCCTCCTTCTTCTCGCATCCCCTCGCCGATTCGGGGTACACGCTCGCGAGCGCCGACGCGAAGGTCCGCGAGTTCTGGATACGCCACGGCATCGCCTCCCGCCGCATCGCGAGCGCGATGGGAGCGGCCCAGGGGTCCCCCGCGGTGAACAACGTCTGGATCCCCGACGGCTCCAAAGACCTCCCCGCGGATCGCGCCGCTCCGCGGAAACGCCTGGCCGAGGCGCTCGACCGCGTCTTCGGAGAGAAACTGAGCGCGGCTACCATCACCGACGCCGTGGAATGCAAGCTCTTCGGCATCGGCAGCGAGGCCTACGTCGTCGGGTCCCACGAATTCTACATGGGCTACGCCGCCACGAAGAAACTGAAGCTCTGCCTGGACATGGGCCATTTCCACCCGACCGAGACCATCGCCGACAAGATTTCGGCCATGCTCCCCTTCGTGCCCGGACTGCTCCTCCACGTGAGCCGCGGCATCCGCTGGGATTCCGACCACGTAGCCCTCTTCTCCGACGAGGTCCGCGACGTCTGCCGCGAAGTCGCCCGCCAGAACGCCTTCGACAAGATCGATCTGGCGCTCGATTACTTCGACGCGTCCATCAACCGCATCGCGGCCTGGACCATCGGCGCGCGGTCCCTCCGGAAGGCCCTCCTGGAGGCCGTCTTGGAACCGACCGCCCTGATCGCGGAAGCGGAACGCGCCGGGCGCAACCACGAGCGGTTGGCCCTGATGGAGGAGGCGAAAACTCTTCCGTTCTCCGCCGTCTGGGACAAACTCTGCTTGGACGCGGCGGCTCCCGTCGGCGTCGATTGGATCGGGAAAGTCGCCGGTTACGAGGCGGAAGTGCTTTCCAGGCGCAGGTGAGGCGCTTCCGGGCTGGCCGTCGCCCCGCTGGCCGCCGTCCGGCCGCGCGGCGCGGCTCCTGGGCCGCCGCGCAGGCGGCGCGCGTCCCGCGC
>JAEXTK010000215.1 GCA_023406985.1 Spirochaetota bacterium | reverse complement strand
CCGCGGGACGTCCGCCGAAGCCGGACGGCAGCCGCGCTTGGCCTCCCGACGCGGGCGCGGGCGCGGCGGAACCGGCGCCGGCGAACGATCCGAGGCTGCCGTGGCTCGCCGCGTGCACCGTGGCGATGGGCCGCTGGCGGATCTCCCGCGGTTCGTCGGCTGCGCGGACGCGGACGATGTAGACGCGGGACGCGATCTCCTCGCGTATCTCGTCGACCATGGCGTCGAAGATCTGGAATCCCTCGATCTTGTACTCGGTGAGCGGATTCTTCTGGCCGTAGCTGCGGAGGTAGACGGCTTCGCGCAGGGCTTCCATGTTCTCCAGGTGGTCCAGCCATTTCCGGTCGACCGACTGGAGGTACTGCATGCGGATGAACATGTTGAGGTTTTCGGCGCCGGCGAGGCTCTCTTTCTCGGAGAGGTCCTTCTCCAGTCCCTCGGAGATGATCCGGGCTATTTCTTCCGGCTTCTGGGCCAGATCGGAATCGCTCTCCAGCTCCAACCGATAGGCGAACTTTTGCTTCAGGTAGTGCTGGAGCTCGGCCACCGCCGCGGCGATGTCCTTGCGCGAGGCGGCCGCGTACTGCTCCATGGCCCGTTCGATCATGTCCTGGGCGGCGCCCACCACGCGGTCGCGGAGCCGCTCGTCCAGGAGGATGGCGTCCCGCTGCTCGTAGATGAACTTGCGCTGCTGGTTGAGCACGTCGTCGTACTCCAGGAGGTGTTTGCGGATTTCGAAGTTCCGCTCTTCCACCTTCTTCTGCGCCCGCTCGATGCTCTTGTTGAGCCAGGGATGATAGATGGGCTCGCCCGGCTCCATGCCGATCTTGGACATGAGATTCTTGATGTTCGAACCGCCGAAGAGCCGCATGAGCTCGTCGTCCATCGAGATGAAGAACCGGGATTTACCGGGGTCTCCCTGGCGTCCGGAACGGCCGCGGAGCTGGTTGTCGATGCGCCGGCTCTCGTGGCGTTCGGTACCGATGACGTAGAGTCCGCCGAGGTTCTTGACCTCCTCGTAGTCGGCCTTCCACTTCTCGTACTCGAGCTTATAGGCCTCCTCGTACTGCTCCTGGGTCGCCTGGGTACCGGCCCTGCGGCGCGCCCTGAATTCCGGGTTGCCGCCGAGCTTGATGTCGGTACCGCGGCCGGCCATGTTGGTCGCGATGGTAACGGAGCCCTTGGCTCCCGCCTCGGCGATGATGACCGCTTCGCGGGCGTGGTTCTTGGCGTTGAGGACCTCGTGCCTGACCCCTTTGCGGGTGAGCAGGGCGGAGATCTTCTCGGACTTTTCGATGGAGACCGTGCCGACGAGCATCGGCTGGCCCTTAGCGTGGGTTTCGGCGATCTCATCGCAGAGGGCCGCCCACTTGTCCTCTTCGTTGAGGTAGACGACGTCGTCCTCATCGGATCGCGCCACCGGCAGGTTCGTGGGGATAACCACTACGTCAAGACCGTATATTTTATTGAACTCTACGGCTTCGGTATCCGCGGTGCCGGTCATACCGGATATTTTTTTATACAGTCTGAAGAAGTTCTGGAAGGTGATGGTCGCCAGGGTGCGGTTCCGCTGGGCGATCTTGATCCGTTCCTTCGCCTCGATGGCCTGGTGCAGCCCGTCTGAATAGCGCCGGCCGTTCAGGATGCGTCCGGTGAATTCGTCGACGATCTGGACCTGTCCTTCCTGGACCACATAATCCACGTCGTTATGGAAAAGTTTGTGGGCGCGGAGGGCCTGGGTGAAGTAGTGGACGTACTCGAAGTTCTCCTCGTCGAAGATGAGGCCCTTGATGAGGCCGCGCCGCTGGAGGGTGGTCTCGAGTTTCGCCATGCCGTCGTTGGTGAAGGAAACGGTCTTGTTCTTCTCGTTGAGCTTGTAGTCCCCGATGACTTCCTCGCCCTCGCTCTCGTTCGGGTATTCCCCGTCCTCCTTCTTCTTCACCTCCTGGAGGTCCCCGAGGAGCTTATCGACCTCGGCGAATTTGAAGGTGTCGTCCTCGGCGGCGCCGGAGATGATGAGGGGCGTGCGCGCTTCGTCGATGAGGATGGAGTCTATCTCGTCGACGATGCAGAAATTGTGCGCGCGCTGGACCCGGCCCGAGAGGAACTGGGACATGTTGTCGCGGAGGTAATCGAAGCCGAATTCGTTGTTCGTACCGTAGGTGATGTCGCGGCCGTAGTTTTCCCGCCTACGGTCGTTGTCCATGTTGGAGAGGATGGTGCCGACCGTCACGCCGAGGAGGGCGAACACGGGGCGCATCCACTCCGCGTCGCGCTCGGCGAGATAATCGTTGACCGTCACGACGTGGACGCCTTCGCCGGGGATGGCGTTGAGATAGGCCGCGGCGACGCTCATGAGCGTCTTGCCTTCGCCGGTCTTCATCTCGACGATCTTGCCCTGGTGCAGGACTATGGAACCGAGCACCTGGACGTCGTAGGGGCGCTCTCCGAGTTTCCGCCGTGCCGCTTCGCGGGAGAGGGCGAAGGCCTCGGGGAGGAGGTCGTCCAGGCTTTCGCCCGCCTTGTACCGCTCCCTGAAGCGGTCGGTCATACGCGGGAAGTCTTCCGATTTCAGGGAAGCGGCCCAGGCTTCCTTCTCGTTGACGGCGTGCAAGATGGGGAGGAGGGCCTTGACGTCCCGCTCGCGCTGGGACCCGAATACGGCCCGGATAAGCTTTTCCAGCATGGGCACGAATGTACCCCGATAGGGCTCCGTTGACAAGCGCCTTGTCGACGTCTATCGTTCACCTATGGTCGCTCTCCTCGCAGCCGCCGTGATCGGCGTCTTTTCCCTCTCTTCTTGCGTGCTCCGCGACGCCCCCTCGGTCGATCGCGAAAACTTGTTTACCCTTTCGATAGGACGGCTCGAGGATCAGATCGATCTCTTCGGCCTGGAGGGGAGGCCCCGCGCGCTCAAGACCCGCCTCGTCATGCGGGACGGCATCGTCTACATATCGGACGGGAACGGGGCCAAGGTCGTCCGGTTCACCTCCTACGGCGACCTCCTCTCCATGATCTACGATCCGGATTCCAATCCGCCGCCGCTCACGCTCAAGACCGAATTTGACGATTCCGACGTGGTCACGCGCCGCGCGATCGCGTACCCGCTCAACGTCCCCGGCGAGCTGACGGTGGATTCGCGGAAGCATCTCTACGTGGAGGACCGGCTGCCGCCCGATCGACGAACGTACGATGCCGATAGAAGATCCCTGCTGGACGGCGTCGTCCTCCACTTCGACCAAGACGGCCGATTCCTGGAGTACCTCGGACAGGAGGGCGTCGGCGGATCGCCGTTCCCGCTCATCATCGGACTCGAGGTTTCGGTGAACGACGAGATCGCCGTGATTTGCAGGCTCTCGACGGGATGGGACGTCTATTGGTTCGACAGCGACGGCAATCCGCTCTACATCGTGCACGTGGATCGGGACGAGCTTCCCGTCCCGAAGGGCCGCGATGCGCGCCCCTCGCTCGACACGATCGTCGCCGCCCCCGACGGTCGACGGCTCTACCTCAAGGTCGATTACTACCGGGAGACCATGGACGAGTCCACCGAGACCCAGGCCGGCATCGGTTACGACGGGTCCCTCGTCTGGGTCATGAACGTGGAGGACGGCAGCTTCCTGGAATCGCTCGAGGTTCCGGCCTTCGAGCGTACCGAGATAGAGAACGACAAGCGGGTCGTTTCCGAGCGCATCTATTCCTTCATCGGGGCCGCGCGGGGGGGCCGGCTTTTCTTCTCCGCCCCGGACGAAGGCGGCTACGCGCTGCTCCTCCTCCAAACGGGTTCGCGCGACCAGAAGCGGGGTTTCGTCCGCGTGGACGACGACGAGCTCATGTTCAACGCCTTCCATCTGTCGAGCGACGGCATCCTTTCGGCCCTCCTCGCCTCGGAATTCGAGGCGAAGGTCGTCTGGTGGCGCACCGATCGCTTCATCGGGGAACCGCGGCGATGAGGCTCGCCTCCGCCGACGAGGCCCGGGCGATCGACGCTCTCGCGAGCGGCGAGTGGGGCCTCGACCAATTCGCCCTGGTGGAGGCCGCGGGGCGCGCCTGCGCCGACGTCCTCGTCGCCGCGACCGGAGATCTCTTTACCCGCGGCCGTCCGCGCCTCGTGTTCCTCGTGGGATCGGGCAACAACGGCGCGGACGCGCTCGTCATGCTCCGCGCGCTCATCATCCGCGGTCGTATCGTGGCCCGCGAGGCCCTCGTAGTCCTCAACAAGGCCGAGCCGGGAGGAGTCCCGCCTCGGTCTCCGCGCGGCGAGGCGCTCAAGTCCGTGGCTGCCCTGGGGGTTCCGGTCGTGACCTGGGACCGCGCCGAAGAGGCTCTCTCGCGGGCCGTGCGGGAGGCCGACCTCATCGTCGATGGGCTGTCCGGTACGGGGATCGAGGGGCCCCTCCGCGGCGCGGCTGCCGAGATGTGCGGCGCCATAGCTCCGGACGCGTCGGATCGCGCGGAAAAACGACCGCTCGTGGTATCGGTGGACGTGCCCTCGGGCATCGGCGACGCCTGGAAAAAGGGGATGCCGGCCGTCCGGGCCGATCTGACGCTCGCGATCGAGCCGCGCAAGGCCGCGCTCTATCTTCCCGACGCGCGCGCGCTCGCGGGCGCGATCCTGCCGGTCTCGGGCATTTTTCCGCGCGAACTGCTCGAGCGGACCGGCGCCGTCCTCATCGATTGGGCCGAAGCCGCTCGGCTTCTGCCTCCCGTGAGCCCGACCGCCTACAAGCACGAGCGCGGAGTCGTGGAGATCCGCGCGGGAGCCGCGGGAACCGTCGGCGCTGCGGCGCTCGCCGCAGCCGGAGCCCAGGCCGGCGGCGCCGGGCTCGTCCGCCTCGTCGTGGACGCGGACATCCGGAATATCCTGGCCGCGTCCTCGTACGGCGTCATGGTCGCCGCGGCGGATGAGCCCGTAGCCGGCAAGCGTTTTTCGCCGGATTGCGTCCTCGCGGGGCCGGGGTG
>JAEXTK010000119.1 GCA_023406985.1 Spirochaetota bacterium | reverse complement strand
CGCACACCCCGCGCTGGATCGTCCTGGACAGCGCTCGTTCAGCCATACCCGGGAGAGGCGCGCCCCCTCCAAAGCTGCTCCCTTCGGATCGGCGCTCATCGAATCGCGCCTCACCCTCGCTACGGCCTCCTCGCCGTTGGCTGCGGTGGCCTACGCTACCCCCACTGGGGGATGCGGGGGGAATACGGTGCGCGATGGGGGACTCGGACGAACGATACGCCCCGAGCGGGGCCGGAAAACCGGGCATCTGAGCGGTATGCTTGGATAATAAAAACCTAAGGTAAATTCTGGATCGATACCGAAGCGCGCGATGCCGCATCGACGTCTTGTGGTTTTGGCTTTCGTTGCCGCCTTCCTCGTGCCCGCGCTTTTCTTTTCCTGTCCGTTCTACGAAGAGGAACCGTACGAGCCGTCCGTGGGACTCGAGGACCTTGAGCTGCTCTCGGACACCTATTCCTTGGAAATCGTTTTCACCGGGCTCCACGGGATCGTGAAGGCGTACGAGCCCGACGAGTACGCGGCCTTGCTCTCCGGCGACCGCATACGGATAGAATGCAGGTATACCCTCGCGGAGATCCGCTACACCGTCGGGGACGGCAACCAGGCGCCGCCCACCGAAACCACCGGCACGGCGGCGGAGAGCTCGCCTTCGTCGGCCCCGTCACCGTCAAGGCGCGATCGTTCCAAGCGGGCGTCGCCGCCTCCGAGACGACGACGGCCACCTTCCGCCTCGTTCCGCAGCCACAGACGGTATCGGCCTCCGGCGGGACGTTCCGCAACGGCACGGCGAATATGCCGTCTCGCCGTTCTCCCTCGCCCGGTACGAAGTCTCCTACGCGCTCTGGCGCGCCGTAGCCGTCCCGGAGCAAAAAGGGGATTACTTCTTCTATGCGACGATCGCGGGAAGCGACGGCTACGGGGATGACGACGAGCCGGTTACCGAGGTCAGTTGGCGCAACGCCGTCGCCTGGCGCAACGCCGCGAGCGAACGCTTCGGCCTCACCCCCGTGTATTACCGCGATGCCGCCTTCACGATCGCGATCAAGTCGTTCCCCTGGATGGATGAAAGCGTGTACGCGGATTGGGATGCCGACGGATACCGCCTGCCGACCGAAGCCGAGTGGGAGTTCGCCGCCCGTTACGCGGGATCGGGCGAGTTCCTTCCCGCCTCCTGGGCGAGCGGCGCGTCCGCGGACGCCTTAAATCGCGAAGCCACGGGACGCGTCGGATGGTTTTCCGCCAATTCGGGCATGCATACGCAAAAGGTGGGGCTCAAGGAGCCGAACGCCCTCGGCCTCTACGACATGTCGGGCAACGTGTCGGAGCTCTGCTGGGACTACGCCGCGCCCTTGCCGCCCGCCGACCGGACGGATTACCGGGGCGGGACCAACGCCGAGAGATACCGTGTCGCGCGCGGAGGGACTTGCCGGTTCGATTCGCGCTATCTCGCGACCGAAATCCGCGACGCCAGGTCTGATGTCGAGACGGAGCGCATCTACGGGCTGCGTCTGGCCCGGTCGACGCCCTAGCGTTCCGGAGCCTCAGGAGCCGAGGGGCCTGCCGATCGCCGCCACGCCGGAACGGATGAAGCCGATACCGAAGAAGCAGAGGAGGCCCGCGCAGAGGCCGATCAAGACGCGGTAGCGTCGCGCGGTCAGGAACCGCCGGCCCTTGGAGACGCTGAAGGAAACGAAGGTATACCAGAGGAAATCGCCCGCGATGTGGCCTAGGTAGAAGGCCGCGCCGCCCGCCGCGCCGAGGAGGAGCGATTTCCGCATGAAGCCCAGACCGATCGTCACCCACCAGACCGTCCAGTAGGGGTTGGAGAGACTCAAGACCGCCGCCTGAAGGAGGACGCGGCCGTACCGCTTTCCCTTGTCGGCGAGATCGAGCTCCAGCTTCGGGAGCGAGACGAACATGGACGCGCCCATGGCGATCATGATGGCGCCGCCCGCGAGGGCCGTGACCACGAAAACCGGCTCCAGGGCTAGGAAGGGCCCGAGGCCCAGGGCGATCCCCACGGCCAAGGCCAGCTCCAAGATCGCGTGGCCCGTCATGAACAGCGGCCCCGCGCTCGTCCCGCGGCGGCTGCTCTCGCTCACGACGGCGGTGAAGACCGGACCCGGCATCACCGCGCCGGAGAACGCCACCGCGAGGGAAGAAAAGAAGATGGAGGCGAGCTGCAGGGCGAAGGTCATGAAATTGAGCATCGCCCGGGAAGGCCCTGCCTGTAAAGGCGGCCGCGCGGTGTTCGCGCACCGGAGCCTACTTGCCTCGGACGGAATGATTCGGTATATTCTCTGTGACCGTTTTACTAAAAACAGTCACAGAGGTTTTATGCCGAGAGCTTTTTCCGAAGAAGAACGCGCGCGGGCAAAAGCGCGCTTATTCGAGGCGGGTAAGCGCCTCATCAACGCGATGGGCGTCCGCCGCCTCGTCGTAGACGATGTCGCGAGGGAAGCGGGTATCTCCAAAGGGAGTTTTTACGCGTTCTTCCCGTCGCGGGAAGACTTTATCCTCTCCGTCTTCGAAGCCTGGGAGGCAGAGTATCGCGGAGAGCTCATACGGAGCGTCGCCGAGGGGACGGGAAACGCGCGGGAGCGCTTGGAGCGTTTTTTCCGCGGAGCCTTCGACCTTTTGGAGCGTGAACCGGGCTTGGCACGCCTCGGCTCCGCCGATATCCAGACGCTCATCGATCGTCTCCCGAGCGAGCGGCTCGCGGCCCATCAGGCCGCGGATAGCGACGTGCTCCGGGAGACCCTCGAGCGATGGATCGACGCCGGCCTGATCAGGAACGACGCGGCCGAAGCGTTCAGGGGCGTCTTCACGGCGATCTTCTCCATCGCGATGCGGCGGGCGGATTTCCCGGCGGGCGAATACGCACCGGCGGTGCGGCTCATTTCCGAAGCCCTCGCCCTTAGGTTCGCGCCCGCAGAGGCGGGCGAGGAGGCAGACCATGGAAAGTGAACGAGGTGCGGCCGTCCCCGCTGCGGCACGGCCACCTGCGGCTTCGATGGCGGTTCTCACGCGGGGACTGGCGAAAGAATACGGCCCCGTCAAGGCGGTGCGGAAGGTGGACCTGAACGTCCGCGCCGGGGAGATCTACGGCTTCCTCGGGCGGAACGGCGCCGGCAAGACCACCACGATCCGCATGCTGCTCGGCCTCGTGCGGCCGAGCGGGGGGACCGTCGCCATCTTCGGACGCTCGATCGAGGACGATCGGGAAGGCATCCTCGCGCGGATCGGCTATTCGGTGGAGACCGCGACCGCGTATCCGAACCTCACCGTGCGCGAAAATCTCCGTATCCAGAGCTGCCTTACGCGTTCCGCGGCGACTGCCGTGGACGAAGTCGTGGAGCTGCTCGCCCTGAAGGAGTATCTCGACCGCCGCGCCGGCGTCCTTTCGCTCGGCAACAAACAACGGCTCTCGCTGGCGCGGGCCCTGCTCCATTCTCCCGAACTCCTCATCCTGGACGAACCCGTCAACGGGCTCGATCCGGCGGGGATCGTGGAGATCCGGAGCCTCCTCCGCCGCCTGGCCGACGAGCGCGGCGTCACCGTCTTCATGTCGAGCCACCTCTTGGACGAGGTGGAGCACCTCGCGGACCGCGTGGGCATCATCCACGCCGGCCGGCTCGTCGAGGAGCTCGATATCGCGGAACTGCGCGCCGCCGGAGGAGCCGCCGTGGAAGTGGATGTGGACGACGCGGGCAGCGCCGAGCGGATCCTGAGGGACGGCTTGGGCTACGTGAACGTGGCCCGGACCAGCGATGGGTCCCTGCGCGTCGCCGACCGCGGAGCCGCGCCGGCCGAGATAGCCCGAATCTTGGTGGAGAGCGGCCTTGCCCTCCGGCGGCTCGTTACCGCGGAAGAGGACTTGGAACGACATTTCATGCGGGTGACCGGAGGCGAAGAATGATCTTTCTGCGGGTAGTCGCGACCGAATTCCTGAAACTGCGGCGATGCAAGGTCACCTGGGTGAGCCTCGGCGTTTACGTGATCATGACGGCCATGTCCGGCTTCTTCCTTTGGATACTCAAGAACCCGGGAATGGCCGAGTCGCTCGGCCTCATCGGACAGAAGGCCCGCTTCGCCTTCGGCGGGCAGCGCGCCGATTGGGCGACGTTCCTCGGCTTCACCGTTGAGGTCGGCGGCGTCGGCGGCCTCCTCATGAGCGCCGTGATCGCGACCTACGTCTACGGACGGGAGTACGCCGAGGGCACGGCGAAGAACCTCCTGGCGCTCCCGATTCCGCGGAGCCGGTTCGTCCTCGCGAAAATCGCGGTGGTCGCGGTATGGTTCGGCAGCCTCACCTTCGCCCTGCTTCCCGCCGCGTGGCTCGTCGGCGCCGCTATAGGCCTCGGAGCCGCTCCGGCCCCGCTTTTCGCGTCGGCGGCGGCGCGGCTCGCGCTCCTGTACCTCATGTCGCTCGGGTGTGCGATGCCCGTCGCCTGGGTGGCGGTCAAGACGCGCGGTTACTTCGCGCCGTTCGGCTTCGCGGTCTTCACGTTGGTGATCGCGACCACCTTCGGCCGTACCGGTTGGGCTCCCTATATACCCTGGTCCGTCGTCGGCCTCGCTTCAGGCGCCTCCGGGGAGATTCCCGATTTGGGCTGGATGAGCTACGCGACGGTCGCCGCGACCTTCCTGGCCGGCGCCGCGCTCACGATCCGGCACGAATCCTACGCCGACAACGGCCAGTGAACGCGGCCTCCGCGCTCACGTCGCTCAATACCGCACGCGGTAGGCCGCCGCCGTGCCCGGAATCTCCGCTTCGATCCGTTCGTAATCGAAGGCGTCGGGCGACCGGTCCCGGACCGCGCCCGTGACCAGGATCTCGCGCGCCTTGGCCGTGTCCTCGCCGAGCTTGCTCGCCGCGTTCACCTCGGCCCCGTACACGTCCGCGTCCCCGATGCGGAGCATCCTGCCGTAGCCGAGCCCGACGCAGAGGAGGACCTTCTCCTCGTCCGCCTTGTCGGCGTTGTAGGCCTCCAGCGTCCGTTGCATGTCCACCGCACAGGCGATCGCCTTGTCCACGTTGCGGAAGATGACCAGGAAGCTGTCGCCCTCCTCCTTGAGCAGGATGCCGTCGTGCGCCTCGATGCGCGGAATGAGCAGCCGCTCCGATTCGTGGATCGTCTGCAGGAAATGGATGATGCCGAATTTGGCCACCCCGCGCGAGAAGCCCGAGAGGTCGGTGAACATGACGCACCACTCCTCCCCGAAGAGGTCCCAGATCCTCCGGTCTATCTTTTCCTTGTCCGCCCCCGGCGTGAGTCGCTCCTGGATGAGTTTCTCGAGCCGGTCCTCCGACGCGTTCGCGTAGACTGATCGTTTGTACGCCATGGGATGAGTATAGCGCGCGTTATGGGGGAGCGCCTCTCCGTGCGAACGCGGAACGTCCGCAGGTTTAGTCGCAGACTTTATGATTGTTGCATGCGGCTCGAAGCGGAGTATCCTAGGTCCGACGGGATTTGGGAGCCGGCGACCGGTTGGCCCTGCGCTGGGAGGGAACATCCCGCAAGGGAAGACCTCGGGTC
>JAEXTK010000116.1 GCA_023406985.1 Spirochaetota bacterium | reverse complement strand
GCGGTAGCCGAACGCGCGGCCCGGCGGGCCGAGTCGGAACGGCGGCAGGCCGCGCCGGGCGGGCCCTCCGCGGCCGCGGCCGACCGGAGCGCGCTCAAGCTTTCGTTCAAGGAAAAGAAGGAGCTGGATTCCCTGCTCGGCGAGATCGAGGCGCTGGAAACCGAGAAGGCCGACCTGGAGGCGCGGTTCGCGGACCCCGCGGCCGAACTGGCCAAGGACGGCGCCGCCTACGCCGCGGCGACGGCCCGCTACGCCGAGATCGACGCGCTCATCGCGCAGAAGACGCTGCGCTGGGAGGAGCTGGCCGCTCGGCCGGGAAACTAGCCTTCCGCTCGCGGTCCGCCTTCCGCGCGGCGGCCTCCGCCGCGCGCGGGATCGGCGCCCCGACGAAGGTGATGTACTCGCTCGCCGTCCCCGCGACGGTCGTCAGCGGTATCTCGATGAGGAAACGGGTTCCCCGCTCCTCCCCCGCCTCGCAGCGTATGGAGCCGCCCATGAGATCCAGGAGCCGCTTGGCGATGGCGAGGCCGAGGCCGGTCCCGCCGTACTGCCGCGCGATCCCCGCGTCCTGCTGGCTGAAGGATTCGAAGAGGTGGGCGCGGTACCCTTCCTCGATGCCGATGCCGGTATCCGCGACCTCGATCTTGATCGTCGCCTTCCGCGTCGCGCGCGGATCCGCTCCCGGCGTCCGGGCTTCCTCGTCCGCGGCGTCGATGGCGACGGTAACCGATCCCTGATCGGTGAACTTGACGGCGTTGCCGACCAGGTTGATGAGGACCTGGCGCAGGCGCGGCCCGTCCAGGAGGACGGTCTGCGGCACGCGGGCGGAGGCGCGGAATTCCAGGGCCAGACCCTTCTCCTCGGCGCCGAAGCGGAAGATTTCCGCGAGTTCGTCCAGGATATGCCGCGGATCGGCGGGCGCGGGCGTCAGCTCCAAGCGGCCCGACTCCGCCTTGGTCAGGTCCAAGAGATCGTTGACGATCGAGAGGAGGGCGCGCCCCGCGCTGCCGATGGAGCGCAGGTAATTGAGGCCGCGCTCGTCCTGGACGATGCCTTCCAGGAGCTTGCCGTAGCCGAGCACGGCGTTGAGCGGCGTCCTGAGTTCATGGCTGATCGTGGAGATGAATTGGCTCTTGGCCCGGCTCGTCCGCTCGGCCTCCTCGCGCGCGGCGGTGAGCCGTTCCTCCGTCTCCCTGCGCTCGGTGACGTCGTGGGCCGACGTGATCACCAGCGAACGATCCGGGACGCCCACCGCGGACCAGGAGAGCCAGATCCAGCCCCCGTCCGCCTTGCGGAGGCGGCCTTGGAAGTCCGTGATCTTGTCCCCGCGCAGCAGGCCGAGTCCGCGCCGCCGGGTCGCCCTGAGGTCATCCGGGTGGACGAAGTCGAACAGCTTCCGGCCCACGAGCTCCTCGGCGCGCCAGCCGAGTTGCTTCGTCCATGCCGGGCTCAACTTGAGGAACCGCCCCTTGAAGTCGAGGATGCAGAGGTACTCCAGAGTCAGATCGAAGAACAGGTCGATGTCGCGCCGCGCCTCGCGGAGTTCCGCGGTGCGCCGCTCCACCCGGCGTTCCAGCTCGGCGCTGAGGTCGCGGTATCGCCGTTCGCTATCCTGGAGCGCCCGCTCCGACAGCACGCGGTCGGTGACGTCGCGGAAGACCGTGAGCACGCCCTGGACTTCGCCCTCCGCGCCCCGGACGGCCGTCCGGATCGTGTCCACCCAGCGTTCCTTGCCGCCCGCTTCCGTCCGCTCGAAGGATTCCCAACTTTCGCCCGTCTTCATGACGGCGAGCTCCGCGGCCCTGGTGCGGGCCGCGTCCTCGGGACGGTGGTCCGCGTCGCTGGTCCCGATGAGCTCCTCCTGCGACTTTCCCAGGCTCCGGGCGAACGCGGCGTTGCAGGCCAGGTAGCGGTGCTCCGCGTCCTTGAGCACGATGCTCTGGGGCAGGATGTCGATGATGGTCTTGAGCCGGAGGTCGTGCTCGCGCTGGATCGCCGCCCGTTCGTGGCCGGCGATCTCCTCCGCCAGGCGCGTCGCGGCCATGAGCATGAGGCCGAAGGTCCAGCCGACGCAGCCCAGGGCCATGATGAAGACGGTGGAGGCCTGCAGCAGGGTGTCCGAATCGACCAGCGGAACCGTCTCGTTCCGCGACAGCGGGATGCGGACGAGGAAGAAGGCGGTGAGGGCGAGATAGGATCCCGCGGTGAACCGTGCCGCGCCCTTGCGCTCATACGGGAACCGGATGAGGAGGACGGCGGCCGAAGCCGCGAATTGGGCCGCCAGGAAGAGGGACACGGTGATGATACGGGCATACGCGGAGGGCGCGGTGACGGAGAAGTGGAACAATACCGGGGCGATGAGCAGCGGCGGAAGGAAGGCGGCCGGCGTCCATCGCCGCGACTTCTCCAAGAAGCGCCAGGTCCCGTTCCCCACGAAGGAGAGCCCGAGGACGATCAGCGTATTCGCGAGCACGATGCCGCGCAAGGGATCGTGATGAGTGCCGAAAAGGAAGGCGAAGCCGAGGCCCATCGTGGCGTCCCCGAGCGCCCACCGGAACAGTCCTTTGTACCGCGGGGAGGCCGCGCGGAGTACGAGGAGGAAGAGGGCAAGCGTGAAACTCCCGCCGCAGAAGACTGCCGCGAGAGTGCGCTTATCGAGCATGAGGGGAAGATCCATCGGGATAAGTATCGACTCTGCCCCTCTTTTCCACAAGCGCGGCCCGCCTCTTTGCCTAAATTGACATATCTGCTTATTTGTCCTATAAATGTTCGGCACGGTGCGAACCGCGCCGACCGACCCGGTAGCTCAGCTGGATAGAGCGGCTGCCTCCTAAGCAGCAGGTCGCCTGTTCGAATCAGGTCCGGGTCAACCTTTCGATCCCCCTTCCTCTTGCTGAACGGATAACCCCGGCGTATCGTTGAATCATGAAGAAGCGGCACAAGACGCGCCGACCGCTCCCCCGCGTGGAACGGCCGGACCTCGGCCAGCCCCCGGGGAGTCCCGTATACGTCGGCGATCGGAAGCCCACCGACATGGTGCTTTCCGTGATCGGCTACGATCCCATAGGCTGTTGGACCAAGTCGGCCCTGACCGTGGACGAGCTCCTCACCTATCGGAACCCCGGCGGCATCAACTGGATCAACGTCAACGGCCTCAAGGACTCCACCGCCGTCGCGCGCATCGCCGAGGCCTACAAGGTCCACCCGCTGACCGTGGAAGACATCCTCAACACCGAGCATCGGCCGAAAGTGGAAGAGTTCGACGACTACCTCTTCATCACCCTCAAGGCCATCACCTGGAAGGAGACCTTCGAGGGAGAGAACTGGGGCGTCGGCGGTCCCGAATACGAGCAGATCAGCATCGTCCTGACCCGCGACACCGTCATCACCTTCCAGGAGCAGGCCGGCGACTCCTTCGACCCGATCCGCAGGAGGATCGACGCGAACCTCGGCCGCATCCGCAAGATGGGGCCGGACTACCTGGCCTACGGCATCGTGGACTCCATCGTGGACTCCTACTTCCTCGTCCTGGACCACCTGAGGACAGAGCTGGAAGATTTCGAGATGCGGGCCACCGAGGAATCGGGCCAGACCTTCATGCGGGAGGTGCAGGCGGTCAAGCAGGAGATCGTGCGCATGCGGCGCGCGGTCTGGCCGCTCCGCGAGAACGTGGCCGCGCTGCTCCGCTTGGACTCGTCCCTGATCTCCGAAGAGCTCGAGCCCTTCCTCAAGGACCTCCACGACAACGTGATCCAAGCCGCGGAAACCCTGGAAAGCTATCGGGAAATCATGGCCGGCGTCTTGGAGGTGAACCTCTCGTCCGTGTCCAACCGCATGAACGAGGTGATGAAGGTCCTCACCATCATTTCCACGATCTTCATCCCGCTGACCTTCATCGTCGGCGTCTACGGCATGAACTTCCGCTACATGCCGGAGCTGGAACACCCTTGGGGCTATCCGCTGACCTGGGCCGCCATGGGCACGATCGCCCTCGGCATGATCGTCTTCTTCAAGAGGCGGAAGTGGCTGTGAGCAGGGCCTCCGCGATCTCCGCGAACCCTTCCCCGCACTCGGCCTCGGCGACGAAGGCGGGGAGCGTCCCTATGAGGCCCGAGTAGCGCCGGATGTTGGCTACCGCGCAGGCGAGCGGAAAGCGCGCGAACATGGGCTCGTCGTTGGGCGAATCGCCCACGAAAACGACGCGGTCCAGCTCCGTGCGGCTGTCCCAGCCGAAGCGCTCGGAGAGGAACCGTTCCGCCATGGAGAGCTTGTCGTAGGCGCCCATCCAGACGTTCACGTGGATGGACGAAACCTTGGCGACCGCGCCCTCCTCCTCGGCGATCGCCTTCACGCGCTGCGCATCGGACAGCGGGAGGACGGGATCCTCCTCGGCGAAGTCCAGGGCGAGGTCGAAGAGGCGGGCGAACTGGTCCTTCGCCACGCGGAGGCCGGATACTTCGGCCACGGCCCGTTCGCGCACGCGGGCGAGGACCGGGTGGTCGTTCCGGACCGCGGCGGGGTGAAAGGCCTGCTTGAGGGCGGGCAGGCGGCCGCCGCGCTCCTCCCAGAAGGCGAGCGCCCCGTTCTCCCCCACGACGCCGTCCACCGGCCATTCGCGGGCGATGAGGTCGCACCAACCGGCCGGACGCCCGGTGACCGGGATCACGACGAGCCCCGCCCCCTTGAGCCTCCAGAGCGCGCTGAACGAGGAAGCGAGGAGCTTCCCCTCGCGGGTGAGGGTGTCGTCGATGTCCATGAGGACGTAGCGTACGCGGCGGGCTTGGGCTGCGGTGAGGCCGGCGATGGGCTGCATGGGCGGGATTGTGGCACGAAGCGGGCGCCCGCGCCAAGGCGGGCCCGGGCCGCCATGATCGGGTAGGATGCGGGATGACCATCGACACGGCGATGACGCGCGCCGGAACCCGGCTCTCGATGCGGATATCGAGCGTTCGCATGTCGCCGCGACGGAGAAGAATCATTCGTATTTGAAATCGATGAACCCTTGCCCCGCCGCCCCGGGAGCGGTAGGCTGGCCGCATGGACTTCATCGCATCGATGGACGCGCTCCGCTGGGCCGCCCTCGCCTTTTCCGCCGTACTCATCGGATTCGCCAAGGCGGGCCTCGACGGCGGCGCCCTCATTGCCGTGCCCCTGCTCGCCGCCCTCTTCGGCGCCAAGGCGTCCTCCGGCCTCCTCCTCGGCGTCCTCATCGTCGCCGACCTCGTCGCGGTCTGGAGCTACCGAAAATCCGCGAGCGTCGCCCACCTCCTCAGGACCCTTCCCTGGGCCCTCGCCGGCATCCTGCTCGGCGTCCTCGTGGGCGGCGCCATCCCCGACCGCGCGTTCCGTCTGGTCATGGCGGCCCTCATCCTCCTCAGCGCCGCCCTCATGGCCGTCCGCGAACTCCGCGGCGGCAGGTTCACCCTGAGCGAGAATTGGGCTGCCGCGGCCCCCCTCGGCCTCCTCGCCGGCTTCGCCTCCATGGTCGGCAACGCCGCCGGTCCGGTCATGGGCCTCTATCTCCTCTCCTCGGGCCTCGCCAAGAGCGGCATCCTCGGCACCTCCGTCTGGTTCTTCTGCATCATCAACCTTACGAAGGTCCCCTTCCATATCCTTTCCTGGCGCACCATCACCGCCGGCACCCTCCTGGCCGACCTCGCCGTCGCCCCGATCGCCGTCGCTGCCACCCTCGTCGGCGTCCGCATCGTGCGCCTCATACCGGAGAAACCCTACCGCATCTTCCTCATCGTACTCGCCCTCGTCGGGGGCCTCTACCTCGGGCTCAGGTAGCCCACCTCTCGACTACCGGGAACCGCGCGCAGGTCATGTCACAGACTTTATGATTGTTGCATGCGGCTCGAAGCGGAGTATCCTAGGTCCGACGGGATTTGGGAGCCGGCGACCGGTTGGCCCTGCGCTGGGAGGGAACATCCCGCAAGGGAAGACCTCGGGTC
>JAEXTK010000061.1 GCA_023406985.1 Spirochaetota bacterium | reverse complement strand
AAAGGCGCGAAGGCGACCTGGAAGGAGTCCGCAGGAGGCGGACGACTGGAAGGAAGTCCCATCGCCGGTATACCGTATAGAGCGCGTCCTTCGGACGCGCTCCTTTTTTTGTGCGGCGATGGGACTTGAACCGAGCCCTGTCCCGATTCCGCCGCGCCGCGGACGCGCGGCGCCTAGATCACTTCCATTCGGATGCGTCCGTAGGACGCATCGTAGCGAGGGTGAGGCGCATGGATGGCGCCGCGCGCGGTAGCGCGCAGTCCAACCGCTTCTTCACGACAAACGGCGCGAAGCGACGTATGTGCCGAAAGGCGCGAAGGCGACCTGGAAGGAGTCCGCAGGAAGCGGACGACTGGAAGGAAGTCCCATCGCCGGTATACGCTATAGAGCGCGTCCTTCGGGCGCGGTCCTTTTTTTGTGCGGCGATGGGACTTGAACCGCCTCGAGCGCCGATTCCGCCGCGCCGCGGACGCGCGGCCGTCAGGCCCGGAACCGCGCCTGGCGACTTGCCGGGCGAACCGCGGCACCGGTACACTGGCGTCTACCGACGCATCGAAAACCTAAATCTTATTGAAGGAAGTAGCCATGAAAAAAGCACGCGCATTCCTCGCGGCCGCAGCCCTCTGCGCCCTGGGCCTCGGTTCCTGCCAGACGTACTCCGCCCCGCATTCCTCCGACCTGTCGTTTCCCGACGAACGCCAGTACAAGATCCTCGGCAGGACCACGGTGGAATCCTCGCAAACGAGCAGCGGTTATATGAAGTTGCTCGAGGCGGCCAAGAAGCAATACCCGGCATGCGACGATGTCGTCAACGTCATCATCGACGCCAAGGTGACGGCGTTTTTCGGCTTCGTGTTCTCTTCGCGGTTCACCATGTCGGGGATCGCGGTGGATTATCTGGAATAGCTCCCTCGCCGGGAGTTCGCGGCGCCTGCGCGCGCCGAAGCCGAACGAGTTCACCGATTCCCGCTTGACTCGTTGACCGCCGGTCATTACATTCATATTGACCATCGGTCAATATGAATCGACCTTTCGGGAGGACGGCATGGCGGACCATACAGTCGGCGGCAGGAAGACGGCGCTCGTGACCGGCGCATCGAGCGGCATCGGCAAGGAATTCGCGCGGATCTTCGGCCGGGAAGGCTACGACCTGATCCTCGCCGCGCGGCACGAGGGGCCCCTCGCGGACCTCGCCCAAGAACTGGAGCGGTCCCACGGCGTGAAGGCGACCGCGATACCCATCGACCTCGCGGCGCCCGGCGCGGCGGACGCCCTGTTCACGAGGACGGAGGAGCTCGGGATCGAGGTCGACGTGCTCGTCAACAACGCGGGGTTCAGCGTCGGCGGCGCCTTCCTGGACGCCGACCCGCGGGCCCACCACGAAATGCTGGAACTCAACGTCGCGGCCCTCACCGCGCTCGCGCGCCGGTACCTGCCGCGGATGGTCGCCCGGGGATCGGGCGGCGTCATCAACCTCGCCTCGGTCGGATCCTTCTTTCCGACCCCGTACTCGGCCGGATACTGCGCGACCAAGGCCTACGTCCTCTCCTTCTCGGAGGCCGTCGCCGAAGAGCTCGCGGGCACCGGCGTCACGGTCACCGCGCTCTGCCCCGGCGCCACCAGGACCGGCTTCGCATCCCGCGCGGGCATCGAGAGCTCGCCCATGTTCCGTCGCCGGACCCTGGACGCCCGCGGCGTCGCCGAAGCGGGGTACCGCGGCTTCATCCGGGGCGAGCGGGTCGTGGTCACCGGACTCGGCTACAAGCTCATGGTATTCTCCGGCCGCTTCAGCCCGCGCGGCATCATCGTCAAGATCGCGAAGTCGATGATGAGAGCCGCATGAGGGCGACGACGGACGCGCTGAAGAACGAACGGCGCGAGGCGATCCTGGCCGCCGCCGGCCGTCTCCACGAGAGCGCGGAGTTCGAGGCGATCAGCGTAGCCCGCATCGCCGCCGAGGCCGCCGTATCCAAGGGAACCGTCTTCGTGTACTTCAGCTCCAAGGAAGCCGTCTTCCTGGAACTCGCGCTCCGCGCCTTCGAGGAATGGTTCGTCGCCCTGAAGCGGAGCTTCTCCGCGTTCGGGGCCGAACCGGATGCGGAGACCATGGCCCGCACGATAGCCGGCACGCTCGCGGGCCGGCGCGCCATGCTCCGCCTCGCCGCGCTCTCCCACGCCATCCTGGAACGGAACGTCGCCTTGGAAGACGCGCTCCGGTTCAAGCGACGGGTCCTGGACGCGCTCGCGCGCCTCGGCGCGGAACTCGGCCCCGCCCTTCCCCCGCTCCGGCAGGAAAAGCGCCTCGGCTTCCTGCTCGGCCTCTACGGCGTCATCATCGGCGTTACGGCCGTCCAGGAACTCCCGGCCGCGGTACGGAAAGCGCTCGCCGCTGACGGCGCGTACCGGGGCATCGACGCCGCGCTCGACGGCTTGCTCGTGGAGACGCTGTCGGCCTACATCCGGGGAAGCGCGGCGGATTCGCCGTAACCTTTTCCGGCGCCCCTCCCCATCGACGCGCGAAAAATCCTGGAACGATTAGCGGCGACGCCGGAAACCCGGTATACTTCCGCCATGGGGCCTCGCCGACCAGAGCGGGGCATGTCGGTCGAATTCAGAAAACGGGGTCTCGCTATGAGCTATCTCTTGTTCGGCGGCGGCCTGTATATGGTTCTCATGGCGCTCGTGTGGCTCATCCAGCCCGCCAAGAATACGATCAATTACTATTTCGCCGCCATGTATTCCTCCTCCGGGTTCATCGTGCTGTACGCGTGGGCCGAACGGACCGGCTACATCTATCGCGCCTATCCGCTGTACAACATGCAGATCCCGCTCTGCTACGTATTCGCCCCGCTGCTGTACTACGGCTTCTCCCAGATCACCGAGCTCCAGCGGAAGCCGGCGGCCTTCGATGCCAGGCATTTCCTTCCCGCGGCCGTCTCGTTCCCGATCATCCTCGCGAACAACTTCCGGTACGCTTCCTTGATCGCGCAGGCCGCGGGGAACGCGGCGCCGATCGATTTCCGGGCCCACCCGACCTTCCTCGTGATCCATCTCCTCGGACTCCTCTCCAACGTCTACATCCTGTACTTCCTGTTCCGGATCATCATCTCGGGCGTGACCTTTTTCCGCGATAAGAACCTGGAGACGACCAAGGAGCTGCGGTTCCTCCTCATGTACGTCGCGATGTTCATCCTCGACATCGTCCTGATGATGGTCGCCCACCTCATGCGCGACCGGGACCTCCTGCATCTGGCGAAGCTGCTGTCGTCCGTCACGTTCATCCTGTACTCGTTCTACAGCTTCCGCTACCCGGAATACGCCCAAAAGGTCATCCGTAAAGCCAAGCTCATACGGTACAAGAACACCCTGCTCCGCGGGCTCAACACGGACGTGTTGCTCGATCGGCTCGCCTACCTCATGTCGACGGAGAAGATCTTCAAGGATATGGAGCTCTCGCTCGTAACCTTGAGCGCCCAACTGATGGTGACGCCGCAGCAGCTCTCCGAGATCCTGAACGAGCGCCTCCGTATGAATTTCCGGCGCTACCTGAACAATTTCCGCGTACGCGAGGCCGAACGGCTCCTCCTCGAACGCCCCGACGCTTCCGTCATCGAGATCGCCTTCGAGGTGGGATTCAATTCGAAGGCGAGCTTCAACGAACACTTCCTCGCCCAGACGGGCCTGACGCCGAGCGATTACCGCAAGCGGAAGCCGCGCGGAACGCCGGCCCCCCGAAGGCCCCTCCTGCCGATCCGGACCTAGGCGCGGCCGCCTCCGCGCACGGACACGGACTTCGGGCGCGATGAATCGTTCCCCGCGGCGTACGCGGGCAATAACTTTGTCATGCCTAATAAATTTCGCTTGCACAAATCTTATCAAATTAGTAAGAATAAGACCAACGCATCGGGCGGCACGCCGCCCTTAATCCAATCCGACGCTTCGGGAGTCGACATGCGCGGTCTTGCCTTGCGGGCGCTGAGCCTGATTACGATATGCTCCTTCTCTCCGACGGCTTTCGCGAACGGCGGTCGGGAACCCGATCGGCCGAAGGTCATCGTGTACTCGGGCCGGGGAGAGTCCCTGGTCGCTCCGCTCGTGGAGGAATTCCGCGCACGGACCGGGATCGAGGTACGGGTCCGCTACGGAGGCACGAGCGAGTTGGCGGTGCTCATAGCCGAGGAGGGCGCCGCGAGCCCCGCCGACCTATTCTGGGCCCAGGACGGAGGCGCGCTCGGCTCGCTCGAAAGCGGAGGGTTCTTCGCCCCCCTGCCGGCCGCGCTGCTGCGGAACGTGCCCCCCCTGTACCGAGGAACGAACGACGCGTGGGTCGCCCTCAGCGGCCGCGCCCGCGTCTTGGCCTATTCGCCGCTCCGCGTAACGGACCGGAACATGCCCGGGAGCATCTACGACTTGGCGCTGCCCGCGTACCGCGGCCGGGTGGGTTGGGCGCCCGCCAACGCGTCCCTCCAAGCCCAGATCACCGCGATGCGGGTCGTGAACGGCGATGACCATACCGCCGCTTGGCTGCGCGCCATGGTCGCGAACGGAACCAAGGCCTACGGCAACAACACCGCGCTCATCGAAGCGATCGCGGCGGGCGAGATCGATTACGCCATCCCCAACAACTATTACCTCCTGCGCTATCTCGCCGCCGATCCCGGCTATCCCGTGGCCCAACGGTTCTTCGCGCCGGGCGACATCGGGAATCTCGTGAACGTGGCCGGGGCGGGCATCCTCGCAACCGCCAAGAACCCGGAAGGGGCGCGCAAATTCCTGGAATTCCTCCTCGGCAGGGAAGCCCAGGCCTACTTCACGAACGTGATTTACGAATACCCGGTCGTGGACGAGGTGCCGCCCGATCCCCGCCTCGCTTCCATGGCGGAGGTCGTCGCAGCGGCGCCCAAGATCGGTATAGGCAGCATCGCCGATCTTAGCCGGACGCTGGAACTCATGCGGAGCGCGGGGGCCCTCTAGCGTGCCGCACCGCCCCCCGGGAGTACGGCCGAAGCGGCTCGGCCCGATCCGTTCGGCCCCGACGCTCCTCTGGATTCTCCCTTGCCTCGCGGCCCTCGTCCTTTGCTTGCCGCTCTTCTACCTGGGAATCCGGGCGTCGGAGGCCCGGGGCCCCGCCCTCCTCGGCCTGGCGTTGCGGCCGAGGAACGCGGAGCTCCTGGCCAACACCGTCCTCCTCGCCCTGGTCGCCGTAGCCCTGTCGTCCGCGGTCGCCCTTCCCCTCGCGTGGATCACCGAGCGGACGGATATTCCCCTCCGGCCGTGCATCGTCCTCCTCGCGGTGCTCCCCCTCACGGTTCCCGGGTACGTCATGGCCTACGCCCTCCTCAGCGTCGGCGGAGACTACGGCCTCGCGGCCCGGCTGTTCGGGTTGCCGATCCCCCGCCCCTCGGGATTGTGGGGCTCCGGCATAGCCTTGAGCCTCTACACCTTCCCGTACCTGTACCTGAATCTCAGGACCGCCCTTTCGTCCATGGACCGCGGCCTCGAGGAGGCGGCGGCCTCCTTCGGCTACGCGCGGGGCGCCGTCTTCCTCCGGGTGATTCTCCCCCAGCTGGGCCCCGCCTTCTTCTCCGGCGCCGCGGTCGTCGCGCTCTACGCCGTCGGCGATTTCGGCGTCGTGGCCTTGATGCGGTACCCGACGTTCTCGTTCGCGGTGTATACCCAGTACGCCGCGGCCTTCGATCGCGTCTACGCGGCGGCGCTCTCCCTCGCGCTCGTCGCCCTCGCGACGGCCCTGCTCATATCGGAAGCGCGCCTGCTCAGGCGGACCATATCGCGGCCCCGGTCCGGGCAGAGAGGCCGCGCCCGCGCCTATCCCTTGGGCGCGTGGAAGTATCCCGCCCTCCTCTTCGTCGGCCTCGCGGTCCTGGCCGCGGTCGGTTTTCCCCTCGGGACGCTGGCCTACTGGACGCTCCAAGCCGGCCGGGCCGAGCCGCTCGGATCGGCGGCCGCGAGCTTCGGCCGATCGCTCATGGCGGCCGTACCCGCGGCCGCCGTCGCCGCGGCGACCGCGCTCCCCACGGTGTACTTGGCCGACCGTTACCCGTCCCGGCTCAGCGCCGGCCTCGAGCGGACCGCAGCCCTCGGCTACGGCATCCCCCCGATCGCGTTGGCGCTCGGACTGGTCTTCTTCAGCCTCCGCGGAGCTCCGGCCCTGTACCAGAGTTTCGGCCTGCTCGTCGCGGCCTACGGCATCCACTTTCAGGCCCTCGCCCTCGGGCCGATCCGGTCCGCCCTGGCCCACGCGCCCCGCAGGATAGAGGAAGCCGCCCGATCCCTCGGGTATTCCGGTCTCCAGGCGGTCCTCTTCGCCCTCGTTCCCGCCCTCTCCCGGGGCATCGCCTCGTCGTTCGTCATCGTCTTCGTCATGGCGATGAAAGAACTCCCCCTGACGCTCCTGCTCGCCCCGACGGGATACACGACCCTCGCGGCGGCGGTATTCAGCCGAACCAACGAGGGCCAGTACGCGGAAGCCGCGCCCTTCGCCGCGGGGATCGTCCTCTGCGCGGGCCTCGGCGCGGCGCTCGTGATCCGGCTCGAAGGAAGACGCCATGCCCCTGCTTGAAGTCATCGATCTCGTGAAGACCTTCCCCGCGGGGGATGCGCCGACCTTGGATCGCGTGCGGTTCCGGGTCGAACCGGGGGAAATCTTCGGCCTCCTCGGCCCCTCGGGCTGCGGAAAGACGACCACGCTGCGCGTCATCGCGGGGTTCGAGAGCGCCGACGCCGGCAGCGTACTCCTGCGAGGCCGGGATATCTCGGCCTTGGAGCCCGAACGGAGGTCCATGGGGATGATATTCCAGGACTACGCCCTCTTCCCCCACCTGACCGTTCGCAAAAACATCCGCTTCGCCCTCAAGGGACGGCCGTCGGCGGGGCGCGAAAGGAGGATCGGGGAGCTCATGGCTACCTTCGGACTGTCGACCCTGGGCGACCGCTATCCCCACGAACTTTCGGGCGGACAGCAGCAGCGCGTCGCGATCGCCCGCGCCCTGGCCGCCGAGCCGGCGATCCTCCTCATGGACGAGCCCTTTTCCAATCTGGACGCGGCCCTCCGCGACGCCACGCGGCGGGAAATCCGCGCTACCCTGAAGGCGGCCGGCGTCAACGCCATCCTGGTCACCCACGACCAGGAGGAGGCTTTGAGCTTCTGCGACCGCCTCGCGGTGATGAACGGGGGACGGATAGAACAAGAGGGGAAACCCGAGGAGGTCTACTTCAGGCCCCGCACGTCCTTCGTGGCCGGCTTCCTCGGGAAGGCCAACCTGATCCGCGGCCGGGCCTCGGGCGACACGGCGGAGACCGAGCTCGGCAGGATTCCGATCGTCCCCGCGCGGCGGGGCGACGTGCTCCTGAGCCTCAGGCCGGAGCACGTGGCGCTACGGCCCCGCTCCACCGCGGCGGGCGCCGCGCCGGCCCTCGTCGCCGAGGTGGTCTCGCGCGAATTCAAGGGCCACGATTCCACGTACCGCTTCCGTTGCGGCGAGCGGATCTACCTATCCCATATGGAGTACGCGCGGAACTTCGCTCCGGGGGAACTCGTCGAGGTGGAGGTGCGGGAACCCGGGGTGGCCTTGGATTAGCGTCGCGTCCGGACGCAGGTGACGCACTCGGGCCGCCCCTTCTCGCAGAAGTAGCCGAGCTCGTCCATCCAGCGGACTTTCTCTCCGGGGCAGGTCTCGTAGTATTCCAGGAACTTGGTCAGGCGGTTGAGCACCGCCGGCGACATGGCATGCTCGATCTGCCGCGCGTTCTCGTCCACGAGCGAACTCTGGATGGCCAAGACCTTCTCCAGGAAGGTCCGCAGGATCTTCCTGCGGCGCTCGATGTCCTCCGCGATGCGCTCGCCGAGGGCCGTCAGCGTGACGAGATCGTAGGGAGCGTAGTTCACGAGGCCCTTTTCCGCGAGGCTCTTGAGCGCGCTGGTCACCGAGGGACCTTTCACGCCCAACCTCCGACCGATGTCGATGGCGCGGGCGGCCTTCTTGTCCCGCGCGATGGCCCAGATCGCGGAAACGTACTCTTCCTGGCTCGCCGACAAGTCCGCGGTCGCTATCATGCGACTAAGGTACCTCTAAGAATGTTCGACGGTCAATATACCTTATCATTATGGTAAGAAATACACCACGGAGGCCTCACTCCTCCCCGTCCTCCAACCTGAAGGCCGAGATCGAGTTTTCCTGCGCGCGCGCCATGAGGTCCAAGGCGTTCGCGAGCGCGCTCAAGCCGGTGACGCTCGCGGAGAGGCCGTCCACGTTGCCGGAGATGGCGTCCGCGCTCGCGTCGTTCGTCTTGGCCACCGAGGCGAGGGCCGCCATGGCCTCCTTGAAACCCGTCGAGGCGTCGCGCATGCGGAGGGCGGCGGCGGTGATGGAGCGCACCTTGGCCTCGTTCTCCAGCGAGGCGGCCAGGATACCCTTGAGCGATTCCTCGGATTTTTTCGAGTTGTCCTCGCCCGCCGCGATCTCCAGGCCGCTCTCGGCGATGGAGGCGTTCACCTGGGCCACGCTCTCGGCGAGCTCCGAGACGAGGCCCCGGATCTGGGCGATGGATTCGCTCGACTTCTCCGCCAACTTGCGGATCTCGGAGGCCAGGACGGAGAAGCCCCGCCCCTGGACGCCGGCGCGGGAAGCCTCTATCGCCGCGTTGATCGCGAGGATATTGGTCTGGGCCACGATCTCTTCGATGGCCCCGATGATGGTGCCGATATGGTTAGCGTCGTCGCTCAGGGTGCGCACGCTCCGGGCCACCGCCTCCGACGAGCGGGAGACGCGTTCCATGGATTCCCGACCCGCCCGCACCGTCGCCTCTCCCTCCGCCGCCAACCGCCGGCTCGTCTCGGCGGCCGTCGCCGTCTCGCCCGCGCCCGCGACTATCGACACGAGCTGCCGATCGAAGTCGGCGAGGTCGTCGCCGGTCCGGGACAGCTGGGAGGACTGTTCCTTCACCCCCGCCACCACGGTCCCGATCGCGCCGCGGATGCGGTCCATCCCGTCGCGCGTACGGGCGGCGCCCACGGAGAGTTCGGCGCTGGCCTTCTCCAAGGCCTTGGCGTGGAAGGCCATGGAGGCCACCATCCCCCTGATCCCGAGCGGCTCGGAGTTGAAGGTCGCCACCGCGAGCCCGGCGTCGATCTTCTCGTTGAGGTAGGGCACGAGGCCGGAGAGGCGGAGCGGCAGGCAGAGTCCCCGGGGGCCCGCCTTCAAGACTTCGTCGATGGCCGCGAGGATCGCGGAGACTTCCTGATTGCCGGGCCGGAACGCCTCGGGGCAGCTGACGATGAGCTTCGTCCCCAGGGGCGCCAATTCCGCCGCCGCGTCGCGGGCGCCCTGGGCGACCGGCTTCCAGAAGCCGTCCTCGCCCGGGAGGAGGAGCGCGATCGTGACGGGTATTCCGGACGCGTTCGGGACGGGACGGGCCAGGGCCTTGCGGCTCTCCTCGGAAAGGAGGCTCCCCCGTTCCCCGTCCCAGTGCTCGGCGTGGTTCGTCTTCGTGATGGAGTCGAGGCGGGTCAGGAAGCGCTCGGACTCCGGCGCCGTTCCCGTGACGAGGAGGTTGTGCATCCGCACCGCCGCGTCATGGCCCTGGGCGTAGGGGTTCTGGGACACGGTGGCCGTGATCGTGCCCCGGGTCAGCTTGGCCATGGTGGCCTCGGTGAGGTCGTGGCAGACGAGCGCGACCTTCCCCGCCTTTCCTTTGGCCTCGATCGCTTCCGCCGCGAACGAGGGGGTGGAGCCTTCGGCCACGTAGATGCCGCGCAGCGCGGGGTACCGGTCCAGGAGCGCGCGCGCTTCGGCGCGGCATCGCGGACCGTCTTCGCCTTCTTCCCGCACCTCGACGATCTTGAACCGGGAAGAGATGGCGGAGAGGGTGGCCCGGAAGCCCTTGAGCCGCAAGGCCTGGGCTACCGAAGCGCGGCCTCCCATGAGGACGGCCACCTCGCCCTCGCGGCCGAGGGCTTCGGCCATCGCCTGGGCGCATCGCTCGCCTTCGCGGTAGCTTTCCGCGCCCACGTAAAACGCGCGTCGGCAGGGAACGGCGGTGACCGCCTGGAAATCGACCACGAGATCCCGGGTTTGCCGCTTGATGCGGCCGAGCGCCGCGGCCGCGGCCGCGAGTTCGCCTCCGCCGATGTCCGGCGCCGCGGTCTCCTCCATCTCCGGCCGCGCGGCCAGGTTGCCGCGGGAGAGCTCCGAGAGGGCCCGCCCCAAGGGTTCGAGCGTCAGCTCGGAAAAGGCCTGGAGCCCCTCCTCGAGCCGGCGCAGCGGAGCGGCCAGGGCTCCCAGGTAATAGGCGAAGGCGACGCAGCTGAGCGCCGCCGCGACCGCGGATACGAGGAGGGCCGGCACGCGAGCGTCCGGAAGAAGCTGGAAGGCCGCGGCGACGATGGAACAGAGCGCCGTCGCCGCGATGAGCGGCGCCATGGCCTGGAATGAGCGTTTCCCGTTTTGCGTATGCTGAGGCGGCATTCCGGCAGTATAGCGCGCGAACACCACAAAAGAAAGCGATTTAATTCTAAGCCGAGCCTAACGTTGCACGACGCAATCGCTCTCGTACGGGACGGCGTAGTCCAACGCGCCGCTGAAGCCGATTGTGGACAACCGGTACGGGCTATCCTTCCGGCCCAGCTTTTGTCCGCTTCAGCGCGTCGAGGCTGTACGTACTGCCGTTCGCATTGTAAACATCGATGGCGCTTTGGATGCCCGCGTCATACGTGCGCATGCCGCGTTTGACGCGGCCCAGGTTGCTCGGGGGCAAGGGCGCGACGACCGAGTCACGATCGACGGCGATCTTTTACCGGTTACCGGCAGTAGAGCGCACATCGGCCTCTAGCTCGTCGCCACCCGCTTTCGCTTCGTGACGAAATTGAACCCGGTCGTGAGCGCCACCGAGGACGCGGCGCGCGCGTTCGGAATCGTATAGCTCAGGTCGATCGGGATGTTGATGCCTTTATGCCGTATCGTCCAACCCACCGCTATCGCGATCTGTATGCCGCTTATCGATACCAAGGGCCCGATGCCCGCCTCGAAGCCGCCGCTATCACGGTAGCCGATGAGGGCGGCGCATACCGGCAACGCCAGGGCCTGTTCCAGGCCGTTGATGGAGAGCAATTCCTGGAACGCGAAATGGCTCCGCGTTTCGCCGAGGAGAATCCGCTGCTCGAACGATACGCCGAAACTCGTGTTCAGAGGAATATAGTCATATTCGTGCAGGGTATCGTAATGTTGGTTGATGTTCTCCGAAAATTCCTCGCGGTCGATGAAGATGTAGCCGAGTCCGATCCGAGGACCGACGATGAATTCGAACCCCGCCGGTTCATCGGTATTCGTTTGAGCGAAAACCGTCGCGCCTACCGCCAACAATACGGATATCAATGCCGTTCCTGTTTTCATGCCGTTCCCCCGCTATCTGTCCTTGTATCCCGTTTTCCCTCCTACGCCAATCCTCCTCATTTCTCCGTATTATCCACTCCCTTCAGTATCACCATTTTGTGTCTGGACAAGCATTTCCGTTGATACCGGCCGGGGATGTCCTATAATTGGAACCATGACAAATTATCGACCGGGCAATCGTACTCCGACGGCGGGACGGGCCGGCGGAGCCGGGGGCCGATACCGCGCCGACGCGATGAGGGATAGCGCACCATGACCATGCGGCGGAAGGCCAGCCCCCTCGGACGGAGACTCTTCTCCGCAACGTTGATCACCGGCCTCGCCGTGACGACCGTCATGGCCGGGTTCCGCGGACTCATCACCGCCCAGGCGGCGCGGCACCGCTTCACCGCCGAACTGGAAGCCGCGGCGCGGGAGCACCGGAACGCGATAGCCGAATCCCTCTGGGTCTTCGACCGGACCGTGCTGGCCGCGCAGCTCGAAGGACTCGTCGCGTCCGCCTACATCTCCTACGCCGCGGTGACGGACGAATCGGGGACGGTCCTCGCATCCGGAACCAAACGGGAGGGCGGCGGTTTTGAGCTGGCGGTCCCCGTGGAGCATCGGGATAGGGACGCGCTCGCGCGGATCGGGACCCTCACCCTCCAGGCCGACCTGGAAACCCTGCGGACCATCAGTTGGAGTTGGATCGCCGAAGACCTTCCCTTCCTCATCCTCGCCCTCAGCCTCTCGACCTCCCTGCTCTATCTCTATTTCGATCGCCTCGTTGCCCGAAGGCTGGAAGAGGACGCCAAGCGCCTCGCGGCCTTCGAGCCGGGCGGCCAGGAACTCCCCTTCCCTCCGTCCCTGCAGGACGCGTACGGGGAAATCGACGTGCTGGAGCGTCGCTTCAACGAACTCACCGCGCGCCTGCGCGCCTCCTTCCGGGAGGCCGAAGCGGCCCTCGTGGCCGCCGAGACGAGCGAGCGGCGCTACGAGGCCCTCTTCTCCCATTCGCCCGTGGCCCTCTGCTTGGAAGACTTCTCCGACGTCCGCGACCTCGTGGCCGCCGCGGCGCCGCCCGTCGGAAGCGGCGAGAGCGAACGCTGGTTCGCCGACCATCCCGAGACGGTGGTGCTCTGCGCCGCCAAGGTCCGCCTCCTCGCCGCGAACGAGGCCGCCTTGGAACTCCTCGGGGCGGAGAGCATGGAGCAGCTCATCGAATTGAACGGCCTCGTGGCCTTGCAGGGAGACGCCGCGATCTTCATCTCCAAGCTCTCCGCGATCGCGCGGGGAGAGACGCGGGCCTTCTGCGAGGGCACCATCGATACGCCGCGGGGGGAGCGGCGGCGCGTCGCCGCCTCCTGGGAGGCCGTCGCCGACGAATCGGGCGACGAATACGGCACCGCCATCCTCGCGCTCGTGGACGTCACCGAGCGGACGCTGGCCCAGGAGAAGCTGAGCGCCAACCTGCGGGAAAAAGAGGTGCTCATCCGGGAGCTGTTCCACCGGACCAAGAACAACATGCAGTCCATCCTCTCCCTCATCTCCTTCCAGTCGTGGAAGATCCGGGACGAGGAGCTCCGGGAGACGCTGCGCGCCCTGGAGACGCGGGTTTATTCCATGGCGCTCGTGCACCGCATGCTCTACGAGTACAACGACCTTTCCCGCCTCTCCTTCTCCGCGTTCATCCGGGAATTCTCGGCCTACCTTTCGGCGAGCGAGGATATCGAGAAGCGGGGCATACGCTTCGACCAGCGGTTGGAGGAGATCGAGGTCACGGTGGACATCGCCGTGCCCTTCGGCCTCATCATGGCCGAACTGGTGGGCAACGCCCTGGCCCATGCCTTCCCCGACAAGCGCGGCGGGGTCATCACCATCGAACTCTCCCGCCTGGACGAACAGCAGATCGCGCTGACCATCTCCGATGACGGGGTCGGCGCGCGGGCCGGATTCGAGAGCGACGGGGGCGGCATGGGACTCGAACTGGTCAGGTCCCTCGCCGAGAGCCAACTCGGCGGGAAGGCGGAATTCGAGCCGGCGCCGGAGCGGGGCTTCAGGTGCCGGGTCCTGGCCCGGCTCGACCTCTACGCGGTCAGGGTCTGATCCGCCGACGCGTGCCGATGCTTTGGCCCCCGAAAGCGCCATAAACAAGACGGAACTTGACAGCCAAATTCTAGGGATTAGTATTAAACCGTTCTGGCGTTGCCGGAACGTAGCTGGAAACGATTGATCGGAAAAACAAGATCCGGCCTTACGATGCATTACTTCCGCCGCAATGAGCAGACCGTATCGATCGTTCCTTTCAGTCATCGAGTCATACGTAGGTAGGGAGGGCGTCATGAGGAAATCGAAACTGATCGCGGCTGCATGGGTGGTTTCTTTCTTGCTCATCTCCGTTTCCGCATACGCGGCTCCCTACTCGGTCTTGATCGGCGACATACCGGGGATAGATTCTTTGGTTACCCTGACCACGACGCTGGGCGAAGATATGGGAGCTACGTTCGAGATCAAGAAGGTTCCCATTCAGCGAATGGTGACCATGATCATCGGGAATCAAGCCGATTTCGGGGCGCCTCTGCTCCAGCTCAAGGATCCGAACGCGATCAAGAATCTGCCCTATAGGTACTCGACGGGAGTAATCATGCAGATGTGCTTTATCCTCTACACGAATAAGGCGAAACCCATCGATATCGATAACCTCAAGAACGGAAACGGCAAGGGTTACAAGATCGAATCCGACGTATCGAATATGCAGATGTTCAATTTCAAGACGCTCCCTTCGACTAATCCGGCCGCGAGCTTCAAGAA
The DNA here is from genome assembly GCA_023406985.1 of Spirochaetota bacterium. Lineage (GTDB taxonomy): Bacteria > Spirochaetota > Spirochaetia > Treponematales > Breznakiellaceae > JAEXTK01. The sequence continues at coordinate 15,170 of JAEXTK010000061.1, read as the reverse complement.
GGTGAACGACGGACTTATCGACGGTTATATTTACGGCACCGAACCCGGGGACTCCATCCTCAGGGCGAACCGAGACGTCATGAAGAACGTGAGAAGGCAACTGTGGGATATCTACGATATCGGATACGCGCTACCGAAGGGCGATGCGACCAGCGCCACGGATAAGCTGCTCACCGATGGGCTCAAAAAACTGAAGGCCAATGGAAAGCTGGAGAAAATCATGGCGGACGTAATCAAGTCCGGCACCTACGACGACTGGCAACCTTGATTTCCGGCCGCTGCCGAGCGCTCATTCCTGCGCGATTTATCCGGGCATCGACTAAAGAGAATTAAAAGCGGGGGGCCAGGGATTATGAAGCTTCGCGCAAAGTTGCTCGTACCCATCACGACCACATTCCTAATCGGCTTCATCGCCTTCATCCTCTTCGTTTCCCTGGACCAGTCCCGCAGGAAAAATGCCGAACTCGATACCTACGCGGAGATGCTCACGACCTTGGCGGCGACGAACAACAGCGCCTATTTATGGGATTTGAATATCGACGGGTTGAATCAGAGCCTCTCGTCCTTTCAAAGGGTACGGGAGGTCGTCGGAATAGAGATTCAAGACGCACAGGGAAATTCCATCTCTAAGTTCGTAGCCGACAAGCAGCCGCCCGCCCTATTCGTCAAAGCTGCGGATGTCCTATACGAAGGCGAGAAGATCGGCGTCGCGACGCTCACCTTCACCGATTCCTTCGCTCGGACGGAAGTAGCCGCCATCACGATGCAATTATCCCTGCTTGGCGCCATCCTCTTCGCGCTCATCTTCATCGCCGTTCTCCTGACGACGGGAACGGTCATCGCGGCCCTCAAGGACCTCTCGAATTGCCTCCAGGGATTGGCGGAAGGCGAAGGAGACCTCACGACGCGCATACGGGTGAACGCCCAGGATGAACTCGGTGACGTCGCGCGCTATTTCAATTTATTCATCGACAAGCTCAAGGATATGATCATCGTGGTCAAGCACTCCACGGTAGACCTCGTTGCCCGGAAAGAGGACCTCATATCGAATACCGAGGAAACCGCTTCCTCGGCCGCGCAAATCACGATGAACGTCGACTCGATCAAGGGTCAGATCGAAAGCCTCGATCGCGAGACCGACGCGGTCTCTTCCGCGCTGGAGAAGATCGAGGCTACGGCCAACAACCTGAACGAGTCCACGGGCACCCAGGCTGCGGCGGTCGAGGAGACCATGGCGTCGGTCACCGAAATGATCGCCCAGCTCAAGAATGTCGCGGCGGTCGTCGTCGGCAAGAAGCGGGCGGCCGAGGACTTGGCCGCTACCATCGAGAAATCCGGCCAGGCGATCGCCAACGCTACCCAGGCCTCCCGGGAGATCGCCGCCCTCGCCGAGAGAATCGTGGAGATGTCCAGCGTCATCAACAACATCTCGGCCCAAACGAACCTCCTGTCGATGAACGCCGCCATCGAGGCGGCGCACGCGGGGGATAGCGGCCGGGGCTTCGCCGTCGTCGCCGACGAGATCAGGAAGCTCGCCGAGACTTCCAGCGACTCCTCCAAACAGATAGCGAAACTGGTCAAAGATATTTTCGCGAAAGTCGAGATCGCCGCGAAAGCCTCCGTCGAGTCCGAGCAGACGTTCGACGCGCTCCGCGCCGAAACGGCCTCGACGGTAGAAGCGCTCGAAGAAATCAACGCGGGAACCCAGGAGCTATCGCAAGGCGGCGAGCAGATCATCGAGGCGACGACGGAGTTGAATAACGTCACCGCGGTCGTCAAGACGGCCACGGTCGAGATGCGTGAAACCGTCCGCGAAGTCACGGATTCCTCCCGCCACGTCGCCGATCTGTCGGCGGAGGTCGCCAAAGGCATGTCGGAGATCGCGATCGGCGTGAACGAGATCGCCACGGCGACGAACTATATCCAGAGCGTCTCGCACGGCATCGCGACCCAGACCGATTCTCTCAAGGCCGAAACCGGAAAGTTCGCGACGTAGCGGGTCGCGGCAGTAGGTCGTAACGATCTATTCCGGGTATCGCGTATGCTCAAGGAAAACCTGGCCGTCGAATTTCACGGTCACGAGGTAAGGGGTCTTCTCAACCATCTTCATGAAATAGTCGAAGCCGCAGCCCGGATCAAAAAAATTGAGGATGGTGCACAGGGCCGTTCCGTGGGTTGCTATCACGATATCCAGGCCCGAAGCTTCCTCCAAGGCGTTCCTGAGCTCGGCGACATTCCGAACCTGCACTTCCCTCAAGGATTCTCCGCCGTCCGCCTTGTGATCGAAGTCGGACCACTGGCGTTCGGCGAACTTGAAAAAGTCGTCCCGCGATTCATACCGGATATTGGTGGATCGTTCACGGAAGCCTTCCCTGGCTACGACAGCGAGGCCCCTGGCGCGGGCAAGGGGCGTGACCGTCTGGATCGTCCGCACGTAAGGGCTGCTATAAATTCGATCGATCGTCCGATCCCCGAGCAAGCCGACGAGGGACTCCGCGTCCGCCATCCCTCGCGCCGTCAACGGACGCGACCGTTCATCCCGGATCGAGAAGTCCGACTGCGCATGCCGGATGAAATACACCGTGGTCGTCATGATCATCTCCCTCGGTAGTTGTTGTACCACGCATTCAAGAGCGGGATGAACTCGTCCGTCGCCTTCAGGTGGCCGTCCGCGGTCGGGTGATCATCGGAACCGGCATAGTAATAGAGTTCGTTCGCCCGCTCCGCGTCGGCCGGCGATGCGGCGACGACGTTTTCTTCTCGGTTCGAAGCGTTCACGCGATGGTGATTATCGGGATCGGTCAGGATATTGTAATAATTGAACGCGTACACGTTATGGAAACCGTACGAGGATAGCCAGCCGTCCTCGCGATCCACCAGCCAGTTCGATAATTCCCGCGTGAGGGCGGCGCTCTCGATGCTGATTTCCGGAGGCGGAACGATCAGTACGAACATCTTTTCTTGATGCCGGCCGAAATAGCCGAGGATCGATTCGTATACGCCTTTTTCGTCTTCGATGGAGACGCCCACTTCGCTGTTCGGGAAGCACGACTTGAACACCACGATCGTGTTCTCCCCCGCGGGCTCGTCGATGGTATTGTCGTAATCGTAGTGCGCCTCGTTGGCGTATACGTAGGGCATCTTTGCGTCGGTGAACCAGGCCGGCCAATCGACCGTATCGGTACAATCCCCGAGCCCGTCGCCCGGGTCCGCGTTCCACCCGTAATCGCATTCGGTCACGAAATAGTTGTTGGCGTTTAGCGCGGTTCCGAGCTTTCCGCCCCCCGTCCTGATCCAATCGCTTCCCGTGCTGTGGTGGATGAAACATAGCTTCACGGTCGATTGCGGCTTGGCGGTGTTCAATGCGTCGGCCGCTTCGTCGCGAGCGCCGGCGCCGCCGCCGCACGACGCGAGCAGGAGCGACGCGAGCAGGAGCGACGCGCCGAAAACGGACAAGGCTCTTTTCATCTTCCGCCTCCGAACGAAGGTCATGGGTATTTCCCTCACCATATATCCCGTTTCGGCCGCATCTTCTGACGCGGCCGGGGCCCCGGTGTTGCCGAACCTGACGCGATCGACCCCGCACATTGTCGCAAATGCCCCGAACAGGGTGCTACTTCGCCTCTAGATTTGACGCATCCCCGGCGCGGGGACGGCGTTTCGCCGGACGTGAGACGATATTCAGGAGGCACGAGGATGAAGTTCATATTGATGCTGAAGGCTACCGTGGACGGCGAAGCCGGCAAGATGCCCAGCGAGGAGCTGATCGCCGCCACGATACGATACAACCAAGACCAAGCGAAGGCGGGCGTCTTGCTCGACGCCGCGGGTCTGTATCCGAGCTCGACCGGCGCGCGGGTCAAGGTTTCGGCGGACGGGAGGAGGACGGTGGTCGAAGGGCCGTTCCCCGATCCCGAGGGACTGGTCGCGGGTTACTGGATTATCCAGGCGAAGTCGATCGAAGAGGCGATCGATTGGGCCAAGCGCGCCCCCGCCGGTCCGGGCCAGGAGGCCGAAATCGAAGTGCGCCGTTTCATCGAGTTCGGCGAATGAAAGCGCGCGCGGATCGCGGTTCGCCGGCGAGGAACTTCGAGCGGAAGCGCCATGAGTATGGGCTTGACGTTCACCGATTTGAATAGATCGATGATCGACTGGAGCAGGCTTCCGAATCGGTCGATCGGCGTCTTCGGCAAATGGGCGCCGCGGGGATCGGCGGCCACTTCTGCCCACCGGAAGTCGTTTCCGCCGCACTCCAAGAGGACGATCTCGTCCGCCGCGGGCGGCTTCCCCGCGAGCGCCCGACGGATGCGTTCCCAGGCCTTTCCCGTGGTCATGCCGAAACCGGCATGGTTCGTGATGCGGCTCCGCGCGATCCCGGCGAATCGGTATTTACCGGGGTCCGGCCCCCGGCCTAGCGGGTGAACCGCAGGATCGCGGAGGTACCGCGACCGGTCCGGAACTCCACCGTTCCGCCGAGCTGCATGGCGAGGATACGGATGAGCTCCATTCCGAGGGACTTCGCGGTTTGTGGGTTCAAGCCGTCGGGCAGGCCCACGCCGTCGTCGCTGACTCCAATCTCCACGAGGTCGCCCCGTATCCTCTGGGTTATCGCGATGGCGCCCCGCGGCGCGTCGCCGGGGAACGCGAACTTGAGCGCGTTGGTGAGCAGCTCGTTGACGATGAGTCCCGCGGGAATCGCCTCCTCCAAGTTGAGGAGGACGTCCCCCGTTTCGCAGTCGAGGACCGCGCAAGCGGCGCTCTCGGGAAAATCCGAGGACAGCCGAACGAGCAGGCGCCGCAGATACACGGCGAAATCGATCCGCGACATGTCGTCGGATTCATAGAATTGCTGGTGGATGGTCGCCATGGATTGCATGCGGCGCGTGATATCCCCGAGTTTTCCGCGCACGAGCTCGTCGCCTATCTGCTCCAAAGAAATGCCGAGGAGGCCGACCATGATCTGGACGTTGTTGTTGACGCGGTGGTGGATCTCGCGGAGCAGCACCCCCTTCTCGTCGAGCAGGGCTTCCAAGCGCTCCCGCGCCCGTTTCTTATCGGATATGTCGTTGATGATCGCGATGAAGTTGCTCACCGCCCCCGTCTCGTCGCGGACGGGGGTGACGGTGATCTCCTTGGTGTACGCCTCGCCGTTCTTCCGGAAATCCTCGACCTCGCCGCTCCATACGTTGCCGGCGAAGATCGTCTCCCACATCGCGCGGTAGATCGCTTCCCCTTCGGGATCGAGCCGCCGGACACCGGAGGGATTCCGGCCGACGACCTCCTCGCGCGCGTAACCGGTGAGCTTCTCGAAGGCCTTGTTGACCCACCGGATGGTGCCGTCGCGGTCGGAGACGACGATGGTATTGGCCGCCGCCTCCAGCGCGGCGCTCCGGAGTTCGAGGAGCGCCTCGGTCCTCTTGCGCGCGCTGATGTCGGTGATGGTTCCCACGAACTCGCTTTCCCGGTCGTCCTTCCGCGCGAGCCTGACCTCATCGCGGAGCCAGACCGTATCGCCGTCCTTCTTGAGGAAGCGGTACTCGCAGAGGGAAGCCCCCCGCTCCGCCGCCTGCCCGAATGAGCGCTGTGCCTCGGCGCGGTCGGCGGCGACTACGTTGCTGAACCACCAGCCGGGCTCCTGCGCTTCTTCCGCGGAATAGCCGAGGAGGGCCCGGATGTTGTCGCTCGCCCACTCGCAACGAACCGCGCCGTCCGCCGCGATGAGCGCGTACGTGATCGTCGGGCTCGTGGATAGGTAGTGGTTCAGTCGGGCGGCCAGCTTGTCCCGCTCGCGCTCCGCGCGGACCAGCTCGGTGACGTCCCGGATGTTGAACTGGACGAGCTCCCGGTTGTTGACCGCGTAGGAACTGTGCGCGAACTCGACGAAGATCGAACGGCCGTCGGCCGTCCGCGCCTCCTCGTACCGATTGCGGGGGATATCGGCGCTCAGGGGAGCCGAGCCGCCGCGGGCGAGGACCGCGGTGAGGAAATCGAGTTCCGCGACGTGCTTGCCGAGGAAATATTCTTGCGACAGGCCCATGATCGCCGCCATGGCCGGGTTCACGTCGACGACGCGGCCCGTCGCCTTGTCCGCGACCAGGATGCCGTCCATCGACGCCTCGAAAAGGCGCCGGAACCGGACTTCCGAGAATCGAACCGCCCGATCCTTCTGGTCGAGGTGGACCTTGACGCGCGAGCGCACTACCTCGGGCTCTATCGGCTTCTTGATATAGTCGACGGCGCCGAGTTCGAGGCCGAACGTCTCGTCCGCGGTCCGCACCTTCGCGGTGAGGAAGATGACGGGAATCATGGCGCCCGCGGCGTCCTGCTTGAGCCTCCGGCACACCTCGAAGCCGTCCATGCCGGGCATCATGATGTCCAGGAGGATCAGGTCGGGAGGATTCTCGCCCCGCGCGATCCTCAGGGCCGCCTCGCCGTTGGTGACGGCCTTGACCTGATAGTCCTTCTTGAGGATCTGGTCCAGGATGACGATGTCGTCCGGGACGTCGTCCACGATGAGGATCGTGCTCTTTTCTCCGTTCATGGGCGTCCCCTCCGCAGGTGATCGCGTACGCTCTCCAAGAGGAGCTCCGGGTCCGGCGGCTTGACGAGGTACGCCGCGGCGCCCGCTTCCCGTCCCGCCTCTTCGTCCGAAGGATCCCCCTTGGCGGACAGGAAGATGACGGGAACGGCGGAGGTGCGCGGGTCCCGCTTGAGGCGCCGGCAGGTTTCGTAGCCGTCCAGGCCGGGCATCATCACGTCCAGGAGGATGAGGTCAGGCGCGGCGGAGGCGGCGATCTCCAGCCCCTTCGCGCCCGAAGTGGCGACCTTGACGCGATACGTTCCCTTGAGCAGGGAACTGAGGAGCGCGAGGTTGTCCGCCGAATCGTCCACCACGAGTACGACCTCCCGCTCACGCGCGATCTCATCCACGGTTCAGCTCCTCCGGTCCGTTTCGCCCCGCCCCGCGGCGAGCTCGTCCAACAATGCGATGGCGGCCGCGAAATCGTAGGATCGGATCGCCGCCTCCAACTTTTGGACGGCGCCGTCCCCGTACGAGACCGTCAGCTCCTTCCGCAGCGATTCGAAATAGTCCACCGTTTCGCCGTCGCTCTCTTCTGCGAAATGCCGCAAGCGGGCGAGCGATTCTTCCGAAGCGGGCGGTACGGCGCGGAAGGCGGCGGGCTCCCCCGGATGCGCCGCGGGCGGCGCGGCGGCCGGCGCGCTCCGGCCGATCGCCGCGGCGACGGCCTCGACCGTTTCGGCCAGGAGGGGCTCCAGGCGGCCGAGGATCTCCACGAGCGCGGCGGGCGCGGCGTTGCCGCTGATGGCTGCCTCCAGCTCGGCCGCGACCGACTGTATCTCGAGGGCCCCGATATTGCCGGAAACGCCCTTCAAGGTATGGGCCAGACGCTCCGCGAGGCCGCGGTCCGTGGACAGGGCCTCATCGATCTTCGCGGCAGCCTCGCGCTGGCCGGCGATGAAACGCCGGAGGAGATCGCGGTACAGGCCGACGTTGCCCAACACGCGCCGGAGGCCCGCCTTGGTATCGATGCCCCGGATCGGCGGCAGCTGGCTCGCATCGATCGCGACGGCGGCGGGCGGGACGGCCGTGCCCAGGTAGCGGCGCAAGGTCGCGAACAGGGCCTCGGGATCGATGGGTTTGGTCACGTAGTCCGTCATCCCGGCTTCCATGCAGCGCTCTCGGTCCTCCGCCATCGCGTTGGCGGTCATCGCGATGATCGGCAGGGAACCGCCCCGCGCCGTCTTCCGGATAGCGCGGGTCGCGGCCAAGCCGTCCATGACCGGCATCTGGATATCCATGAGCACGAGGTCGAAGTCGCCCGAGGAAACCGCGTCGACCGCCGCCGCGCCGTCCTGCGCGACGCTCACCAGGCAACCCGCTTGCTCGAGGATTTCCCGCGCCACCTCTTCGTTGACCTCGTTATCCTCCGCGAGGAGGACCCGCGCTCCCTTGAAGCCGTCCCCTCCTTCCGGCGCGGACTGGGGCGCCTGTTCCTGCCGTTCCGCCCGGTTCCCCCCGAGCAGATGCACGGCGGTATCGAAGAGGAGCGAAGCGCTGATCGGTTTGATGAGCACGTCCTCCACGCCGGCGGCCTCGGCCGCGCGGATTACCTCCTCGCGCCCGTAGGCGGTGATGATCACCAGGTGCGGCGCGCGCGCGAGGCCGAGCGCCGCGATCCTCCGGGCGGTCTCTATGCCGTCCAGGTTCGGCATCTGCCAGTCCAGGAATACGAGGTCGTACGGCGCGTTCTCCCCCGCGGCGCGCCGGACCTCCTCAATGGCGGCCGCGCCGGACGCCACCGCCGAGGACACGAAGGTCATGCCGACGAGCATATCCAGAATAACGGCTCGGGCATGATCGTTGTCGTCCACGACGAGCGCCCGCCGGCCCCGGAGATCGGACCGCGGCACGAACCGACTTTGCTCCCCCCGCCCAATGCCGAGCCGAGCGGTGAACCAGAAGGTGGATCCCTTCCCGAGGACGCTCTCGAATCCGACGCTCCCGCCCATCATCTCGGCCAGGTTCTTGGAGATCGCGAGCCCGAGGCCCGAGCCCCCGTACCGTCGCGTGATGGAGCCGTCCGCCTGCTGGAAGCTCCGGAACAGCAGGGGCTTCTGGTCGTCGGCTATCCCGACGCCGGTGTCGGTGACTTGGAAATGGAGGAGCACGTCGGTCGCGGTCTTCTCCGCGACCCGGATGCGTATGCCGATCTCTCCCGCTTCGGTGAATTTCACCGCGTTGTTGGCGTAGTTGATGAGGATTTGTCCGAGGCGGAGCGGATCGCCTTCCAGGTCGCGGGGGACGTCCTTGTCCGTCTCGAAAATGAGCTCGAGGCCCTTGGCCCCGGCTTTCTCCGCCGTGAGGGCGGCGACGTTGTCCATCACCTTCTCCAGCTCGAAAGGCACGCGCTCCACGGTGAGCTTCCGCGCTTCGATCTTGGAGAAGTCGAGGATGTCGTTGATGACGCCGAGGAGGTGTTGGCTGGACACCTGGATCCGCTTGAGGTAGTCCCGCTGGCTCGGCGTGAGGTTCGTCTTCAAGGCCAGGTAGGAAAGCCCGATGATGGCGTTCATCGGGGTCCTGATCTCATGGCTCATGTTGGAAAGGAACTCGCTCTTCGCGGTGCTGTTCGCTTCGGCGAGGGCTCGGCTCTTCTCGAGCTTGGAGAAGATCCGCTCGCGGCTCGCGAGGAGGATGAGAGTCAGGACGACCGCGACGCAGGACATGAGCGAGGAGAGGAACAGGGTCCGTCGTTGCGCCTCCATCGCCTTCCGTTGGGCTTCCAAGGCGGCCAGGGTGCCGTTGTTGATGCGCAGGATATAATCCCGTAATTCCGAGAAGACGTAATCGACCCGGTTCCTGACGAGTATGGTCTCCGTCGGAGATAGCGGCGCCGCGGACTCGAAATCGGAGGAGAGATCCCGATCGATGAGGCGCAGCTCCTCCAGTATCGTCGCCAGGTCGTCCGGCGGATTCCCTTCGAAGTCGGAGCGGACGAGCTCTCCGCCGATCCGGATCTTGCTGACCGCGAAGGCGATCTGCCGGCGGTTGAGTCCGCCCTTCTCCACGAGCGAAGGCTCCATCACGGAGGAAAGCTCCGATACGAGCGGCATGAGGTTGGCGATGTTCCTGAACTGGTCCACCGTCTTGACCGGCAGGGCGATACCGAGCCGCCCGAGGTTGGCGAACGCGAAGAAGCCGACGGTCGCCACCGTCGCGGAGAACGCGATGACCACGAGGGAGACGGCCGTCGTTATCCTGAACTGGCTCCGCTCATTCAATCTTGCACGGCCTCTCTTCCGACCGATCCGGCAGCCAACACCGCGCGTTCTCCGCGTCGATGATCCGCTGCAATTCGGCCGCGTTCGCGTCCAGCACGGAGCCCACGTCCTTCTCCTCCAGGACGATCTCCGCGAAGGTCAGCGTGTAGAGGGCGTTGAAATCTCCGGCGCGGGAGCCGAGGCCTACGGGGAGCAGGGTAGGCACCGGATTCAGGGAACTCGATTGGTCCGCCACGGCCCTGCTCAGCGACCGGAGATTCTCCGGAATGCCCGTTTCGTCCTTCAGGCGGACGACGGGAAAGAAACCCACGTCCCGCAGGGTCCGGAGCTGGATTTCCGGCCGGGTGAGGTAGTCGATGAGGATGGCCGGATTCTCCGCGTCCTTCACCGCAGCGGGTATGGCCAGGCCCGAGATGACCGACATGAATCCGCGGCCTTTCGGACCCGCGGGAGCCGGGAAGGCGACGAAATCCTCGCCCCGGGTCTCGAAGACCTTCGCGAGGCGGGCGGTGTGGTCCCAGGCGATCCAGACGTCCTCGGCGAGGAGCGGTTCGGCCATGGTGGAGTAATTGAGCGATCCGGGCTGCACGACCTGCCAGAGGTCGCGGAAATATTCCCACATGGTTCGCGCCTCGGCGCCGCGGAAGGGAAGCAGCGTGCCGCCCGTGAAGGAAGGGTAGAGATAGCCTTGGAAGAACCGGTGGAACAGCCCTTTCCCGCCCGCGGGGAAGCCGATCGCCTTCTTCCCCGTCTTCTCCCGGATCGTCCGCCCCCACTGCAACAATTCGCCATAAGTCAACCGATCGAGCGCGGCGCCCTTCGGCAGGTACGGGAGGGCCTTCTTGTTCGCCGTCATGACGAAAGTCGCCTGGAGCCACGGGATGTAGTACGGTTCCTTCCCGTCCAGCAGGCTCATACCGGCGAGGGTCTCCGGGAAGTCGCGGTCTCCGAGCGACGCGAAAAGGTCGCCGAGGGGACGTAACGCCCCTTCTTCGTGCAATCGCGCGAGATCCCCGTGGAGGGCGCCGACCAGGATAGCCGCGGCATGATCGGATTTCAGTTCGGCCTCGATCTGATTGAACAGCCAATTGTTGTCGTTGGGCCGGAAATCCACCGAGCCGGGAAAGTCGCGCAGGATGGAAGTCCGCATCTTCCCGGCCTCTTCCACGGGATTGAGCTGGGTGGATAGGAAGGTGATCGGCGCGGTCGGCGCCGTGTCGAACTCGAACGGCTGCGGCGACGGCTCTGTCGGGGTCGGCGGCCGTTTGTCGCACGAGCAGATGAATAAGAGTACCGCCGCTGCAACCAGTAGGGCCCGACACATACCTCGACGCATGGAAGCTCCTGCACGCAGAGTCATCAATTGCTTTCCAGCGATACAATTGGATGAAATCAGGACTAAGTATAGACCGACCGGGAGGGTTTTACAAATAGAGGTCCGCCCTTTCGGCGCGCCGCGCGTGCGCCCGCTCCGCGTCGGCCGGCGATCCGGCGACCACGTTCTCCTCTTCGTTCGCGGCGTTCGCGCGATGGCGATTATGGGGATCGGTCAGGACGTTGTAGTGATTGAACGCGTTCACGTTACGGGAACCGTACGAGGATAGCCGGCCGGCCTCGCGGTCCACGAGCCGATTCGACCGTTCGCGGGCGAGGGCGGCGCTCTCGCCGCTGATCTCCGGAGGGGGGAACGACGAGCACGTAGGGCATCTTGGCGTCGGTGAACCACTTCGGCCAATCGGCCGCATCTTCTTACGCGGCCGGGGCCTCCAGGCGAAGCCGATCGAAGAAGCGATCGATCGGGCCAAGCGCGCTCCCGCCGGTCCGGGCCAGGAGGCCGAAATCAACTACCCCGCGGCAAGCTGCGGGTACGAACCCCGCGTGCGAATCGAAGTGCGCCGTTTTATCGCGTCCGGCGAATGAAGGAGCTCGCCGAACCCGAAACCGGTCAGACGCGATTGACGTAAGCCAGCACCGACCCGAGGATGGTCTCGTGGCCCGCCTCGTTCGGATGTATCCCGTCGGCGCAGAACTTCGAGTCGTAATCGTCGCAGACGAGGAAATCCTTCCGCACGTCGATGAAGCGCAGGTCGTTGTCGTTGGCCGTCTGCACGACGATGTCGTTGTACGCTTCCTGCCAACGATAGATCCGATTGATGTCCCCGAGCCAGGTACGGATGTGGTCCTTGTTCAAGTTGCGCGAAAGCCACGCGAAATACCGCTGCGGATGGAGCGGCGGAAGCGCCATGAGTATGGGCTTGACGTTCACCGATTTGAATAGATCGATGATCGACTGCAGCAGGCTTCCGAATCGGTCGATCGGGGTCTTCGGCAAATGGACGCCGCGAGGATCGGCGGCCACTTCAGCCCACCGGAAGTCGCAGTCGTTTCCGCCGTACTCCAAGAGGACGATCTCGTCCGCCGCGGGCGGCTTCCCCGCGAGCGCCCGACGGATACGTTCCAAGGCCTTTCCCGTGGTCATGCCGAAACCGGCATGGTTCGTGATGCGGCTCCGCGTGATCCCGGCGAATCGGTCCACGCAGTTATTCTCCAGGACGCGGTAGCGCCCGTTCGCCTCATCCAGCACGACGCCCTTGAGGATGGAGTCGCCCCAGACGCTGATCGGCCTATTCTCAAGATTCATGGAGGGCCCTCTCTTACAAGCGATTCTGCGAGTTTTAGAGGCTCCGATGGGCGAAATGGGTGCACGGAAATTCGGCAATCGGGGGACAGAGCTTCAAAGACGGTTGCGGCCGCACCGTATCGTACCCTTATACGGCAACCCATCAACGAAGTCGGCCGCTTCCCCGGACAGGTGCGAATGGTTCGCCCAATCGATCAGATCGACGTTGAGGCGCCCGTCTTCTATGACCGTTTCCACCACGCCTATGGAGCAGTTGTGGTTCCGTATGACGGAAAAGGCCTTCTTGTCATCCACCGCGCACAGGTCGGCGATCGCGAGGGCAAATATGCCGCCGTGCCCGACCGCGACGACGCTCCGGCCGTCGTGCTTCCCGGTCACGTCGATCAAGAACCGTGAGAATCTTTCGACCAATTCCGTATAGCTTTCCCCGTCACGGAATCGCTTCCCGCGATCGCCGTCTAACCATGCATCCACGACCGCGAAGTACATTTCCCAATTGGCTTTGGTCGGCGGCTCGTTCTCAAGGTAGCCCACGTCGATTTCCCGCAGCTCCTCGGCTATCGCGACCGGCTTGCGTATCGCCGCGGCTATGCGTTCCGCCGTCCGGTACGCCCGCTTCAAAGGCGATGAATAAATACCGTCGATCGCAAACCGGCTGAAATGCTCGGCCGTTTGGACCGCTTGTAGCCGGCCTTTGGCGTTCAGGTCGTAATCGATCCTTTTGTGCGAGAACTCCTTGGTAAGGTTTGCGGGATTCTCGCCATGGCGAACCAGGAAAATTCTAGTCATTGGCATCCCTCGTATCTCCGTTCCGCAGCCCTGAACCCGCGCCTCAACGCGCCGCGCCTCAGGCGCGCCGCTCTATACGCGTCGCCCTATACGCGCCGCGCCTCAAGCGCGCCGCCAGCGGAGGAAACCGCCTTGGAAAGCCGCCTCCACCTCCCCCCGCTCCCGCAGGTACACGAGGTACGACCGAACCGTAGAGGAGACCAGGGCATACTGGGCCCAGTCGAGCTCGATGGCGAAGGCGCGGGCCACGGCGGCCAGGACGGCCTCCGCGGTGGCGCCTTCCGCGCTCTCCGCGCAGGCGGCGAGCACCGCGTCCGCCGCGCGCTCCACGGCGGCGCGGTTGGCGGCGACGAGGCCCGCCTTGTCCTCGGTCGGCTCGCCGTGGGCGGGGACCACGAGCGCGGCGGAGGCCGCGGCGATGCGGTCGAGCGAGGCGAGGAAGGCGGCCACGTCGTAGACGAAGAAGACGGGGTGCTTGGCGATGGAGGCCGGTCCGAAGGCCGCGTCGCCCGCGAAGAGCACGCCGTCACCGAGGATGCCGACCTGGGCGAAGTAGTGGCCCGCGAGGGGCAGGGCCCGGAGCCCGGAGAGGGGCCCGGTAAGCGCCGCGGCCTCATCCCCCGCGGGGAAGGGGAAGGGCGAGACCGCGCAGGGCGGCGCCATGAAGAATCTGCCGCGGAGCTCGGCGGGCGGGTAGCCGCCCCAGAGGAAGGAGGGTTCGACGATCGGGTCGGCGCAGACGGCCGCCTCCAGCCGGGGCGCGAAGACGCCCATGCCCGTGCGGGCGATGAGGGCGGCCGCTCCGCCCGCATGGTCCGCGTTGGAGTGGGTGAGGACGGCGGCTACGGGCGTCCGCCCATAGGCTTCGGCCGCCTTCTGGATACGGCGCGCCGAATCCTTGTCGTTGCCCGAGTCCACGAGGACCGGTCCGTTATCCGCGTCGATGAGCCCGATATTGGTGCCGCCCGGCAGCCACGCGGCGCGGTCGGTCAGCCGGACGAAGTCGTTTATGGCCATGGGGGAAGACTGGCGCTTCGCCCCGGACCTGGTCAAGGGAAGGCCCCGGGAAAATCGGCCGCTGCGGGCCGGCCGGCAGCGGGTAGCCGGGCGTTCAAGAACGCCGCCGTACGGCGGACGATCGTCCGGGATCGGCGCACCCCAGTGCGCCGATCCGTCAGGGCGCGCCTGATGAGCGGCGATCCGAAGGGAGGCGCGATTCGATGAGCGGCGGCCGCCGCGCCTACGACGGCGCCCCCTTCCCAAAGCTTCGCGACACTACCTTCCGCTACTTCAAAGCCCGGGTGGAGTTGAGGACGGCCACGAGGGCGACGCCGACGTCGGCGATCACCGCCTCCCACATGTTGGCCAGGCCCGCGGCGCCGAGGGCGAGGAAGACGCCCTTGAAGGCGAGGGCGAAGACGACGTTCTGCATGACGATGCGGCGGGTGCGGCGGGACCGCTCGATGGCCTCGCCCACGCGGAGGGGGTCGTCGGTCATGATGACCACGTCGGCGGCCTCCACGGCCGCATCCGCCCCGGAACCCATGGCGATGCCCACGTCGGAGCGGGCGAGGACCGGCGCGTCGTTGATGCCGTCCCCCACGAAGAGGGTGCGGCCTTCGCCGGAGATGGCCTCGAGCCGCGCCAGCTTGTCCTCGGGGAGGAGCCCGGCGTGGTAGGCGGAGCGGCCGAGCTCGGCGGAGACGGCGGCCGCCGCGGCCGGGGCGTCGCCGGTGAGCATCACCGTCTCGCGGACGCCGAGGGAGAAGAGCTTCTCCACGGCCGCCGCGGACGTCGTCTTGATCGCGTCGCCGACGAGGATGGTGCCGAGGTAGGCTCCGTCCACGGCCACGTGGGAAACGGTGTAGGCCGCCGTCGCGGCCTCCCCCGCCGCGGCGCCGGCGCCGGGCGCGGCGATTGCGGCGGCGGCGTAGGG
>JAEXTK010000243.1 GCA_023406985.1 Spirochaetota bacterium | reverse complement strand
GCCGTCGTCGGTCCCGCGGCGGCGCGTGCCGGTGCGCGCGCTTCCGCCCCTGGCGGCGAAATCGCCGCGGGCGGGGCTTCCGCCGGAGGCGGCGAGATCGGCATCGTGCTCAACCTCTATCCCTGCGTGCCGGCTTCGGGAAGCGAGGCCGACGCCGAGGCGGCAGCCCTCGCCGACGCGCACCACAACCGCTGGTTCCTCGATCCGATCTACCGGGGCAGCTATCCCGCCGAACTCCTCTCCCGGTTCGACGCGGTCGGCGCGGCTCCTCCCATCCAGGCGGGCGACCTGAAGCGCATCGCCGCGGCCAAGACCGATTTCCTCGGCATAAACTACTACTTCCGCAAGGTCGTCGCCGCCTGCGCGCTTGACTCCCCGGCCATGTCCGCGGCCTCGGCGCCGCCCGCGGCGGTCTTCGCCGAAGTCAAACCGGAAGGGGCGCCGTACACGGAGATCGGCTGGGAAGTCTGGCCCGCGGGCCTCTCCGACCTCCTCCTCAGGCTGAAAGCCGATTACGGCGACCCGCGCCTCTTCGTGACGGAGAACGGCGCGGCCTTCGCGGACGCGGCGTTCCAGGCGAACGGCGAGGTGGACGACGAGGACCGGCGGAGTTTCCTGGAAGGCCATTTCCGCGCGGCCGCGGACGCGATCGCGCGGGGCTGCCGGCTGGAGGGCTTCTTCGTCTGGTCCCTCCTGGACAACTTCGAGTGGGCCCAGGGCTATTCCAAGCGGTTCGGACTCATCCGCGTGGATTATGCGACGCAGGAGCGCGTCTGGAAGAAGAGCGCGCGCTGGTACCGGAAGGTCATCGCGGCGAACGGCATCGAAGAATAACGGATATTATCGAAGAATCGTGGGATTTTCGGCCTTCGGGAAGCGGGCCTACCATGACCTTGCTGCAAGAAACGCAAGGAGGGATCATGAAATTCATGCGTAAGGGAGTCGCGCTCGCCGCGCTCCTCGTCGGTTTCGCGACCGTTTCCGTCTTCGCCGGCGGCCAGCAGGCCGCGGGCGGGGATGCCAAAGCCGCTCCCGCTTCGGGACCGGTCAAGATTTCCGTGTGGCATTCCTTCGTGGGCGCCGACCAGCGCGCCGCCTTCATGGAGCGCCGCATGGCAGAGTTCAAGGCCGCCTACCCGGATATCGAGGTGGACGAGCAGAAGATTCCCCGCGATCAGTACCAGACCAAGCTCAAGACCTTGGCCGCCGCGGGCGAGCTCCCCGACGGCTTCCTCCTCTGGCCCAACGCCATGACCAAGGAGTTCGCCTCCGCCGGCCTCCTCGCCGACATCAACGGCGTCCTCGCCAAGGAGACGGCCTGGAGGGACAGCCTCCTGCCGCGGGTCCTGGAGGAGTTCACCGTGAACGGCAAGACCTACTCGGCCGGCCTCGGCGTTTCGGTCACCTCCATCGTCTTCTACAACAAGGCCCTGTTCGACAAGCACGGGGTGAAGGTGCCGACCACCTACGACGAGCTCAAGGCCGCCGTCAAGACCTTCACCGCGGCCGGCGTCATCCCCATCGCCCACGGCAACAAGCCCAAGTGGCCGGCCCAGTCCTGCGTCTTCAGCCTCCTCGCCAACCGCTATACGGGTAGCCAGTGGCTCGACGACGTCCTCGCCAAGAAGGGGGCCAAGTTCACCGACAAGCCCTTCATCGACGCCCTCGCGAGCCTCCAGGAACTCGCCGCCCTCGGCGCCTTCAACCGCGACTACAACAGCGTGGACGACGTCCAGATGCGGGACTACTTCTTCCGCGGCGAGGCGGCCATGATGATCGGCGGCTCGTGGATCCTCCCCGGCCTCATCTCCAACGCAAGCGCGGACCTCAAGGCCAACATCCGCATGACGGTCCTCCCGTCCGTGAACGGCGGCCGCGGCGACCAGAACGCCATGTCGGGCGTCAGCAGCACCGGCATCGTGATCAACGCCAAGGCGAGCCCGGAGAAGAAGGCCGCCCTGGAGAAGCTCATCGTCTTCCTCACGAACGACGAGGCCCAGCAGATCTACACCCTTTCCAACATCCCCGTCTCGTCCAAGACCATGGTGCCCGACCCGGCCAAGGTGGACCCCCTCTACACGATGATGGTGGACCTCATCAAGGCGCACCCGCTCGTCACGGTCTACGACTCGGCCCTCAACTCCGAGCAGACCGAGATCATCAACAACGGCCTCCAGGGCGTCATGCTCGGCGCCCTGAAGCCCGCGGACCTGGCCGCGCAGCTCCAGGCGGCCGTAAAGTAACCGGCTCGGCGAGGGAGAGGAGCGACGCGATGAACAGCTTTATCCGCAACAGGACCGCCATCGCGCTCGGCCTCGCGCCGGGCCTGGTCCTCTACCTCGCCTTCGTCATCCTGCCCATCGGCCGTTCCTTCGCCTTCGGCTTCACCGAGTGGAACGGCCTGTCCAAGCCCGTATTCGCGGGGTTCTACAATTTCAGGCGGATCTTCACCGACCCGGTGTTCTGGACCGCGCTCAAGAACAACGTCTTCGTGGTGGCGGCCTCGGTCTTCGCCCAGATACCGCTCGGCATCCTCGCCGCGGTGGCGCTCAGCGCCAAGCTCCGCTTCGCCCGGTTCTTCAGGACGGCCTTCTTCGTGCCCATGGTCCTGTCCACCGTCGTCGTCGGCCTCCTCTGGTCCACGATCCTCAATTCGCAGGTGGGGCCGCTCAAGGCCGTCCTGGAGGCCGTCGGCTTCCGCTCGACGCCCGATTGGCTCGGGGATCCCGCGATCGCCATGTACACCCTCTGCGGCGTCATCGTCTGGCAGTTCGTGGGCCTCTACATGGTCATCTTCCTGGCCGCGCTCCAGAACATTCCGGAGGAACTCCTGGAGGCCGCCGAGATCGACGGGGCGGGGGAGACCGCCAAGCTCCTCAAGATCCGCTTGCCCCTGCTCAAGCCCACCATCGCGGCCGCCGTGGTGCTCTGCATCTCGGGCAGCATGCGGTCCTTCGACCTGATCTACGTCATGACGGCCGGCGGCCCCGCCCACGCCACGGAGGTCATGGCCACCTACATGTACAACAAGACCTTCACGGTCTACCAATACGGGTACGGGAGCGCCGTATCCCTCGTGATCTGCGTCCTCAGCTTCGCCCTCATCGCCGGAGGGAGAGCCCTGCTCGCCCGCGGAGGAGACCAGGAATGAATAGGCCCACAGCCGAGCGCGGGCGCGAATCGACCGTCGCCGCGCTCCTCCGGTACGCCGTGCTGCTGCTCTTCGCCTCCACGACCCTCTTCCCCCTCGTCTGGATGGGCTACAGCTCGTTCAAGACGAACGCCGAGATCTCCCAGTCCACCTTCGCGCTTCCCGCCTCCTGGCGCTTGGACAACTACGCGAACGCCTGGAGGACGGCCCGCATCGGGGACTATTTCTTCAATAGCGTCTTCGTCTCGGCTGCCTCGGTCGTCGCCACCGCCCTCCTCGGCGCGGCGGCGGCCTTCATCCTCGCCAAGTTCCGCTTCGGCGGGAGGAAGCTCGTCTACGGCCTCTTCATCGTCGGCATGCTCATCCCGCTCCAGGCCGTCCTCGTCCCCCTCTTCTCCCAGATGCGGGACCTCCGCCTCCTGGACACCTACCGGTCGCTCATCCTCGTGTACACGGCCTTCGGCCTTCCCACGACGATCTTCCTCATGGAGAGCTTCATCGCCGCCTTCCCCGATTCGATCATGGAAGCCTCCATCATCGACGGCGCGGGCCCCGCGCGCGTCTTCCTCCAGGTGGTCCTCCCCATGTGCGGCCCCGTCGTGGCCACCACCTCCATCCTCAACTTCCTGGGCAATTGGAAGGAGTTCAGCTTCGCCTTGGTGTTCCTGACCTCCGAGGCCAAGAAGACCCTACCCCTCGGCCTCTACAACTTCCTCGGCGCCTACACGGCCGACTACGCGGGCCTCATGGCCGCCCTCACCATCGCCACCCTGCCCACCCTGCTCCTCTACCTCGCGCTCCAGGACAGGATCATCACGGGGATGACGGCCGGCGCGGTAAAAGGATAGGGGGACACCCCCATCGCCCTCCAGAAATCGCGCGGCGAAAGCTGCAGCGGGGGTCCTGCCCCGTACCCCCGGGCCCGGGGTGGCCCCGTCCGCGTGTAC
>JAEXTK010000169.1 GCA_023406985.1 Spirochaetota bacterium | reverse complement strand
CCCACCGGCTGCGCCTAGAATTCCAGTTCCAGCCGCGCGAGGCGGCGTTCGAGCTCCCGCATGATCTCCTCCTCGCGATCCGGCGTCTCCGCCTCGAAGGTGACCGAGCAGCGCACGTAGGCTCCCGCCTCGTCCCAGGGCACCGTGGAGACGAGGGCCGTCCGCAGGAGCCAGTCGGAGAACGCCGCGGCGTTCGCGAAGCGGACGGCTTCCGCGCCGGCGGCCCCTGAGCCGGCGGTCCGGGCAGCCCGCGGAGCGCGGACGTAGCAGTAGAAGGAGCCGCCGCTCGCCTCGGCGTCGAAGCCCACGCCACGCAGCGCGCGTACGAGCAGGTCGAAGCGTCGCTCGTAGATTCGGGCGATTCTCCGCGTGATGTCCGGGTTGTCCAGGGCGACGACGGCGGCCTTCTGGACGGCGCGGAACTGGCCCGCGTCGGCGTTGTCCTTGATCGCGCCGTAGGCGGCCACCATCTTGGCGTTGCCCGCCACGAAGCCCATCCTCCATCCGGTCATGTCGAAGGCCTTGGACAGCGAGTGGGTCTCCACCCCGACCTCCGCGGCGCCGGGGACCGAGAGGAAGCTGAGCGGCCGGCGGCCCCCGTAGACGAGGGCGGCGTAGGCCGCGTCGTGGATGACCGCGATCCGGTTCCGCTCCGCGAAATCCACGACCCGTTCGAAGAAGGCCGCGTCCGCGCAGGCCCCCGTCGGGTTGTTCGGGTAGTTGAGGTAGAGGAGCTTCGCCCGCCGCAAGACCGCGGACGGCACCGCGTCCAGGTCGGGGAGGAAGCCGTTTTCCTTCAGGAGGGGGAGGCCCCAGACTTCTCCGCCGAGCCAACGCGTCCAGTTCGCCGCCACGGGGTAGCAGGGAACCGTCGTGAGCAGGACGTCGCCGGGGTTTATGAAGGCCGCTGGGAGGAGGGCGAGGATGGGTTTGGAACCGATGCCGTGCAGGATCTCCGTTCGCGGATCGAGGCCGCGCACGCCGTAGACCCGTTCCAGGTAGCGGCCCGCCGCATCGCGGAACTCGTCGATCCCGTTGTCCGCGTAGCGGCGGTTTTCGCGCAGGCCCGCCTCCGCGCCGAGGGCGGCGACGATGGACGCGTCGGCGGCCCGGTCCCCTTCGCCTACGCCGAGGTCGATGAGGGGCACTTCGGGATGAGCCGCGCGGGCGGCCTCCTTGGCCCGCTTGATCGCCTCGAACTTGTAGATGACGTCGGCCTTTCCGAACGAAGCGCCGCCGAGCCGGTCCGCCACGAGGCCGTCGATGTAGCTCATGGCCGGGCCTCCGCGGACGCGGCGCGCTGGGACGCGGCGCGCGCGGCCGCCTCGGCCGCCATGAAGGGACCGAGGCCGGCGAAGTCCAGGGTGGCGAAGTGGTCCTCCACCGTCTCCGCCCGCCGGATCCGCACGACCGACCCGTCCTCCCGGAGGAGGAGCTCGGCTGACCGGAGCTTGCCGTTGTAGTTGAAGCCCATGGCGTGCCCGTGGGCCCCTGCGTCGTGGATCACGACGAGGTCGCCGATCTCGATCTCGGGAAGCTGCCGGTCCACGGCGAATCGATCGATCGACTCGCAGAGGGAGCCGGTGACGTCGTAGACGCGGTCGGCCGGCTCGTTTTCCTTGCCGGCCACGGTGACGTGGTGGTAGGCCCCGTACATCGCCGGCCGCATGAGGTTGGCCATGCACGCGTCCAGGCCCACATGCGTCTTGTAGATCCGCTTGATGTGGAGGACGCGGGACACGAGGTAGCCGTAGGGTCCGGTGATCATCCGGCCGCATTCCATGTAAAGGGCGAGGGGGGCGAGCGGCGTCCCCTCGATCTTCCGCTCGTAGAGGGAGCGGATGCCCGCGCTCACCGCCTCCAGGTCCACCGCCGCGTCCGTCGGTCGGTAGGGGATACCGATGCCGCCCGAGATATTCACGAAGGAGACGACGATGCCGGTCCGCTCCTTCACCTCCAGGGCCAGGTCGAAGAGCATGTCCGCGGTCTCCACGAAGTACCTGCCGTCCAGCTCGTTGGAGGCGACGAAGGCGTGGAGGCCGAAGCGGCGCGCGTCGCGTTCCTTGAGCATGCGGAACCCCTCGAAGACCTGGTCGCGGGTGAAGCCGTACTTCGCGTCCGAAGGGGCCCCCATGATCGCGCTCCCGACGCGGAGCGAGCCGGGGTTGTAGCGGACGGAGACGGTTTCCGGGATGCCGCCGTTCTTGCCGAGGAAGTCGATGTGGCTCAGGTCGTCCAGGTTGATGGTCGCGTCGAGCTCGCGGGCCTTCACGAACTCGGCGGCGGGGGTATCGTTGGAGGAGAACATGATGCGCTCGCCGCGGAGGCCCGTCGCCTCGGCGAGGAGGAGCTCCGGCAGCGAGCTGCAGTCCGCGTCGAGCCCTTCTTCCTTGAGGACGGCGAGGAGGAAGGGATTCGGGGTGGCCTTCACCGCGAAGTATTCGCGGAAGCCGGGATTCCAGGCGAACGCGGCGAGGAGCCGGCGGACGTTCTTCCGGATGGCGGCCTCGTCGTAGATATGGAACGGCGTCGGGTGTTCTTCCGCGATGGCGGCGAGCCGCGCGGCGGTGAACGGCAACTTCTTCTCGGTCATCTCATTCCTCCCTGCACCGTTCGCCCAGCTCGATGAGCCGGATCTCGTTGCGGAGCGCGGTCTTGAAGAGTTCCACGAGGTTCGGGTGGTCGGAGTAGAGGCAGGTCGCCTCGGCGTCCGCGGTCCCGAGCTCCCCCGTCATGACGGAGCGCGAGTCGGCGATGGCCCGGATCTGGCCTGCCGGAACGGGACCCGAGTAGACCGCGGAGCCGTCCGGGGCGGAGGGCGCGGCCGAACCGGCGGCCGCGTCCGCAGCGGCCGGCCGGTCCGTGATGATCACCACCTTCTTGCCCGCGGCCCGGAGGCCGGCGAGCTCCGCGGCGTAGAGGTCCAGGATCGGGCCCTCCAAGGCCAGGTAGACGCGCTCCTCGGCCTCCGCGATGAGGTGCCGGAGGCGGTCCAGGATGCGATCGCGGCCGCGGATCGTCGCGTACGAGCCGGGCGTTTCCCGCTTCTTCGGCAGGATCGGGAGGAGCCGGTCGCGGGAGGCCGCGAGGGCGCGGAGGCGGTCGGCGCAGAATTCCTCCGGCCGAACCGCCGTATAGCGGACCGGCGTCCCTTCGATCACCCAGGCCGCGCCCTTCTCGGCCAGGCCCGCGAGCGCGGTATACGCGTTGGACCGCGCGATCGACAGGCTCTTCGCGACCTCGTAGCCGTTGAGCTCGCCTTGGACCAGGAGGGCCAGGTAGACCGCCGCTTCCTGACCGGAGAGGCCGAAGCCTTGGAGCAGGGCGGTCGCTTCGTCACCGTTCTCGGTATTCATATAGTGTTCCTTTATTGGAACACTATACTTCTACGCCCGGAAGAAGTCAAGAAATGTCGTTGCCGATGCTGACCTTTTTTATTTGGATTTGAACCTTCGCGGCGCGGGAGGACCAGGATGCCGGTTGAGGACAAGATCGAAAAGACCTATTCGAGCCCGCTCGAGCGGGCGTTCGTGGCGATGGTGGCCCGCCTGGAACCCTTGGTCCGCCGGTCGGTGCGGCCGAACCACAGCACCCTCGTGTCGTTCGCCTCCTGCGTGGCGGGAGGCGTCGCCTTTTTCCTCACGCGCTTCGCCCGCGCCTGGCTCCCCGTCTCCGTCGCGGTCCTGGCGCTCCACTTCGTCCTGGACAATCTGGACGGGGCGGTGGCCCGCGCCCGGGGCCGGAGCAGCGACCGCGGCCGGTTCCTCGACATCTTCGCGGACAGCGTGGGCATAGCCGCCGTGTTCATCGGGATCGGCAGTTCCCCCTACGCGACGATGGAGGTCTTCCTCGCGCCGCTCGCGCTCCGGTACCTCCGCCTCGTGCTCATGCACAAGTGGTACTTTCCGCTCCTCAGCAACTTCGAGCTCATGCTCCTCATCATGGCATTCTCGGTCGCGTCGTACTTCACCGGTCCGCTCGCGGTCTCCGATGCGGGCCATCCGTGGAAGCTCTTCGATCCCGCCGCCCTCGGGGGCGGGGCCCTGAGCGCCGTCGAGCTCGTCCTCTCCGCGGCCAGACTCTATCGGTCCCTCGACTGATCCGCCGTTTCTGCCGCGCCGGCATCGGCCGCGCGCGCTCCGGCGACCGCGCCCGATCCGGCGACCGCGCCGGCTTCGGCGGCCGCCAACGGCAGATCGAGGAACACGACGTCGTCCGCCCGTTCCACGAGGTCGAACGTCGCGCCCCGCAGGTACGGCGAAGCCGGTAGCCAGGTGCGGTACGCGTATTCCACGACGAAGGCGAGCCGCCGCGCCCCGCCCTCGACGCGGAATCGCGCGCGAGGCCCTGCGGGAAGGCGCGTGGCCGCGGCCGGATAGGGAGGCGCGGAGACGTCGGCGACGGTCCCGATGAAGGCGCCGCGGGCGGCGAGGTCGTCGGCGCGTTCCACCACGGCGATGCCGCCGGGGCGCAGCCCTTCGACCGCGAATCGGCTTTCCCGCGTGCCCGCCAGGATGAGTTCGGCCGCGCGCGCCGCTTCCGGCCGCGGGGGCGCCTCCGCGAGCATCTCCTCCACGTAGGCCCGCTCGATCCTCGTCCGCGCGATCTCCCGCGGGTACGTTCCCCGGCGCCGCGCCTCCGAGGGGAGGATGCCGAAGCAGCGGCGGAAGGCCCGGCCGAAACTGTCCTGCACGGCGAAGCCGCGGTCCAGGGCGATCTCGGTGAGGCTCCGGTCCGTGCCGACCACGTCCTCCGCCGCTACCGCGATCCGGCGCCGCATGAGGTAGTCGTAGGGCGCGTGGCCGGTCGCCTCGGCGAAGAGGCGGGAAAAGTAGAAGGGGGAGAAATAGGCGGCGCGGGCGAGGTCTTCCACCCCGATGTCGTCGCCCATCCGCTCCTCCGCGAACGCGATCGCCCGGAGCACGGAGTCGACGGCCCGCGTGTCAGCGCCCCGGTCGCGCCGTTTTTCCATCAGCTTCCGGCTCGCGGCGACAGGGGAATGTAGTAGTCGAACGCGGATTCCGCCAGCGTATCCATGCCGCGGAAGCGTTCGTCGTACCGCTCGAAGGAGAAGGCGGCCGCCTCGTCCACCGACCTGCCGAGGCCCGGCACGACTTCTTCGAACATCTTCCGCATCCAGTCGCCGTCCATCTCGTAAGCGCGGACCGTGATCACCGCGTAGTCGGCGGGGGGGAGGACTTTCGCGGACAGCCGGATCGGCACGGCCTCCAAGGAGCGCACCTCGACCCCCACGAAGACCTCGTAGCGCCCGGTCTTGGCGGTCTCCGCGTGCCGGATGTGGAGTTCGTAGCCTACCGTGCCGTCATCGGCCCGGGCGGCGACGGCGGAGGGTTCGGCCGCGCAATAGGAGCCGAAGCGTTTCCAGAGGGCGCCGATCTCGTTGTCCTCATCCCAGGCGGAGGCCCGCTCGAAGGGGTCGCCGTAAAAGCTCATGCCGACGAGTAAAATTCCGTCGCTCTTGACCACCCTGGCTTCCATGGCGCCTCCTCCGGCCACTATCGTCTTCGGCCGCGCTCGCGGTCAAGCGTTTGGGAGAGAAGAGCAGGATCGGTCGGTTGCGTCGGCGGGAGGACGGGCGCGGGGCCCGTATCGGGCACGCCGCGTCGAGCGTCGATCGGCAACGGCGGGGTAGTCTCTCATCGCCGCCCGAAATGGCGGCACGGAGGTGCGAAAATGAAGAAGATCGAAGTTATCCCCATCGGGAAGGTGCGGGCGGACGACCTGAAAGGACGGTACGTCCTGGAGATCGAAAAGGCGTTCCGCGAGGGTCTCTTGGCACTATCCGAGTTCGGGCGGATCCATGTCCTCTGGTGGGCCCACGGCGCGGACGAGAGCGAGATGCGTCGAACGCTGACCTATGAGCTCCCCTACGCTCCCGGGACGCGGGCCGGCGCGTTCGCCTGCCGTTCCCCCAGCCGGCCGAACCCGATCGCCCTGACCTGCTGCGGTATTCTGGAGGTGCGGGAACGGGAAGGCCTTGTCATCCTCGATTATATCGATGCGATCGATGGAACCGCCCTCTTGGACATCAAGCCCTACATTCCCGTCAGCGATCGCGCCCGGGAGTTCAAGGTTCCCGCTTGGTTCGCCCCATGGCCGCAATGGATTGAGGAAGCGGGCGCGTTTTTCTCCGGGCCGGACGCCCCCGCGACCTGAGCCCGCGCGGAAGGCGGACCTTGACGGGCCGACGGCCGGGACGGGGGAAGCCGATGCAGTCTACGAGGCGGCCCGAGCCTTCAACGCGGACGGCCGGTTTTTCAAGGATGCCGTCGGGCGGCGGGACATGGGCCGTCTCGTACGCATCGCGCGGATGACGGGCGGCGGCTCCGCTCGGGGCGTCGACTATGGCGGTGAAGACGAAAGCAAGAAAGGGCGCTGATTGCGTTCGGAAGGCCTTTTCCCTAAGCTAAAGCGTATGAAGCTGCGGGAAAAGGCCGGATCCGGTTCGGCCCCTACGGGCGAGATGGTCGTGCTCGTCCTGATACTGAGCCTGATCGTGTCGTTGCGATTTCACGGTTACCTGCTTTTTCACACCTTCGCGGAGTTGTTCAGCGTCGTCATCGCATCCGCCTACGCCGTCATCGCTTGGCACTCCAGGAAGATAGCGGTCGAAACTTCGATTGGAGCCTTGGGGATCGCGTACATATTCGTCGTGGTGCTGGATACCTTCCATACCCTGGCGTATGTCGGTATGGGCGTTTTCGTCGGTTACGACTTCCCTGCCAACCAGGTCTGGGTCGTCGCGCGCTTTCTGGAGGCGCTCGCGCTCTGCTGCTTTCCGTATTTCGATATGCGGAAGAAGACACCCGCCCGGGCGGCGTTCGCCGGCTATCTGTTGATAACGGTCGCCGGTCTCGCCTCCATCTTCGTATTTAGGAACTTTCCCGCCTGTTTCGTCTCCGGCGTGGGACAGACGCCGTTCAAGATAGGAGCCGAGATCGTCATAATCTTGATCCTCGTCGCCGCCACGGCGGTCCTCAGGTCCAGGCGCGGCACCTACTCCTCCCCCGTGTACCGTATGCTGCTGCTGTCGATTATCTTCACGATCCTGTCCGAGCTATCCTTCATGGTGTACCTCAGCAACTACGACTACTTGAACCTCCTGGGCCATATCCTCAAGATCGTTTCATTCTATCTCGTGTATCGGGCAGTCGTAGTCACCTGCCTCGAGCGTCCTCAGGAAATCCTATTCACCGAACTCCGCAACACGTCGGAAGATCTCCGCCGATCGAACGAGGCGAAGGACCATTTCATCTCCATCCTTAGCCACGACCTGCGCGGCCCCTTGGCGGGCATCCTCTCCCTGGCATCGAGTTATACCGAAGGAGAGGGGCGCGCTTCCGACGGATCCGAGGTAATGGCCTTAGCCGAGATCGGCAAAGCTGCCGATTCGTCGTTGCGCCTCATGGAACGCGTCTTGGCTTGGGCCAAAGCCCGGGGGGGAGACTTCGCGCCCAAGCTGGAAAGCGTAGATACCGCCGTTACGATCGGGTACGAGATCCAGGCCGTCGAGGGGCAGGCCGCGCGGAAAGGCGTGCAGCTGATCGTTGACCTCGCGGGCGAACCGCGGGTCGTGACGGATGCGGATATGCTCGCCCTGATCGTCCGGAATATGCTGCAGAACGCGGTGAAATTTACGAGTGCCGGGTCCGTGACCGTCTCTTCCGGTCGCCGCGGAGGGGCGTTTTACGTCGAAGTCGCGGATACCGGTATCGGGATGGACGAGGATATCCTCGAGCGTCTCTTCGATCCGACATCCCGCGTCACCACGGCCGGTACCGACGGGGAGAAGGGCAGCGGCTTCGGACTCGTACTCTGCGCCGAATTCGCAGCCCGGCTCGGCGGAACGCTCACCGCGAATAGCCGGGCTGGGGCCGGGAGCGTCTTTACGCTTTCGCTACCGATCGGGCGATCCGGGGAGTAAACGCGGCGCGGACAATCGCCGCGCCGGGAGCTCTTTAAGTATCCTGCTTGCCCCGCGCGATGACGAGCTTGCCGCTCCGCACCGATTCCAGGATGCCGTGCTTCTCCAGCATGAGCTGGAAGGCGTCGAGCTTGCCGCTCGTGCCGACCACCTCGAAGGTGGCGGTATCCTCGGTGAGGTCCACGCTCCGCGCGCGGAAGTGGTCGGCCACCTGGAAGATCTCGGTGCGGCGGTCGGCGGGGCAGGAAACCTTGATGTAGGCGAGTTCGCCCTCCACCGTCTCCTCTCCCGTGTGGTCCGCCACGTGGACCACGTCCACGAGCTTCTCCAGCTGGAGGGCGATCTGCCGCAGGGTCTCCCGGTCGCCCGAGGCCACGATGGTCATGCGGGAAAATTCGGGGCGGTGGGTCGGGGAGACCGTGAGGCTCGCCAGGTTGAAGCCGCGCCGGGAGAAGACCAGGGCGACGCGGATGAGGACGCCGGCCTTGTTGGAAACGAGGAGGCTCAGGGTGTGTCGTTCTTCGCCGTTCATCAGGTGCTCCCCTTGGGTTTTTCCACCGGTCCTTCCGGCCGCTCCAAGAGCATCTTGGAATAGTCCGCTCCGGCGGGAATCATCGGGAAGACGTTGTCTTCCCGCTCCACCTCGGCGTGGATGAGGCAGGGGCCGGGGTAGGCCACGGCCTCCCGCAATACCGTTTCCGTCTCTTCCGGCGCCGCGATGCGGAATCCCTTGATCCCGTAGGCCTCGGCCAGCTTCACGAAGTCGGGGTTGTGCTCCATGGCCACGCCCGACAGGCGGCCGGAATAGAAGATGTCCTGCCACTGGCGGACCATCCCCAGGAATTTGTTGTCGATGACGAGGATCTTCACCGGCGTCTTCTGGATCGCGACGGTGGAGAGCTCGAATTCGGTCATCTGGAATCCCCCGTCGCCCACGATGGCGACGACGAGGTCGTCGGGCCGGGCGAGCTGCGCGCCGATGGCCGCGGGGAAGCCGAAGCCCATGGTCCCCGCGCCTCCCGAAGTGACCCAGTCGCGCGGCCCTTCTGTCCTGAAGAATTGGGCCGCCCACATCTGGTGCTGGCCGACGTCGGTCGTGACCACGGCTTCTCCGCGCGAGACCTTGTAGAGCGTGTCGATGACGAGCCGCGCCGAAAGGTGGCCGCTCTTGTACGCCAACGGAAATTCCTTTTTCCAGCCTTCGATGGCCGCCCGCCACTCCGTCGTGTCGCCCGGCCGGGCGAGGGCGGTGAGCGCGGCGGTCGCTGCCTTGGCGTCCGCGTGGATGAAGCAGTCCACCTTGATCTGCCGGTCCCGTTCCGCGCGGTCGATGTCGATATGGAGGCGCATGGCGCCTTTGCAGAAGGTCGCCGGGTCGCCGGTGATGCGGTCATCGAAGCGGGATCCGATGGAGAGGATGAGGTCGCAGCCTGCGACCGCCTTGTTCGCGTAGGCCGTCCCGTGCATGCCGAGCATGCCGAGGGACAGGGGGTGCGTCTCGGGGAAGGCGCCCTTGCCGAGCAAGGTCGTGGTCACCGGAATCTCGAGCTTTTCGGCGAGCCTCCGCACCTCCTCGTGCGCGCCGGCGATGATCGCGCCGTGCCCCACGAGGAGGACCGGCCGCTTGGCGGCGGAGAGGGCCGACGCCGCGCACTCGATCGCCGAATCGTCCGTGAGCGAAGGGATGCGGTAGCCGGGGAGGTCCATGGGGACCTCGAAGTCGGGCTCGAATTTGGCCGAGGAGACGTCCTTGGGAATATCGATGAGGACGGGACCGGGCCGGCCCGTGGTGGCGATGTGGAAGGCTTCCCGCATCACCCGGGGGATGTCGGCGGTTCGTTTCACGAGGTAGGAGTGCTTGACCACCGGGTAGCTGATGCCCGACACGTCGGCTTCCTGGAAGGCGTCCTTGCCGAGGTTGCCGCTCACCGTCTGGCCCGTCACCACCACCATCGGCACCGAATCCATGTAGGCGGTGAGGAGGCCCGTGATCACGTTCGTGGCGCCGGGCCCCGAGGTCACGAGGACGAGGGCCGCGCGGCCGCTCGACCGGGCGAAGCCGTCCGCCATGTGGACCGCGCCCTGCTCGTGCCGCGAGAGCACGAGCTTGAGCGAGGAATCGATGAGGGCGTCGAAGAGGGGGATGTTCGCCCCTCCCGGATAGCCGAAGACGTGGGTGACCCCGTGGCGCTCGCAGGACGCGATCACGGCTTGGGCGCCGGTCATGGTTCGTTCGTTCACGTTCGCTCCGCTCCTCTAAAAGGCCGCGAGGTAGGGGAGCCGCATCGCGGTCGCGGCCGCGCTCGCCTGGTTCGCCAGCAGGGTCGCCGCGCTGTCCCACTCGCCGGCCAGGAAATTGCGCCGGCGCGATTCGGGCATCCGCACGGGGAAGGCGTAGCCCTCGGTGAGGGCTTCCATGCGCTCCAGGTCGATGAGGATCTCCATCTGCGGAGACTCGCTCGCGAGGGAGGAGAGGCGTTCGACCTCGGCCTCGTCCGCCTCCACGGCCACCATGCCCACCTGGGCGCAGTTGCCCGCGAAGATGTCGGCGAAGGAGACGCCGATGAGGCCCCGGATCCCCGCGCGGAAGAGGGCCTGGGGCGCGTGCTCGCGGGAGGACCCGCAGCCGAAGTTGCGGCCGACGAGGAGGATGGAGGCGCCGGCGTAACGGCCCTCGTTCATGGGGTGGGCGATGGGCCGCCCTTCGCCGTCGTGGCGGGCGTCGTAGAAGGCGTATTCGCCGAGCCCGTCGAAGGTCACGCATTTCATGAAGCGTGCGGGGATGATGCGGTCCGTGTCGATGTCGTTTCCCGGAAGCGGGAGCCCCCGTCCGCGGACGGAGGCGATGACGGATTCTTTCGGCATGATCGTTCTCCTGCTACAGCATCGCCCGGACGTCGACCACCTCGCCCGCGAGGGCGGCGGCGGCGACCATGGCCGGGCTCATGAGGATGGTGCGCCCCTTGGGGGAACCCTGGCGACCGATGAAGTTGCGGTTGGAGGAGCTCGCGCTGATCTCGCGCCCCTGGAGCCGGTCCGTGTTCATGGCGAGGCACATGGAACAGCCCGCCTCGCGCCACTCGAAACCCGCCTCGCGGAAGATCTCGTGGAGGCCCTCGGCCTCGGCCGAGGCCTTGACCCGTTCGGAACCGGGCACCACGAGGGCGCGGATCTTCGGCGCGACCTTGCGGCCGCGGACGATCCTGGCCGCTTCGCGGAGGTCGGAGATGCGCGCGTTGGTGCAGCTGCCGATGAAGGCGACGTCGATCTTCGTTCCTTTGATCGGCGTGCCGGGGGTGAAGCCCATGTGCTCGTAGGCGGCCCGCGCCGTCCCCTCGTTCTCGCCGAGCGAGGCGGGGTCGGGCAGGGTGCCGTTCACGCCCATGGCCTGGCCGGGGTTGATGCCCCAGGTGACCATGGGTTCCAAGGCGGACGCGTCGATGACGAGCTCGTCGTCGTAGGCGGTGTCCGGATCGGAGGCCACCGAGCGCCAGAAGGCGGCCGCCTTCTCGAAGTCCGCCCCCGCGGGCGCGTAGGGCCTGCCGCGGAGGTACTCAACCGTGGTCTCGTCGGGGTTCACGTAGCCGAACCGCGCGCCGCCCTCGATCGTCATGTTGCAGATGGTGAGCCGCTCTTCCATCGTCATGGCGTCCACGGCCTCGCCCGCGTACTCGTACGCGTAGCCGATGCCGCCGTTGACGCCCGCGCGCGCCATGAGGGCCAGAATCAGGTCCTTGGCGTAGACTCCCTTCCCCGGCTTCCCGTCGTAGCGGATGCGGCGGAGCTTGGGCTTGGACATGGCGATGGTCTGGGTCGCGAGCACGTCGCGGATCTGGCTCGTGCCGATGCCGAAGGCGAGGGCGCCGAAGGCGCCGTGGGTGGACGTGTGCGAGTCGCCGCAGACGATGGTCATGCCGGGCTGCGTGAGTCCGAGCTCGGGCCCCACGACGTGGACGATGCCCTGCTTACCGGTGCCCCGGTTGAAGAATTCGATGCCGTTCTTCTTGGCGTTTTCGTCCAGGGCGGTGAGCATCGCCTCCGCGAGGTTATCGGAGAGCGGCCGGGCGACCGTGTTGGTGGGTACGATGTGGTCCACCGTCGCGAACGAGCGGTCGGGCCGGGCTACCTTGAGGCCCCGTTCCTTGAGCATCGCGAAGGCCTGGGGCGAGGTCACCTCGTGCACGAGGTGCAGCCCGACGTACAGCTGATCCTCGCCCGAAGGCAAGGTGGCTACCCGATGCAGTTCCCAAACCTTGTCCAGCAAGCTGCGTCCCATCGATCCTCCCTTCTCGCATAAATATGCCTTTTCGCGCGCATATCCATGCCTTGTCGCATAAAATTACGCTCGGACGAGCGGGAGAGTCAAGATAGAACCATACCGGAATTGTAAGAAAATTGTAATTATATTGCAGAAACTGAAGTTTTACGAAAGACGATGGTAGTGTCCCGAAGCTTTGGGAAAATGCGCGGACCCTGTCCGCGGGATACTCCTTTGGGGAGCGGCGCGTACCCGCGGCCCGACGGCGCCGCGCGCCCGACGGCGCTGTGCGTCGGATCAATGGTAGCGGAACTTCACCCGTGACCCGGAGCTTGCATACTTCGGCGGTAACCGGTACATCCATTCCAAAAATCGCCATTCCGGCCGGATCGCCTTCCGCGGGCAGGCGTTCTCGCAGGCGTAGCATTTCATGCAGTCCGCGCCGATGGAGAGCCGCCCGTCCATCGCGAGATTTCCCGCGGGGCAGGTCTTCACGCAGATACCGCAGCGGTTACAGACGCTGTCGTCGACCCTGATCGGTGGACAGGCCGCCCAGGTGATCGGGTTTCCTCGATACAACCGCGCACCCCGTTTCCCGACGGCCGCCGTCGGACCCGCGGCCGCCGGCGGGCCCTCGGCCGCCGATCCCGCTGCCAACGACCGGGAGAGCGCCTCGACTTCCTGCCTGAAGCGCGCCTTATCGGCTTCGTACGGCCGATCGTTCCTGTGCCTCATGCGCACGAGGATATCCGACGAATCATTGCAGACGAGACCCGCGGAGCCGATTACGTCGATTCCTTTCCGCGCCAGGAGTTCGGTGAGGTTCGAGACCATCCGGTAATCCGGCCTCCCTCCCCGCGCGTCCGCGTAGGTGGTGAACAAGAAGGCGCGCTTCCCCGCGCCGTCCCGAAGGTTTTCGATGGCTCGGCGGACGACGAGGGGCTCGATCTGGAAGTAGAGCGGCGCGCCGATCACGAGGTAATCCCAGTCCGACTCCGCTCCATCTCCCGACCCGATGGCCTGCCGCCGCACCGCGAGCCCCGCTCCCGCCAGGGCTCCCTCCACGAGGTCGGCGGCGGCTCTAGTATTGCCGCTCATCGAATAGGTCATCAGCATGGCCTTCTTCATGCTACGCTCCTTGTTAAGTAGTATATGCTTAATAACTTATAGTCTTGGGCAAATAAAGAACTCACTCGCAGCCGTTCTGGAGCCAGCCTTCATCGGCGCAACGCTCGAACGCGAGATCGTAGAGATACATGAAATCGTCCTTGATCGAATCCATGGCGGAGAGATCGATGGCGTAGTATACGCGGAAACCTTTCCGATGGGGCTGCACGAGGCCGATGCCCTTCAGGATCTTGAGGTGCTGCGATACCGCCGGCTGCGTCATCCCGAGCTTCCGGGCCAGATCGAGTACGCAGAAGCTTTCCTCGTTCCGTTGGGCCAGCAGGGCGATGAGGCGGAGCCGCGTCGGATCCCCCAAGGCCTTGAAGACCTGCGCCATGCGCGCGACGATTTCCAGCTTCTCCATTCAGTCCATCCGTAAGTTCATAAGCATTTTCTTATCAAGAATACTTCCACGCCGCCGCGCGGTCAAGGCCGTAAAGCGCGATTCGATGAGCGCCGAACCGGAGAGGCGCGCCGGATGGGGGCGACCGCCGCCCATGGAATGGCGACGCCCGATCTCCGATCCATCCCTAAGCTTCGCGACACTACAAAAAAGGAGGCAAGCGCTGCCGCGCTGCCTCCTCTTCCTGATGAGCGGTCGCGTCGGCCTCGGAGCGGTCGCCCCGGCCGGCGCGGGTTTTCTTACTTCACGCGCTCGATGAAGGTGCCGTCCCGGGTGTCCAGGGCGATCTTGGTGCCGATGTCGCAGAAGAGCGGCACGGAGACCTCGAAGCCGGTGTCCAGGGTGGCGGGCTTGAAGGTCTTGCCGGAGGTGTCGCCCTTGACGCCGGGTTCGCAGTAGGTGATGGTGCGGGTCACGGCGATGGGGAGCTCGATGCCGACGGGCTTGCCCTCGTAGAAGGTGACTTCCACCTCGACGTCGTCTTCGGGCGTGATGTAGTAGACGTTGTCGCCCATGTCGTCCTTGGAGATCTCGTACTGCTCGTACGTGGTCTGCTCCAGGAAGACGTAGTTGTCGCCGTCGATGTAGGAGAGCTTCATCTTGAGATGGTCGAGGTCGACCTCCTCGAACTTTTCGCCGGCGTCCAGGCCGAGGTCCGAGGTCTGGCCGGTCAGCAGGTTCTTGACGCGGAGCTTGGTGACGAGGGCTCCGCGGCCGCCTTTCTGGCCGAGCATGCGCTGAACCACGAGAATGTCGTTGCCGGACTTGAAGACGACGCCGACCTTGAGTTGGGAAGTGACGATCATGATATCCTCTTGAAAAAGTGTGTTCGTTAGGATCCTCGCCGGAGCGACGGTTCGCTATTCTACCGCAATTCGCCTATGAAAGTCAGTAGGGCGGCGGCCAGGTCGCCGTTTTTTATGAGAGCTTCCGACCAGGCGTGGAAGGAGGCGTCCATGCGCCCGCCCGGCGCGGCGCGGGCCAGCAGGTCCGCTAGCCCCCGACCGGCCTCTTCTCCCGGCCCCTCCGCGTTCAGGAGCAGCCATTGCCGCTCCAGGAGCGCGAAATCCTCGCTCTCGAAGAAGGGCGCGAGCCGCTCCAGGAGGGCGCGTACCTTGGCGAGCTGGCCGCCGTCCGGGAGGGGATACGCGTGCCAGAGGAAGGGCCGTCCCGAGAGCGCGGCGCGCGCGAGCGAATCCTCCCCGCGGACGATGAGGAGGTCGGAGGCCAGGAGGACCTCATCCCAGGTTGCCTGGTCAAGGAACGGCAGTTCGATGGCGGGAACGGGGCGTCCGGCCGCTTCCCACGCGTCCAGGAAGGGGACGGCGCACCTCCCCGCCGCGACGAGGACCACGATGGGCCGGTTCTCCGCCGCCGCGGCGAGCTCCCGCACGGTCGCGGCGAAGTCGCGCTCGTAGGTGAAGACCGTCACCCAGAAAGCTTCCGCCGTCGCCGCCCGCGCCGCGGCGGTCCGCGGCGTCTCCGTTTCCCCGCCGGCTATGGCCTGCCCGGCGCTCGCGAGCGGTCCGGAGGCTGCGGAGGACGGCCCGGCGGCCCCGGCCCCGGAGGACCGGCCGCCCTGGGCGGCTATCGCGTCCAGGAGAGCGGTCCGCAGGGCCGGACGGCGCGCCTCGTCCAGGAAGGCTTCCCTGGCTGCGACGAAGCGGCGGTCCAGGATGAGGCCGCCCGTGCCGCGGGCGAAGCCCGGCATGAACAGCGCTTTCTTGACCCGGCCGGAACGGGTCCGGGAGGGGAGGCGGTGGAAATCGGAGGCCCACGTTTCCGCGGTGAGGTATTCCAGGTCGACGATGAGGCGATCCGCTCCGTCGGCTTCGTCGAAGAGGATGTCTTCGTACCAGTCGGGCCTGCCGCAGGCGAAGCATTCGATCACCGTCCGCGGCGGGTCAGACCGGAAGAGGGCCGCGGCTTCCTCCGCGTCCCATCGCACGACCGTCCATCCGTTCACCGTCTGGAAGGCCTTGTCCGCATCCACGGCGGGCAGGAGGGCGCGGAAGGCCGCGAGGTCGTCCACCACGAGCCGGAGCGCGAGTCCGGCGGCCGCCGAAGCGGAGTCCGGGCCGCGGTCCCCGGGCCGGTCGGCGTCCGACAGGGCCCGGGCGAGGCGGTAGACGACCCCGATATCCCCGAAGTTGTCGACGACCTTGCAGAGGAGGTCGATGGTCACCTTCCGTTCCGCCGCTTCCGCGGCGGCCTCGCGCTCAGTCGGCCTCGCCGGGAAGGCGGCGGATGGCGCCTTCGTCGGCGCTTCGGGCCAGGAGGGCGTAGACCTTGAGGGCCCGGCTGATCTCGCGCGCGCGCTTCCGCGGCGTATAGGCCGCCGCGCCCCGCGCCTTTTCGGCCTCCCGCCGCGCACCGAGTTCCGCGTCGTCCACGAGGAGGGAGAGCTTGCGGTCGGGGATGGAGATTTCGATGAGGTCGCCGTCGCGCACGAGGGCGATGTCGCCGCCGGCCGCCGCCTCGGGGCTCACGTGGCCGATGGAAAGCCCGCTCGTGCCGCCGGAGAAGCGGCCGTCGGTGACGAGGGCGCACGCCTTGCCGAGGCCGCGGCTCTTGATGTAGCTCGTGGGGTAGAGCATCTCCTGCATGCCGGGGCCGCCCTTGGGGCCCTCGTAGCGGATGACGACGACGTCCCCCGCCTTCACCCTGCCCGCGAGGATACCTTCCACCGCCTCTTCCTGGCTTTCGAAGACGACCGCGGGGCCCTTGAACGTGAAGAGGCTCGAGTCGACGCCGGCGGTCTTCACGATGGAGCCGCGGCCGGCGATGTTGCCGTAGAGGACGCCGAGGCCGCCGTCCGGGTAGTAGGCGTGCGCGATGTCGCGGATGCAGCCCGCCGTCCGGTCCCGGTCCAGGTCCTTGAAGCGGGCCTTCTGGCCGCCCATGACGGTGGTGCGGATGCCCGCGGGCGCGGCGCGGTAGAAGGTGTCGGCGGCTCCCAAAGCCGCGTCGCCCGGGGCCGCCGCGTCCATGAGGTCGAAGCGGCGGAGGGCTTCCTTCAGGGTCGGGTAGTCCACGCGGGAGACCGAGGTGTCCAGGAGGCCCGCCCGGTCGAGCTCGGCGAGGATGCCGAGGACGCCGCCCGCGCGGTGCACGTCCTCGATGTGGTAGATCGGGCTGTTCGGCGCGACCTTGCAGATGCAGGGAATCTTGCGGGAGAGGGCGTCGATGTCCTTCATCGTGAAGTCCACCTCGCCTTCCTTGGCGATGGCGAGGAGGTGGAGCACGGTGTTCGTGCTGCCGCCCATGGCGATGTCCAGGCTCATGGCGTTCATGAAGGCCTGCCGCGTCGCGATGCCTCTCGGCAGGAGCTTCTCGTCGCCGGTCGCGTAGTATTCCTGGGCGAGCTCGCAGATGCGCTCCGCGGCCCGGTCGAAGAGGGACAGGCGGTCGGCGTGGGTCGCGAGGACCGTGCCGTTGCCGGGCAGCGCGAGGCCGAGGGCCTCGTTGAGGCAGTTCATCGAGTTCGCGGTGAACATACCCGAACAGGACCCGCAGGTGGGGCAGGCGTTCTCCTCCACCGCGGCGAGGGTCTTCTCGTCCACCTTCTCGTCGGCCGCCATGACCATGGCGTCGATGAGGTCGTACTTCTTGCCCGCGACCACGCCGGCTTCCATGGGGCCGCCGGAGACGAAGATGGTCGGGATGTTGAGCCGCATGGCGGCCATGAGCATGCCGGGGGTGATCTTGTCGCAGTTGGAGATGCAGATGAGGGCGTCGGCGCGGTGGGCGTTGACCATGTATTCCACGCTGTCGGCGATGAGGTCGCGGCTCGGGAGGCTGTAGAGCATGCCCGAGTGGCCCATGGCGATCCCGTCGTCCACCGCGATCGTATCGAACTCGGCCGCGAAGCAGCCCTTCGACTCGATTATCTTCTTGATCCGTTGCCCGATTTCGTGGAGATGGACGTGGCCCGGCACGAACTGGGTGAAGCTGTTCGCGATAGCGATGATGGGCTTGCCGAACTGTTCGTTCTTCATGCCGTTCGCGCGCCAGAGGGCGCGGGCGCCGGCCATGATGCGGCCTTTGGTGTTGGTGGCGGAACGCAACTCGGGCATGGCAATCTCCTCAGCTTCCGGTATCGGCCCGATCGCCCGCTCGCGAGGACCGCGGCGCCCCGTTTCGGAGCGCCCCGTGCGGACTCCCGGCGGCGCGGGCCGTGCATCGAGCATACCGATCGGCGCGCCTACCGGCAAGACCCGTCGCCGCTCAGTTCCATCCTTCCAAGTTCGCCTTCACCTCGGACAGGAAGCGGTCGGCGCCTTCCCCGTCCATGACCCGATGGTCGAAGACGAAGGAGAGATAGGCCATGGGCCGGATCGCGATGGCGTCGCCTCGCGGCCCCTCCACCACCACCGCGCGTTTCTGCACGGCGCCGACCCCGAGGATGCCGACCTGGGGCTGGGCGACGATGGGCGTGGCGAAGAGCGACCCGTTGGAGCCGTGGTTCGTGAGGGAGAAGGTGCCGCCGCGGACCTCGTCCACGGAGAGCTTGCGGGACCTGGCCCGGGCGGCCAGGTCTTCCACCGCGCGCGAGAGCTCTTCCAGCGTGAGCTTGTCGGCGTTCCGCACGACCGGCACGAGCAGGCCCGCCTCCCCCAGGGAGACGGCCATGCCGATGTCCACCGTCGGATGCACGAGGAGGCCCTCGTCCGTCCAGGACGAGTTGACGGTCGGGTGGCGGCGGAGGGCGTCCGCGGTCGCTTTGAGGAAGTAGGCGGTCAGGGTGAGCCTGAGGCCGCCTGCGGCGAAACCTTCCTTGTTGGCGGCGCGGTGGGCCATGACGGCCCCCAGGTCGGCCTCCATCACCGTGAGCACCTGGGCCGAGACGCGGAGGGAACTCACCATGCGCTCCGCGATCCGCGCGCGCGCGTTGGAATGGGGCCTGAGCTCGGCCTGCGCGGCGGGACCGGCGCTCCCCGCCGTGGCGGTCGTTCCCGCGAGCGCGGCGGCGTCGCGCGCGGCCACGAAGTCCAGGATGTCCTGCTTCATGACGCGACCGCCGAGGCCGGTCCCGCGGACCGCCGCGGGATCCACGCCGTGGATGGCGCAGAGCTTGCGGGCGAGGGGCGAGAGGAACCGGCGTTTCGGCCCTTCCCCGAGAGAGAACAGTTCCGTCCCCGCGTCCCCCGGCCCGGCGGTCCGGCCCGGAGCCTGGCCGGCGGCCCCGTCC
>JAEXTK010000166.1 GCA_023406985.1 Spirochaetota bacterium | reverse complement strand
TGGAGTTTCCTCCCACGGCGGCCCCGCCTTCTTTTTTTAAAACAAAGCTCGCGAAAGAACGATACGGCTTACTTGCCGGTGGCCTTGAGCCAGGCGTCGTACTGCTTCTGGGCCTCCGCGACGACCTTCATCACGCCGGCGGCCTTGAACTTGTCGATGGCCTTCGGCATGAACTCGGCCGGATCGAGGGTACCGGTCTCCAGGCCGGGGACGAACTCGGCCCAGACGCTCTTGCACGCGGCGATCTCGTTCTGCACGGTGGACGGGTCGAAGCTGAAGCCGAGGCTCGTGAGGGGCAGCGCGCTCTTGTTGTACTCGATGAACAGCTGCCACTTCTTCGGGTCCTCGTTGGACTGGAGGTAGTTGATGAACTGGTTGCCGAACATCCAGCCGGTGTTCGGGCTGTACTTGTCCGCGGCGGGGCCGGCCTTGATGACGTCGCCGCTCACCTTCACGTAGTGCTCGCCCTCGATACCGAAGTTGATGAGGTTGTTGAGGTACTTGTCGGTGTTGAACAGCTCCAGGAACTGGGCCGCGATCACGGGGTTCTTGGAGGTGCGGGAGATCGCCTGGAGGGAGCCGGTGGTCTCGCGGTTGGAGATCACGGGGGTCGTCAGGTAGATCTGCTGCCAGGGCTGGCCGGTCTGGTTGGTCATCTCGTCGGCCTTACCGGGCTTCATGGACTTGACGGCGGCGAAGATGAGGCCCGCCTTCTCGTCGGCGTTGAAGTCGGTGATGGTCGCGCCGTCCTTGCGGATATAGCCGGCCTGGTAGAACTTGTGCATGGTCGTGAAGAGGGCCTTCGCTTCCGGGGTTTCCATCCAGAAGACGATCTTCTTCTCGCCGGGCTTGGAATAGAGCGCCACGGGGACCTTGTCGTCGGAGACGGTGTCGAAGTCGAGGAGCAGGCGGGGGGACTCGCCGTCGATGGCCTCGAGCGGGTACATGCCGGGCTCGTTCTCCTTGATCGTCTTGAGGAAGGGCTCCAGGTCCTCGAGCTTCTTGATCTTGGACACGTCCATCTTGTACTTCGCGACCAGGTCCTTGCGGAGGATGAGGCCCCAGTTGTGGGCCTTTTCCTTGTTGGCCGGGATCGCGTAGTTGATGCCGTCGATGGCGGAACCGGCGAGGAAGTCCGCGCCGAGGGTGTCGGCGGTCTTCTTGAGGTAGGTCGCCATCAGGTTGTTCTTCGGGTCATTGAGCGGGATGAAGGCGCCGCGGGCCGCGTTGCTCCGGTAGTGGTTCGTCCACACCGCGGTGAAGCAGATGTCGAAGGGCTCGCCGGAGGCGATGATGGTCTGCATCTTCTGGTCGTAGCTGCCCCAGTCGAAGGTCACGAGCTTGAGCGTGGCGTTGATGCCCTTGCTCTGGATGTACTTGCCCGCCTCGGCTTCCACCTTGGCGATATCCTGCGGCGTCCCGTTGCCGATGACGTACCAGGTGAGCTCGTACGGAGCGCCGCCGGCTTGGCCGGCGCCCTGCTGCTGCCCGGCCGCCCAAACGGACGCGCCGGTCAGAATCATGGTGACGGCCAACGCCGCCAGAATGATCTTTTTCATGCTAGATCCTCCCTTTACAAGAGACTTATTCGTACGCCCCCTAGGGGAGCGCCGTTGCCATGGTTAGGTCCGCGACGCCGGCGTCGCGCTCACTCCTTGATTGATCCGATCGTGATGCCCTTCACGAAGAAGCGCTGGAAGAAGGGATAGGCCAGGACGATCGGGCCGATCGTCATCACGCACATCGCCATCTGGGCGGTCTTGGACGGCAGCCGCTGCAGGATGTCGCCGGAGACGCCGGAGAGGTTGGACGCCATCTGGGTGAGGTACTGGATATCGATCTGGATCCGGTACATGAGGTACTGCAGGTTGTACCAGGCGGGGTCCGTGACGAGCATGAGCGGCAGCCACCAGTCGTTCCAGAACACGAGGGTGTTGAAGAGGGCGATGGTCGCCACGCCGGGCAGGGCGAGGTAGAGCACGATCTGGAAGAAGATGCGGTACTCGCTCGCGCCGTCCATCTTGGCCGACTCGATGATGGAGTCGGGGATGTTCGTCTTGAAGAAGGTGCGCATGATCATCACGAACCAGGCGTTCATGAGGTACGGCAGGAAGAGGGCCCAGATATTGTTGCGGAGTCCCAGGATGGACTTGCAG
Organism: Spirochaetota bacterium; assembly: GCA_023406985.1. Taxonomy (GTDB): domain Bacteria; phylum Spirochaetota; class Spirochaetia; order Treponematales; family Breznakiellaceae; genus JAEXTK01. The sequence continues at coordinate 11,117 of JAEXTK010000166.1, read as the reverse complement.
ACGATGTACCAGGGCACCATGCCGCCCGAGAAGAGCATCGTGAAGAAGACGATGAAGGAGAAGATCTTCCGGTGGGAGAAGTCCTTCCGCGACAGGGGATAGGCGTAGAGGGCGATGCACAGGGTGCTCGCCACGGTGCCGACGATCGTCGTCGCGATGGTGATGAAGTAGGCCCGGAAGATCGTGTTGCCTTCCTTCAGGATGAAGTCGTAGGCCGCCGTGCTGTACTTCTTCGGGATGAGCGAGAAGCCCTTGAGGGTGATCGTGATCTCGTCCGAGAGCGAGATGCCGACCACGAGGAAGAGGGGATACAGGGACGCCGCCGAGATCAGGATGAAGAGGGCGTGCATCGCGTACTGGCTCATGGCGGCGCGGAAGCGCGACCGCCGGGCTATGGTCTTCAAAACGTTGCTTTGCATGGCGGTCTCCTAGAGCAAGCTCTTCTCGGCATCGATCCGGTGGACGATCCGGTCGGTGATCAGCACGAGGGCGAAACCGATGACGCCCTTGTAGAGGTCGGCGGCGGCGGACATGCCGATGTTGCCGATGTTGATGAGGGTCCGGTATACGTAGGTCTCGAAGACGTCGGTCGTCTCGAAGAGGGCGCCCATGTTCTTGGGCACTTGGAAGAAGAGCCCGAATTCGCCGAAGAAGATGCGGCCGACCGCCAGGATCGTGAGGATGAGGATGGTCGGCGCGAGGAGGGGGAGCGTGATCCGCCGGATCGTCTGGAGCCCCGTCGCGCCGTCGATGGCGGCGGCCTCGAAATATCCCGGGTCGATGCCGGCGAGCGCCGCGAAGTAGATGACGCTGTTGTAGCCCGCGTACTTCCAGGTGTGCACGAAGGTGATGATGAAGGGCCAGTATTGCTTCTGGGTGTACCAGCTCACCGGCTCCAGGCCGAGCGGCTCGAGGATGCCCTTGTTGATGAAGCCCATGTCCACCGAAAGGAAGGCGAAACCGAGCTGGCTGATGACGATCCACGAGAAGAAGTACGGCAGGAACATGATGCCCTGGTAGACGCGGCTCGCGCTCTTGCGCTTCATGCGGTCGAGCATGATGGCGATGGTCACCGGGATGATCACGTCCAGGACGATGAAGGCCAGGTTGTAGAGCACCGTGTTCCGCATGATCCGGAAGGCGTCGGGCGTCTTGAAGAAGAACTCGAAATTGGAAAAGCCGACCCAGGGACTGCCCCAGAAGCCTTTCGCGTAATTGATGTTCTTGAACGCTATGAACACCCCGAACATCGGCAAGTAACTGAACACCGCGAGCGCCGCCAGTCCGGGAAGCAACATCGAGATGAGCTGCCAATTCGTCCTCGGTTTCTTAAGCTTGAGGGCGGTTTCCTTCGATCCCATCACACACTCCTAAACGCTATTCCGCGGCGGACCCAAGATTCGACGAATCTAAGATTCGATCCGCGAGAAAATACGGTATATCTCCATGCCCGCGGCCCCGTACGCGACCGCGCGATCGCCGAGCGTCGCGTAGGCCGCCTTCCGCGGCGCGACGGAAGGCAGCGTGCGGGCGCGCGCCATCTCGGCCTCCAGCGTATTCAGGAAGCCGTCGCCGAGCCGTCCGACGTCCCCGCCGACGAACACCGTGTCGAACACGAAGGCGTTCGCGAACAGCGCGAGGTGGCGGGCCAGCGCCGACGGCGACCGATACGCCCCGTGCGGTTGGACCGGCGACAACTCGCTGCCGGCGTGCACCTTGCCGTCGATCACGATGCCGAGGTCCAAGTCGGTCCGCCGATGGGCGATCGGGATGCGCCCGTCGTCCCGGAAACGGATCAGGGAGAAAAGGAAATTGAGGGGCCCGTCGGACTTGCGGAAGGCGAGCTCGCCCCACGCGCAGCACTGCGCCGCGGTAGCCACCGCCACGCCCACGCCCAAGCGCCCGGCGATGAGTTCCCCCTTTTCGCCCGAAGCCTCGCTTCCGGCCGCGAGGCCGACGCCGAGGAGCCGCCCGAGGCCGTTTTCCCCCGCGAAGGACCGGGCGAGGTCCGCGGCCTCGTCCGCGAAGGCGGCGGGATCGGCGGGCAGGGGGCGGTCCTCCCGCCGGTAGCTGAGCGTCTCGCCGGCCATGTTCATGGCGACCACCGCGTACGAATCGGGCCGCGACTCGATGCCCACGACGTAGCCGTAGTCCTTGTTGATGCCGAGCTGGATGGGCCGTCTGCCGCCGTTCGGCCCCGCCCTACCCTCGCTCAATTCGGAGACGAGGCCGAGGTCGAGAAGGCGGCTCACTTGGAGGGTGATCGTGGAACGTTCGAGCTTGAGCCGATCGGCTATCTCGCCGCGGCTGATCATCGGGTTCTTCCAGATGGTCTTCACGATCCGCTGCGCGTTTCGTCTGCCTGTCTCGTTCCCAGTCGCCACGACTCCTCCCCGTCCTCCGTTGGTTGCTGAATCGCATCAACCAACTCCGCGCAACCGTTTGCGGAAGCGCAGGGTCAGTATCAGGCCCAACGGAGGAACGGACAATTGTTGTGTTTCGACGGTGAGTGTTCGAATTCTTCAGGTCGGATCGAACTCACGTTCGCGAACGTGAGTTCGCGAACGTGAGTCCGCAGGCATACGTGCGCGGAGGTTCGCTATCGCGGAGACTTGGGGACGTCGGCTTCATCGGACATGGGGACTTCGCTCCCGGGAGCCGCGTCGGCTTCCCCTTCTTCGCCGAGGGCGGCTTCGGAGAGGGCCGCGCCGGCCGTGCGGAGCGTCGCCGATGAGGAGCCGCGGAGCCATTCGCGGTATTCCATCAACGTGCAGCCGACGTGCTTCTTGAAGACCTGGGAGAAGTGCCGGTAATCGCGGTACCCCACCGAGGCGGCCACCTCGTGCGCCCGGAGCCACGGATCCCCGAGGAGGGCCTTCGCCTTCTCGATCCTGAGGGCGGTGAGGCGCTTGAGGATCGTCACCCCGTACCGCTCCTTGAAGATGAGGCTCAGGTAGCCGACGCTGAGGCCGACCCCGTCGGCGATCTGCTCCACGCCGATGCACTCGCCGTAGTGGGCCACGATGAAGTCGTCCACCTTGTCCAGGATGCGGTCGGTCCGCGCTTCCGCCGGCCGGGGCTGCCGCTCTCCGCTCTTGCATTCCGCCTGCGCGAGGGCGCGGGCGCGGAGGGCGGGCAGGTCGCGCCAGGACGACGAGACGCCGCCCGAGACGAGGCTCGTATTCGCCGGCAGGAGCGCGGTGAGCTCGTCCAGGAGGAAGGGCTCGGCGCGTTCCAAATCTTCGGCCTTGGCGTCCAGGAACACGAGCGATCGGCGGCCCTCCTCCAGGCTCAGCACGTAGATGATGGGCCGGAGGCGCTTGCGGTCCTTGAGCCACCGGAGGAGGACGTCGTCGCCGCCCGCCGCCGTCTCGGCGCAGAGCTCCACATAGAGGCAGGAACTCATGCGCGAAGGCGGATCCAGGAGCAGCTCGCCGCCCGTCAGCACGTCGTAGAGGAGACCCGTGGTCGCCGATTCGCCGAACCGGCGGCCGCGCGCGAGTTTTTCGCAGGCGTCGTACACGGCCTCGGCCAACTCCTCGTAGTCGATCGGTTTGAGGATGTAGTCGAAGACGCCGTACCGAATCGCCTCGCGCGCGTAGTCGAATTCGCCGAAGCCGGTCAGGAAGATCACGAGGGGCGGATCGATGAGTTCGCTCAAGGCCTTCGCGAGCTCGATGCCGTCCATGACCGGCATGCGGATGTCGGACACCACGATGTCGGCGCCCGAGGTCCGGATGAAGTCGAGGGCCTTCTTGCCGTTACGGAAATCGCCCGAGACGACGCAGTCCATGTCTTCCCACGGCACCGAATGCACGAGGTTGGAAGCGATCAATTCCTCGTCGTCCACGATGATGACTTTATTCATGACGCGGATCCTCCTTGGATGGGAAACCGTATCTTCACGATCGTTCCGTCGCCGTTGTCGCAGATGCGCAGGCCGTACGCCGATCCGTACGCGATGGCGAGCCGCTCCCACACGCTCAGGATGCCGTGGCCGAGGGCGGCCCCCTCGGCCTCCTCCGCGGCCGCTTCGGCCTCCGGCGAGCCCGGGATGGCGACCACGGCGGAACGGCGGACCGCCTCCACCGCGATGGATTCCAGCACCGCGTTCCCGACGCCCGTGCCGTTGTCCCGTACCGTGAAGACCCCGACCGTCCCTTCGCCCTCGAGCGTTCCCGAGATCCAGATCCTGCCGCCCGTCTCCAGAGAATCCAGGCCGTGGTAGAGCGAGTTCTCCACGATGGGCTGGAGGATCAGCTTGATCACGCGGAACCGGGAGAGGCGGGGATCGCACTCCAGCGCGTACTCGAAGCGGTGGTTGTACCGGATCTTCTGGATCTCCAGGTACGATTTGACGTGGGCTATCTCGTCGGCCACCGAGGAATAGGCTTCCCGCGAGATGCTGAGGCGGAGCAGCTTGCCGAGGTTCACCGTGATCTGGTGGATGTCCTTCTGGCCGTTCATGGAGGCCAGCGCGTTGATGGACTCCAGGGTGTTGTAGAGGAAGTGGGGCTTGATCTGGGCCTGCAGCATGCGGAATTCCGCTTCCTTCTTCACCGCCTGCTCGTACTCGATGCGGGCCACGAGTTGGCCGATCCGCTCCGCCATGGAGTTGAAGTCGTCCCGGAGCAGGGCGAATTTCTCGCCCTTGACCGCCTCCAGGCGGACCGCGAGGTCCCCTCCGCGCAGGCGGTGCATCGCGCGGGAGAGGAGGTCGACGAAGGACGTGAACCGCCGCATGAAGAAGAAGTTGAAGAAGAAAGCGAGGCCGAGGACCGGCAGGAACAGGGCGATCGTGGACGTGCGGAACCAGGCGCCCGTCCGCTCCAGGCTCTTCCACGAGGTGAGCGACGCGAGTATCCAGCCCGTATCCGATCGCACGTAGGAGGCGAGCATCGGCTCGCCGTCCCACCGCGTCATGAACGCCCCGTCCCGGCCCGCGCCGAGGCGTTCCTCCTCGAACAGGGGGAGGCGGCGGCCCACCTTCGACTTGTCGTTCCCGAAGAGGGCGAGTCCTCCCTTGTTGAGGAGGAACACGCCGTCCTTCTCGCCCTGGAACAATTCGAAGAAGAGGTTCTCGATGACCGCGGGTTCCACGTGGATAACGAGGTAGCCGATGTCCTCCAGGGTATAGAGGTCCTTCATGACCCGGACCTGGGAGAGCATGGCCGGCTTGTCTTCCATCGACAGTTCGATATTTTCCCCGACGAGGCCCGCGTTCTCCATCGATCCGAGCCAGATCGGCCGGCCCGCGGCCTTGCGCGCCTCGTGGAAGGCGTAGAGGGAGGAAAAGCGTTGGTAGGAGACGGCGTCGCGTATCCCGTATTCCAGGAGGAGGCGGTCCTTGCCGTAGAGCGCCGCCCCGCGGATGCGGCCGTTCCGCGTCAGGATCGCGATGACCTGCCGCCGCATCGCCTGGAGGGCGATGGTGTCCACGATCTCGCCGCGGTTCTGGCTGTTCACGAACCGCTGGGTCGTCTCCGAGGCGATGACCAGGTCGGAGACCACGTCGATCTCCCGGAGGGCGGTCCTGAGCGCGAGGTCGGTCGCCTTGAGCATCTGCACGGCCTGCCGCTCGGAGATGGTCCGGAAGATGGAGGTGGCGACGGAATAGAAGACGCTTCCGGAGAAGAGGATGGGGAGGACGATGAAGATGAGGTAGGCGCCCGTGAGCCGCCGTTGCATCGAGATCATCATCGCATTGTATCACCGCTCCGCGTGGAGGCGCTCCTGGACGGCCTGGATATCTTCCAGGATTTTCCGGCTATCGCCGCCCGCCACGAGCCGCTGGACGGCGTCGTTCACCGCCTGGTTGATGTCCGGCGGCAGGAGGCCGTCGTACGCCGGCCAGGTCCGCGACGCGCCGGAGAGGAGTTCCAGGGTGGCCGCGAACACCGGATTCCCGAGCCGCGAAGGATCGATGGGGATCTTCATCGAGGGGACGCGGGCGGCCTCGTACACGTAGCGCGATTGGACGGCGTCGCTGTAGACCGCCGAGATGAAGGCCTCGATGGCGGCCTTCTTCTCCGCCGACACCGCGGCGGAGAAGCCGAGGCCGAAGGAGAAGCCCGCGCAGAGATCGTCCTGGTCCCCCCATCCCCCCTTCATGGCGGGGAACGGGAAGCAGCCGATCTTGTCGGAGATCGGCGACATCCCGAAGCGCTCGGCGTCCCAGCTGCCCGCCACCACCATGGCGGCCTCCTCGCGGATGAACGAGGTTCCCTGCTGGACGTACGGGAGGGAATTCGACCCCGCCGTGAACGCCCCGAGGCGGACGAGGTCGGCGAACAGCTCCGTCCCCCGCTGGTAGGCGGGAGAGGTCCAGGCGCCGGAACCCGCGAGGAGGGACCGCAGCGTCCCGATGCCCGCCGATCGGTTGAGGCAATACTGGTAGACCATGACGGCCGGCCACTTGTCCCGGTTCCCGAGCGCGAACGGCGTGATCCCCGCCTTCTTGAGCGCCGCGCAGACCGCGAGGAGCTCGTCGGTGGTGCGGGGAACGGCCACGCCCGCCTTGCGGAAGAGTTCCTTGTTGTAGTAGATCGCCTCGCAGAACCCTTCCAGGGGGAGGCCGTATACGCGCCCGTCGCGCTCCCACATCGAAAGGTCCACGAACCGGTCGCGGAGGCCCGAGGCTTCCAGGAAATCGGTAAGGTCCATCATGCGGCCGGCCCGGATATACGGATCGATCTCCGAACCGCCCCAGAGCACGAAGACGTCGGGCGGATTGCCGGTGACCATCTCCACCTTGAGTCTCTGCTGGCGATGGATCTCCTGGTCCATGGCGGAGATCTCGATATTGATCCAGGGATTGTCCGCCTGGAGCCGCTTGAGCGTTTCGGTGAAGATGTGCCGGATGACGTCGTCGTGCTCGGCTATCCAGATGTGCCGGAAGGTGAGCGTCACCTTGGGCGGCGACTTGCGCGGCGCGTCCTGTTCCCCGGCCGCGAACAGGAGGGCGACGCCGAGGACGGAAAGGACCGCCGCCGCGGCCATCGCGCGTGGTATTCTCATGATGTCATCCTCAGGCGATGCCTCCGCGGTCTCAGTATCGGGCCGATCGCGGAGGCCGGCAAGCGGGGAGAAATCGCGATCGATGTTCGATTTCCTCAGCTTTTCAGGCGGCGAGCCCTTCGGCCGACGGGCCGCGCGCAGCGACGATCTATCGGGCTTTCGCGCTTTCCTCGTGACCGGCGAGCCCTTCGGCCCGAGCGATACGCATGGCGGCTTCCCGCGCCCTTCGGTACGCCTCCCCCTCGCCGCCCCGGAGGGTGGTGACCACCTTGAGGAAGTGGCGGACCGACAGGCCGCCCGTGAACCGGGCGCTGCCGGAGGTCGGCAGCGTGTGGTTGATGCCCGCCGAATAGTCGCCGAGGACCTCCGCGGCCCGCGGTCCGATGAAGAGGGAGCCGTAGTTGCGGAACCGGCGTGCCCACGCCTCGGGCCGCTCCACGTGGAGCTCCAGGTGCTCGGGGGCGATCCGGTCGGCTACGGCCACGGCCTCCTCCGCCGAGGAGTACACGAGGAGGACGCCGCCCGCCGAGAGGGAAGCCCGCGCCGTTTCCGCCGTGGAAAGGTTCGCGAGGCGGCGGTCGACCGCCGCGGACACCCGCTCCGCGAACTCGGCGCTCGGCACGAGGGCGCGGCCGCGGGCGTCCGGGTCGTGCTCGGCCTGGGCCAGGAGGTCGGCGGCGACGAGGTCGGCGTCCGCCGACGCGTCCGTGATCACGAGCACGTCGGTCGGGCCGGCGACGAAGTCGATGCCGACCTCGCCGAAGAGGCGGCGCTTGGCCGCGGCCACGTACTTGTTGCCCGGCCCCACGACCACGTCGACGCGCGGAACCGATTCGGTACCGAGCGCCAAAGCCGCCACGGCCTGGGCGCCGCCGATCGCGAAGACGCGGTGGGCGCCCGCGAGGGCGGCCGCGGCCAGGATGCGGCGATCGGGGAGGCCGTCGGCGAGGGGCGGCGAGGCCAGGATCACCTCGTCCACGCCGGCCGCGAGGGCGGGTACGACGCCCATGAGCACCGTGGACAAGAGGGGGAAGCGGCCGCCCGGCACGTAGACCGCGGCGCGGCTCACCGGGATCACCCGTTGGCCGGTGAAGAGCCCGCTCCCGATCTCGAACTCGAAATCGGCCAGCTGTTCCCGCTGGGCCCTGGCGAAGCGCTCGATGTTGGCCGCCGCGAATTCCAGGGCCTCCGCGAGGTCCGGCTCGGCGGCGCGGAGTTCGGCGAGGGCCGCCTGCGCCGCCGCGATGGGCACCTCCAGCGTCTCCGGCGACGACCGGTCGAATTTGGCGGCGTAGCGCTTCACCGCCGCGTCGCCCTCCGCCCTGACGGCCGCGATGATGGCGGCCACGGCCGCCTCGACCTTCTCCGCGTCCGCCGCCTCGGGGGCCGCCATTGCGGCCGCCGGCTCGCCCGCCGCATCCGCGTCCGCCGCCCCGATCCCTTCCCATTTCGCCGCTTCGATTATTCTCATCATTTATTCCCTGGCGCCCTTTGCGCCTCTGCGCGAAATTTCTTCCGTGGTCACTTCCCTGCGGTCAGAGCTTCGCAGGCGGCAAGGAAGGCGGCCATGTCCTCATCGGTGCCGACGCTGACGCGGAGCCAATGCTCGATGCGCGGCTTCTTGAACCAGCGGACCAGGATGCCGCGTTCGCGGAGGCCCTTGAAGAGGACCTCGCCGGCGACCGCGGGGTGCGAGACGAAGAGGAAGTTGGCGCTCGAGGGGACGACGGAGAAGCCGAGCCGCGTCAGGGCGGCCGCCGTCCGCTCCCGCGTGGCCACGACCCGGCCGTTCACCTCGTCGTAGTAGGCGGCGTCGGCCATCGCGGCCGCCGCCCCCGCGAGGGCGCACCGGTCCAGGGTGTACGAATTGAAGGAGTCCTTTATCCGGTTGAGCCCCTCGATCAGTTCTTCCTGGCCGATGGCGAACCCCACCCGGAGCCCGGCGAGGGACCGCGACTTGGACAGCGTGTGCACGGTGAGGAGATTCGGCCGGCTCGCGACGGAGGGCACCGCGGATTCGGCGCCGAAATCCACGTACGCCTCGTCCACGAGCACCACCCGATCCGCCTTCGCCTGATAGTCCACCACCGCGAGCACCTCCGCGAGGGACAGAGCCCGGCTCGTCGGCGCGTTCGGGTTCGGGAAGACGACCCCGCCCGAAGGCCGGAGGTAATCCTCCGCGCGGAGGACGAAGTCTTCGCGGAGCGGCACCGTCTCGTACGGTATGTTCCAGAGTTTGGCGTAGACGGGGTAGAAGCTGTACGTGATGTCGGGGAACAGGAGGGGCGCGGCCTTCGCGGCGGCGGCAACCGCCGAACCGGCGCCGCCGGCGGCATCTCGGGCGCCGTCGGCCGCATCTCGGGCGCCGTCGCCGCTCCGTTCGCCGTAGAACGCGCCGAACGCGAAGGCGAGGATCTCGTCCGACCCGTTGCCCACGAAGACGCGTTCCGCGGAGGTGCCGTAGCGCTCGGCGATGGCTTTCCGGAGATCCAGGCAGACGGGGTCCGAGTAGAGCCGGAGCGAGTCGGCCGCGGCGGCCTTGATCGCCTCAAGGGTCTTCGGCGACGGCGGGTACGGGTTCTCGTTCGTGTTGAGTTTGACGTACTTCCGGTCCCGCGGCTGCTCCCCCGGCACGTAGGGGTCGATGGCGCGCACGCGGTCGTTCCAATACACGCTCATTTCTTGTGTCTCCGGTCCAGTTCCCCCATGACCTCGGCCACGGTCACGCCGGACCGGGTCATGAGCACGGTGGTGAAATAGAGCAGGTCGGCCACTTCCCAGACCGTCTCGTCGTGGGTCTTGGCCGTGCAGACTTCCTCCGCCTCCTCCATCACCTTCTCGCGGACGCGCTCGTCGTCCAGGGTCGCGGTGTAGGAGCCGGGAACGGGGTTCCGGAACCGCTCCGTCACGATGGACTGGAGGAATTCCCAAGTGTACTTATGGTCGCCGAAGCAGGTCCACGCGCCCGTATGGCAGGTGGGGCCGGCCGGCTCCACCGTGGCCAGGAGGGCGTCCCGGTCGCAGTCGGCCCGCATGCGGACGAGGCGGAGCGTGTTGCCCGAGGTCTCGCCCTTCATCCAGAGCTTGTTCCGGCTCCGGCTGTGGAGGCAGAGGTTCCCGCGGCTGAAGCTCTCCGCCACGGCTTCCCGGTCGGCGAAGCCCGTCATGAGCACCTGGCCGTCCGCCGACTGGGCGATGACCGGCAGCAGGTCGGCCTTCTTCCAGTCGAGCGAGCGGACGAAGGCATCCGCCAACGCCACCTTGCCGGTGTAGAGCGCCATGCCGAGCTGAACGTCGCAGCCGAGCGCCGCGATGGCCTCGATCTCGTCCGCCGTCGTGACGCCGCCCGCCACGGTGACCGCGCAGGAGACCGATTCGCGGAGCTTCTTCACCTGGTCCAGGTTGATGCCCGTCAGGGTCCCCTCGCGCTCGGTGCAGGTGAAGAGGAGTTCGATGGCGTAGGGCTCCACCGCCGCCGCGGCCTCGTAGAGGTCCAGGCCCGTCTCGGTCTTCCAGCCGTCCACGACGATTTTTCCCTCGCGGGCGTCCACGGCCACGATCACGCGATCCCTGCCGATCTTCGCCGCGAGCTTCTCCAGGAAAGCGGTCTGGACGGCGAACTCGCCTCCGGCCGCTCCCGCGCCCTTCTTGGCGCTTTCGCGGAACGCGACCGAGCCGACGATGACCTTCTTGGCCCCGAGGCTCACGAGCTCGGCCGCGCGCTCCACGGTCCTGATCCCGCCGCCCACGCGGCAGTCGCACCTGCGGAGCAGGGACTTCACGAGGCCGTCGTTGGAGCCCGAGCCGAGGGCGGCGTCCAGGTCGATGACCGCCACCTCGCCGTAGCGGTCGAAGTCGCGGGCCAGCGCTTCCGCGTCGTCCCGCTCGAGCACGAGGTCCCTCCCCTGCCTGAGCTGGACCACCTTTCCGTCCTTCACATCGATCGACGCGATCACCATCTGACGCAGGCTCCTTTCGCTTCCGCGTATCGTTTTATTTCCGCTATGGTCGTCTGGCCGAAGTGGAGCATGGACGCGACGAGCGCCGCGTCCGCGTCGCCCCAGCGGGCGCCCGCCGCGCCGGCCGGCGCATCGGCGGCC
>JAEXTK010000096.1 GCA_023406985.1 Spirochaetota bacterium | reverse complement strand
GCCTCCCCCAGGTCGACGAGGGCGGTCCGCAGTTCCGCCGGCGCGATCACCGTCGCGGCCGATCCGAGAGCCGCGAGCCGGGACCGGGCTTCCTCGGCCGAGGAGAAGCGCAGGACGATGGCCGGGGGACCCTCCGCGTCCGCGGCCTCCCGATCGGCCGCCGCGGCCAGGAGCGCCGCCGCCCGAGACGCGTAGGGTTCCCCGAGCCAGCCCGCCGCTTCCTCCCGCAGCGTGAGCGTCACCGGGTAGCTCGTCCGGAAGGCGGCGACCGCCGCCCGCTCGCGCTTCCAGAAGTCCGCGAGCTCGAAATCGTCGGGTATGTCGAAGCGGCCCTCGTCCGGACCGTCGTGGACGGTTTCCGCCTCCACGACCGTCGCGGCGAGGAGGGCGCGGAGGCGGCCGTCCGCCTCGCCGACGGCGTACCAGGCGCCTCCCGACCAGACGAGGCCGTAGGGGGCGAGGACGCGCGGCACGCGCTGATCGCGCACGGGGCCGAGCGCGAGGAGCTGGACCAGGCGGACGCGGCGGCCGGCCATGACGGCGTCGCGGAGCGTCGCGAGGACGCCGCCTCCCGCGTCCCGCTCCTCCGCCCGCTCTCCGGTCTCCGGACGGTCATCGGCGTCCACGTCCAGGAGGATGCGGCGCCGCGCCTTCTCTTCCCGCGCCTTGAGGCGGGACGGCGAGCCGGCCGCGAGTTTGGCGAGGGCGGCCTTGAGGGGCACGTCCATGCCGAGCGCGGCGAGGGGCCCGCTCGTGAGCGGGGCGAAGAGGGCCTCGGCTTCCCGCTCGGTGAGCCCGGTGAGGTCGCTCCGGAAACCTTCCATGAGTTCCACGCCGCCGCCGGGTCCGCTTTCGGCCACGAGCGGTACCCCCGCGGCCTCCAGGGCGCGCAGGTCCCGGTACAGGGTCCGTACGGACACTTCGAGTTCCCTGCTCAGGGCGGCGGCGGTTTTCCTGCCGCGTCCCTGGAGCAGCATCATGAGTTTGAGGAGCCGATCGGCGCGCATGGGGAGAGTGTAGCCCTCGGCGGAATTGCTGTCAAAGGATGTCAGCGATACCGTGCGATGATACGCACGCTCGGCCGGGCCGGCGGTTCATCGGGATCGCCGCGAAACGCTTACGGAGGTACGATCATGGAGATGACGAAAAAGAACGGTTCCCTCGAAGAAGGATTTCGCGTCGTGCGCCTGGAGCGGCTCCGCGTCGCCGCGGCCCGCGGCTTCGGCGAGCACCCGGAGGGCGCGGCCTGGGACGCGCTCCTCGCGTGGATGCGCCGCCGGGGGCTCCCGATCGCGGCCGGCCGCTTCTTCGGCTTCAACAACCCGAACCCGACGCCGGCGACGCCGAACTACGGCTACGAGCAGTGGGTCGTGCTGGAAGGCGAGGCGGGCGCGGCCGCGGAGCGCGCGACGGGGCCGGGCGAGGGCATCGAATTCAAGGATTTCCCGGGCGGCCTCTACGCGGTGGCCGAGCACCGGGGATCGCCGGAGAATCTCCCGGGGAGCTGGAGCCGCCTCGCGCTCGCCGTCGAGCGGTCCCGCTTCCGGAGGTCGCCGCGGCAGTGGCTGGAGGAGGTGCGCACTCCCGAACTCCTGGCGGGCCCGGCCGAACCGGAGTGGAACGCGTTCGTCTTCGACCTGTACGAGGCGGTGGAAGAAGCCTAGCGCACCTTGAAGATGACGCCGATGAGGCCCGCGGTCGTCAGGACCTGCATGATCACGTACTTGAGGAGGATCTGGGTGGAGGACCATTCCCGGTGCTTCTTCATGTGGTCGTGCAGGGGGAAGCGGACGTCGGCGAAGATCCTGATCTTGAAGAAGCGGAGGAGGGCCACCTTGACGAGGCCCGTCCCTCCGTTGATCAGGATGATGCAGGCCACCGCCACGAGGAGGGCGGGGTTCCCGAGGGCCATGACGCAGGCGCCGATGAAGAAGCCGAGGGCGCGGGAGCCCGCGTCCCCCATGAGGAGCGAGCTCGGATAGGCGTTGTGCCAGAGGTAGCCGAGGAGGGATCCCGCGAGGGCGAAGGTCATGATCGCCCAGCCCGCGCCGTCGCGGACGTGGGGCACGAGCAGGTAGGTGGAGATGCCCACGTGGCCGAGGACGAAGTAGAAGAGTACGCCGAGGACCAGGAGCGCCATGAGGACGAGGGTTCCCGACAGGCCGTCCACGCCGTCCGAGCAGTTCGTCGTGTTGATGGAGACCCAGATCACCATCGTGGAGACCGCGATGAAGGCGACCGGGCCGATGGAGATCGGTCCTTCGACGAAGGGCAGCCAGAAGACGGGCTTGCGGAGGTAGAAGAGGGCGAGCGAGGCCGCGAGGGAGAGGATCAGGTCGATGAGCGCCTTGCGGTATTCTCCCCAGGGTTTCTCGGCGCGGTCGTCCAGGAAGCCGCTCAGCATCGCGAGGAGGGTGAGGACGAGGAGGGCCATCTGGCTCGCGTTGAGGGGCGTCGCGAGGAGGGTGACGACGGCGAAGACGCAGATGAACACGAGGCCGGTTCCCGTGGGCTTGCCGACGGAAGCCTGGGCGCCGACGCTGAATTCCCTGCCGCGGTCGCGGGGGAAGCCGTGGGCGAGCTTCGGCAGGAGCAGGACCGACGCGGCGAACGCGGCGTAGACGGAGAGCAGGATGAGCACGAGGTTCGAGCCGAGGAGCCGGAACGGGCCGTAGTAGTCGCGGAGATATTCGGAAAGGTGCTTGAGCATTGAAACCTCTAGTCGTCCAATTTTAGCCGTAATGTCAAAAACCTTCAAGTTAAATGGGTAATCCGGGTTCGGCGCGGGGGCGGGCGTGGACGCGCTGGCCGGGGGCTCGCTATAATGCGCGATCATGGAAATCCGCGTTCGTTACGCCCCGTCTCCGACGGGTCTTCAGCACATCGGCGGGGTCCGCACGGCCCTCTTCAATTACCTCTTCGCCCGGTCGGTCGGCGGCAAATTCATCCTCCGCATAGAGGACACCGACCGGACCCGGACGACGGACGACGCCGTCCGCAACCTCTACGACACCTTCGCATGGCTCGGCGTCAAATGGGACGAAGGCCCCGACGTCGGCGGCCCCTGCGGGCCGTACGTGCAGTCGGAACGCTTCGACCTCTTCAAGAAGTACGCCCAGGAACTCGTCGCCATGGACCGGGCCTACTATTGCTTCTGCGACGCCGAGCGGCTGGACCGCATCCGCAAGGAGCGGGAGGAGTCCAAGTCGAGCGAGACGGGCTACGACCGCCATTGCCGGTCCCTGGCTCCCGCTGAAGCCGCCTCCCGCGCGGCCGCCGGAGAGCCCCACGTCATCCGCCTCAAGATCCCCCTCGGCCGCGCGGTGCGCATCCGCGACCACCTCCTCGGCGAGGTGGAATGGAAGACCGACGACATCAGCCCGGACCCCGTCCTCCTCAAGTCCGACGGGTTCCCGACCTACCACCTGGCCAACGTGGTGGACGACCACCTCATGGGCATCAGCCACGTCCTCCGCGCGCAGGAATGGCTCCCCTCCACGCCCCTCCACGTCCTCATGTACGAGGCCTTCGGCTGGGAGCATCCGGAATTCTGCCACCTCCCCATGGTCATGGGCCAGGACGGCAAGAAGCTCTCCAAGCGCCACGGCTCCACGAGCGTGGACGAGTTCCGCCGCCAGGGGTACTTGAGCGAGGCCCTCCTCAACTACGTGGCCCTCCTCGGGGCTTCCTACGAGGAAGGCCGGGATATCTTCCCGCTGGAGGAACTCGCGCGCCTCTTCAAGCTCGATAAGCTCAACAAGTCGCCCGCGGTCTTCGATTACAAGAAGCTGGAGTGGTTCAACGGCCAGTACATCCGCATGAAGCCGGACGCCGAGCTCGCCGAGCTCGCGCTCCCCTACGCGACGGCGGGCGGCCTCTTCGCCCCCCCCGATCGCTTCGCCGCGGAGACCGCCTCCGACGGAAAGCCCGTACCCCTTCCCGCGACCGAGCCCGCTCCCGCCCAGAAGGCCGTCTTCGTCGCCGCCCTCCCGCTCGTCAAGGAGCGCCTGTCCTTCCTCCACGAGCTGCCCGGCAAGCTCCGCTACCTCTTCGCCGAGCCGCCGGTTCCCGCGGCGGAAGAGTTCATCCCGAAGAAGGCGGACCTCGCGGCCGCGCGGCAGCTCCTCGCGGCCGGCCGGACCCTCGTGGCCGGCATGGCCGCCGCGGCTTCCGACGAGGCCGCCGAGGAGGCGGTCAAGCGTTTCGCGGAAACCGAGAACCTGAAGCTCGGCGACCTCATGATGCCGCTCCGCGTGGCCGTCACCGGTTCCCGGGTCAGCCCGCCCCTCTTCGGTTCGGTGCGCATCCTCGGCGCGGAGAAGACCCTCGCCCGCGTGGACCGCGCCCTGGCGGCCCTGGACGCCGCCCTCGCGAAGGGCTAGGCCGCCGTGAAAATCCGTGTCATCGAGCTCCCCCTCGATTTCGGGGCGAGCCGCCGCGGCAGCGACATGGGCCCCTCGGCGATGCGCCTCGCGGGCCTCAAGAAAGCCCTCGTGGAACTGGGGCACGAGCCGGAGGAATGCTTCCCCGGCATCGCGGTGCCCGCCCAGGAATTCGTGGAGGAGGGCGACGGGTCGGCCAAGTTCCTTTCTCCCATCGCCGAGGCCTGCGGGGAGCTGGCAGCCCGCGTGGAATCCGCCGTGGACGACGGCGCCTTCCCCCTCGTGCTCGGCGGCGACCATTCCATCGCCATCGGCACGCTCTCCGGCCTCGGCGCCGCGTACCGCAAACGCGCTCTCCGTTGGGGGACCCTCTGGGTGGACGCCCACGGCGATTTCAATACGCCGGAGAGCTCGCCTTCGGGCAACATCCACGGCATGTGCCTGGCCGTGGCTTGCGGCCTCGGACGGAAGGAACTCACCGGCCTCCGCGGCGACTTCCGCAAGCTGGACCCCGCGAACACGGCCCTCGTCGGCGTGCGCGACCTCGATCCGCTGGAGAAGACGAACATGCGGCAGGCGGGACTCACCGTCTACACGATGACCGACGTGGACCGGCTCGGCATCGCGGAGGCCACCCGGCGGATCGTCGCCTTCTTCAAGGAGCGGGTGGATGCCCTCCACGTGAGCGTCGATATGGACGTGATGGATCCCATGATCGCGCCGGGCGTCGGCATCCCGCTCCCGGGCGGATTCTCTTACCGGGAGGTCCTCCTCCTGGCGGAGGAACTCGCGGCTTCGGGCCTCCTCCGCTCCGCCGAGATCGTGGAGGTGAACCCGGTCCTGGACGTGCGCAACCAGACGGCCCGTATGGCCGTGGAGATAGCGGCCCGGCTTCTGGGCGCGACATCGTACTGAACGAGCGAAAAATCGGGGGTCCCATGACGGGCGGCATCGGCTTCGACAACGAGAAATACCTGGCGGAACAAGCGTCCTTCATCCTGGAGCGCGCGGACAAGGCGGAGAAGCTCTACCTGGAATTCGGCGGCAAGCTCCTCTGGGATTACCACGCCGCCCGCGTGCTGCCGGGCTACGACCCCAACGTCAAGATGCGCCTCCTCGCCCGCCTCAAGGACCGCGCCGAGGTGGTCCTCTGCATCCACGCGGGGGACATCGAGCGCAAGAAGCTCCGGGGCGACTTCGGCATCACCTACGACGCCGACGCCCTCCGCATCGTGGACGAGCTCGCCGATTGGGGCGTGAAGACCGCGGGCGTCGTGATCACCCGCTTCGACGAGCAGCCCGCGGCCGTCCAGTTCCGCACCAAGCTGGAGCGCCGGGGCATACCGGCGTATACCCACCGCGCGACCAAAGGCTATCCGAACGACGTCGACCTGATCGTGAGCCCGGAGGGCTACGGCGCCAACGCGTACATCCCGACGGAGAAGCCCATCGTCGTGATCACCGGCCCCGGCCCCGGCAGCGGCAAGCTCGCGACCGCGCTGACGCTCCTCTACCACGACCGGGCTGCCGGCCGCTCCGCGACCTACTCCAAATTCGAGACCTTCCCCGTCTGGAACCTGCCGCTCAAGCACCCGGTGAACGTCGCCTACGAGGCGGCCACCGCCGATCTCGGCGACTTCAACTGCGTGGATCCCTTCCACCTGGAAGCCTACGGCGCCACTTCGATCAACTACAACCGGGACGTGGAGGTCTTCCCCGTCCTGAGCCGCATCCTCCAGCGCCTCGGCGGCGAACCGTACAAGTCGCCCACCGACATGGGCGTCAACCGCATCGCGAGCGGCATCGTGGACGACGAGGCGTGCAAGGCCGCGGCCCTCCAGGAGATCATCCGCCGCCGGTTCCGCATCGCGGGCGAGTACAGCCTCGGCATCTGCGACGCCGAACCGCTCCGCCGCGTGGACGCCATCATGGACTCCTTCGACCTCAAGTGCGAGGACCGCCGCGTCGTGTTGCCCGCGCGCGAGGCGGCGGCCGAGGCCGCGACCAGCCGCAAGGGCAACGACGGCATCTTCTGCGGCGCCGCGCTCGAACTCCGCGACGGGACGATGGTCCAGGGCAAGAATTCCAAGCTGTTCCACGCCGCGAGCGCCGTGGTGCTCAACGCGGCCAAGCACCTGGCCGGCATCCCCGACCGCATCCATCTCCTGCCGCCCGTGGTCACCGCATCCATCCGCGGCCTCAAGCGCGACGTGCTCGGGAAGAAGAGCGAGAGCCTCAACCTGGACGAGGCCCTCATCGCGCTCGCCGTTTCGGCCGCCATGAATCCCGCCGCCCAGGCAGCCCTGGAGGCGCTCAAGCAGCTCGACGGTTGCGAGCTCCATCTTTCGCACTTCCCCGGCCCGGGCGACGAGGCGGGCCTGCGTAACCTCGGACTCAACGCCACGAGCGATTGCGTCTTCGCGGGGAAGGCCGCCGCCGTTCGATAACGGCTCTTATTTACAGGCCTCCGCCGGACGCCTATACTTGAAGCGATGTATCAAATCGCGTTCTATCAAGTGTATCTCGTTACGTTCGGACTCCTAATCGTCCTCCTCATCGGCACGTTCCTGGATCATGAACCCCACTTCCTCCAGCACCGGCTGTTCCGCGACATGGTCATCAGCACCATGGCGTGCACGGCGCTGGAATTTTTCACCTGGCTCGTAGACGGCCGCTCGGGCCAATTCGCGTTCTTCGCGATGAGGATAGCGAACGTCGCCCTGTTCCTCATGAATATCGTTCCCTTGATCCTCTGGATCATCTACGTCGAGGCCCAAATCGATCAGGATCGGACGCGCCTGCGAAGGATCGTCTGGAACCTCGGCGGCGTGTTCGCGGTGAACGGCATCATCGCGCTCTCCAGCCTGAAGACCGGTTTTTATTTTTTTTTCGATGCCGCGAACGTCTACCGCCGCGGCGCGCTCCACTGGGTCGCGGTTTGCCTCTATCTCGGCCTGCTCGGCTACGTCGTGATCTTGCCGGTGGTCAGGCGCCGGGCCCTTCCCGCGCGGCTCCGCATGCCGCTCATCTTTTTTTCCGTTCCCTGCATCCTCGGCGTCGGCGCGCAGATGGTCGTCTACGGGCTCAACCTCGCCTGGGCCGGCGCGGCCCTCTCCCTGCTCGTCATCTACACGAGCATCCAGAACCGCATCCTCTCCACCGATTATCTGACCGGACTCTATAACCGCCGCCAGCTCGACCTCTTCCTGCGCCATAGCGTCAAAGGGCTTAGGCCGCCGGAAAAATTGGCACTCTTCATGATGGACATCGATAAATTCAAGGCCATCAACGATACCTTCGGCCATCCGGTCGGGGACATGGCGCTCGAATGCACCGCCGCCATCCTACGGAAGACCTTCCACCATCAGGATTTCATCGCGCGCTTCGCGGGGGACGAATTCGCCGTGGCCTTGGAGCTGAAAGAGCTTGAGGACCTCGAGTCCATCGAGCGCCGCCTCATGGACAAGATCGACGCGTTCAACCGCGAGGGCGTCTATCCCTTCAAGCTGTCCATCAGCTTCGGCTCGGCCGTGTACGATCCGGCGACCTGCAGCAGCGTGACCGCCCTGGTCGCCGAGGCCGACCGCGCCATGTACGAGATGAAGCGGTTTCGGGAACGCGAGTCCCCGGCGGGCGCGCGGGGCCCGTTCCGCCCCAGCGCGTAATTTCCGCTTCCGCTTGACCCTCCTTCCCCGGCCGGTCCATAGTGGATCCACCGCGCCCCTGAAGCGCGGAAGGAGATCACCATGAGCGACACCCCCGCCGCGGCTCCCGCCGCGAACGGCGCCGCGAACGACGCCGCGAACGGCGCCGAAGGCGCCACCCCGTCCGATTTCATCCGCGATTTCGTCACCGAGGACCTCAAGAGCGGCCGCTACACGTACGTGCACACGCGGTTCCCGCCCGAGCCCAACGGTTGGCTCCACATCGGCCACGCCAAGGCCATCAGCGTGGACTTCTCCATCGCCGCCCAATTCGGCGGGAAGTGCAACCTCCGCTTCGACGACACGAATCCCGAAAAAGAGGACATCTCGTACGTCGAGGCGATCAAGCGCGACATCAAGTGGCTCGGCTACGACTGGGAGGACCGGGAATACTACGCCTCCGACTACTACGAGTACCTCTACGGCTTGGCCATCAAGCTCATCAAGAAGGGCGTCGCGTACGTCGACGACCTCTCCGACGAGGATATCCGCGTCTACCGCGGAACGGCCGTGCCGGACAAGCACAACATCACCCACACGCCGCCGGGGAAGGACAGTCCCTGGCGGAACCGGAGCGTGGGGGAAAACCTCGACCTCTTCGCCCGCATGCGGGCCGGAGAGTTCGCCGACGGGTCCAAGACGCTCCGGGCCAAGATCGACATGGCGCACCCGAACCTCGTGATGCGGGACCCGGTCATGTACCGCATCCGCCGCATGCCGCACTACCGCGTGGGCGACGCTTGGTGCATCTATCCGATGTACGACTTCCAGCATCCGCTCTCCGACGCGAAGGAGGGGATCACCCACTCCCTCTGTTCCCTCGAGTACGAGATCCATCGCCCGCTCTACGAGTGGTTCATCCGCGAGGCGGAGGTTTTCCCGAGCCGCCAGATCGAATTCTCGCGCCTCAACATCAGCCGTACCGTGCTCTCCAAGCGATGGCTCCTCCAGCTCGTGACGGAGAAGCGCGTCTCCGGCTGGGACGACCCGCGCATGCCCACCATCTCCGGCCTCCGCCGCCGCGGTTATACCCCCGAGGCTATCCGCGACTTCATGTCGCGCATCGGCGTAGCCAAGACCGACAGCATGGTGGATGTGGCCCTGCTGGAGCATTGCCTCCGCGAGGACCTCAACAAGCGGGCCAACCGCGTCATGGCCGTGCTGAGGCCCCTCAAGCTCATCGTGGAGAACTGGCCGGCAGGAAAAGTCGAGGAGCTCGAGGCGGTCAACAACCCCGAGGACCCGGCGGCGGGCACGCGGAAGGTGGCGTTCACCCGCGAGCTTTGGATCGAGCGGGATGACTTCCAGGAGGTGCCGCCGCCCAAGTACTTCCGGCTCTTCCCCGGCAATTCCGTCCGCCTCCGCTACGGCTACATCGTCACCTGCACCGGCTTCGACAAAGATCCGGCCACGGGCGAGGTGACCGCGGTGCGCTGCACCTACGACGAGCTTACGAAGGGCGGCAACGCATCCGACAACAAGAAGGTGAAGGGCACCATCCATTGGCTGTCCGCCGAGCAGGCCCTCCCCATCGAGGCGCGCCTCTACGACTACCTCTTCTCGGTGGAGCGTCCCATGGACGTCCCGCCGGGAGGCAGCTTCCTGGACAATTTGAATCCCGACTCCCTGGAAGTCGCGGCGACCGCGTACGCGGAGCCGTGCCTGGCTTCCGCGAAACCGGGCGATTTCTTCCAGTTCGAACGGGTGGGGTACTTCGCGCGGGATCCGGAAACCTCGGCCGGGAAACCGGTCTTCAACCGATCGGTGGGCCTGCGGGACACCTGGGCGAAGATAGAGAAGAAGGCGGGCGCCTAAGCATCGGGGTAAACGTCGGCCTTCGCGAAGCCGAAGACTTCCTCGGCCCAGGTCCAGGACCACGCGCCGAGGGGGCCGAGGGCTTCGCGGAGCCGCCGGCCCCGCTCGGTGAGCCGGTAGCCGTCCTCGGCTTTCTCCACGATGTCCGCCTCCCGCAGTTCCTTGATGCGGACGTTGAGGATGGAGGGGGAGATGGTGTCGCAGGCGGCCTGGAGTTCCCGGAAGGTGGCGGTCTTGCCGTCGCCGAGATTCCAGATGACCCCGAGGGCCCAACGGCGGCCGAGCAGATCGAAGAGCGCGTTGATGGGGGCTCCCGAGCGGGAGCCCCTCGTTTTTTGTCCGGGGCGCGGCGTCGACATGGCTGCGATCTTACCCCAGGACGGCCGCGGGAGGAAAGAGCGGCGGCCGGCCGACGCTCAATGGGTCTTCCTCGCCTCCTTGAGGCTCTTGCCGCCGAGGCCGATGGCCTCGTCGTCGTATTCCTGGATGAAGGTGAAGAAGGTTTCGGCGGGCATCTTGGTCGCCTCGGCGGCCGCGACGGTGAGCTTCTCGATGAGGGCCGTTTTTTCGGCGACGGTGGTCTTTCTCATGGCGATGGTGATGACGGGCATGTCGTTCTCCTTGTGCTATCGAATTTGTAGCGCGCTACTAAATCAATAGCACTGCGACGCGTACTTGTCAAGGCCGACGGCCCGTCGCGTCGATGGATTTCCCAAATCTTCGCGACACTGATCGAAAAGAATTTACTAATACTAATAGCATTAGTAAATTGATAACCTCAGGAGGATGCTATGGGGAAAACCCTGTTCATAGAGACGGCCGAGGGCCGGTTGGCGTACGAGGAGGTCGGGGACGGGCCCCTGGTCGTCTGCGTCCCGTCCATGGGCGACCTGCGGCAGGAGTACCGATTCCTGGCGCCGTTCCTCGCGGAGGCCGGCTTCCGGGTCGCGTCGCTCGACCTGCGGGGCCTCGGCGAAAGCTCCGTCGGCTGGAAGGACTATTCGGTGGTCGGCGTCGCTTCCGACATCGGAGCCGCCATCGAGCGCCTCGGAGCGGGGCGCGCCTACGTCGTCGCCGATTCGATGGGCGCGGGCGCGGCGGTCTACCTCGCGGCCGAGCGGCCCGACCTCGTCGGCGGCCTGGTGCTCATGGATCCCTTCGTGAGGGGCGCCGCGAAGCCGCTGGAAAAGGTCCTGTACTCCCTGCTCTTCGCCGATCCCTGGGGGCCGTTCGTCTGGAAGGCCTATTACGCGAGCCTCTATCCGAGCCGGAAGCCTGCCGATTTCGCGGACTATACCCGCCGCCTCGCGGCCAACCTCGCGGAAAAGGGGCGCATGGCGGCCGTGCGGAGCATGATGCGCGCCTCCAAGGAGGCCTCCGGCCGCGCGGTGGGCCGCGTTCGCTGCCGCTCGGTGGTCATCATGGGAAAGCGCGATCCCGATTTCAAGGACCCGGAAGCGGAAGCCCGGGCCTTGGCGGTGGAACTCGGCTCGTCCCATCGAATGGTGGAAGGCGCCGGCCACTATCCCCATGCGGAATTCCCCGGCGAAACGGCGTCCCTCGTCCTGGATTTCCTCAGGGATGCGGAGCGCGGAGGGGCCGGCCGTGCCTAGGAAGGGACTCTCGAAGGCGGCGATCCTGGAGGCGGCGGGCGATCTCGCCGACCGCGAGGGCGCGGAGGGCCTTACGCTCACGCGCCTCGCGGAAGTCCTCGGCATCCGGCCTCCCTCGCTGTTCAACCACTTCGCGAGCCTCGCCGAGCTGCGCGCGGCCCTGGCTCTGGCCGTCACCGCGGATCTCGCCGACGGACTGGAAGCCGCGTGCGCGGCAGCCGCGGCCTCGCCGGGAGAGGGCCTCCGGGCCCTGCTCGTCGCCTACCGCGCCTACGTCGGCCGCTATCCCGGCCGCTATGCGGTCCTCATGCGCATGAACCGCGCCGCGGCCTTCGCCGATCCGGATTTCGTGCGGGAGGAGGGCCGGATCCTGGACCTGGGCTTCACGCTGCTGGAACCGTACGGCTTGGACCGGGCGGGGAAGGTGCATGCGCTCCGCGGGATACGGAGCCTCGCCCACGGGTTCGCGGAGTTGGAAGGCCTGGGCTGTTTCGGGCTGGACGTGGATCGCGACGAGAGTTTCGCCGTCCTCGCCGAAATCCTCATTGCCGGGCTGGAGGCGCGGAAGCGGGATCGGCCGGAGGGCAGCGGCGCGGCGGGCTCGTGAGGCGCGTCGGCGCGGCGGGCGCGTGCGCCTCCCCGCGCTCCGGAGGGGCCGCGGCCCTAGGGCGCCAGGGCCCCGCGCGCGATGAGTTCGGTCGCCAGGACGACCCGTTCCTCTTTCGGCTTCTTACCCTCGACGAGGTCCGCGAGCATGGTGATGCCGGCTTCCGCCATGGCGGCGATGGGCTGGCGGACCGCGGACACGGGCGGATCCATCAGTTCCAAGATCGGGGAATCGTCGAATACGGCGAGCGCGATACCGGTCGCCGATCCGCCCGCGTCCCGCCAGCCTTCCAGCGCGCCGAGCATGAGGGGGCCGCCCGCGGCGATGAAGAGGGCGTCGGGGGCGAACGGCGAGGCGAGGAGATCCCGCGCGGCCGCGCGGGCGGCGCGGGCTTCGTACGGCGCTCGTTCCACCCGTACCGCGCCGCATCCCGCTTCGCGGAGCGCCGCCTCGTACCCCGCGATGCGCTCGGCGGCATAGCCGTAGCGATGGGGACCCACGAGGAAGGCGACGCGTTCCTTGCCCGCGGCGATGAGCCGTTCCACCATCGCGCGCGTGCCGCCCTCGTTGTCCACGTCGACGGAATAGGAGCCGGGGGCGAAAGGAGAACCGATGCTCACGTAGGGGAGCCGCTCGGCGGCGAGGGCCCCGAGCGTGCGCTGGTCCAGGAGCTCGGCCGCCACGAAGAGGGCGTCCACCGACCTGCAGCGGAGGGCCCGGCTAAAGGATTCGGCTCCGGCCTCCCCGGCGTCGGGGGTGAGGATGACGGTCTGGATGCCGCGCCGGGCCGCGGTCGCGACCACCGCGACGATGAGGGAGGCCCAAAACGCGCCTTCGTAGACGGGACCCGCGTCGTTCGGGATGGCCAGGGCGAAGGCTCCCGACCGGCGCCGCGCGAGGGCGCTCGCCAACGCGTTGGGGTGAAAGTTGTGTTGGGCCGCGAGGGCGCGGATACGCTCGCGCGTCTCGGCGCTCACGCCGGCCTCTCCGTTGAGCGCCTTGGATACCGTCCCCTTGGTGGTTCCGGCGAGCTTCGCGATAGCGTCCATCGTGATCCGTCGCATGCGTGCCCCTTGCGGGCGGTCTTGACAGACCGCGCCCGTTCGGTATGATAGGATAAAATACCGGTTTCGTCATCTAGGGACAGTTATTTCTTAATCGATTGTAAGTGTATATCTCTGAACGATGATATGACGATTCGAATGCTTTACTTGATAGAGAAACCGGTTTCCTAAAGGAGCCTCGATTGAAGAACACGATTCTCGTAGGCGGCGCCGCCGTCGCGCGTTTGCCCTGGGAAGAGCGGAAAGCGGGAGATTCGGCTCCCCTCTGGCGCTCTGCGCGGAATCCGGTGATTACGCGGGACGCCGCGGCCGGCGCGAACAGCATCTTCAACAGTGCCGTCGTCCCCTACGGCGACGGCTTCGCGGGGGTGTTCCGCTGCGACGACACTGCGCGGCGCATGAATATCCGCGTGGGCCGGAGCGCCGACGGGCTCTCCTGGCGGATCGCCGACGAGCCCATCGCCTTCGTCGAGTTGCCGGGCCAGCCGGAATCGGAATACAAGTACGATCCGCGCGTCATCCCCTTGGAAGGCCGCTATTACGTCATGTGGTGCGACGGCAACCACGGCGCCTCCATCGGCCTCGGCGTCACCGACGACTTCGAGCGCTTCGAGCGGCTGGAGAACCCGCTCATGCCGTTCAACCGCAACGGGGTGCTGTTCCCGCGCCGGATCGGCGGCCGCTACGCCATGCTGAGCCGGCCGAGCGACTCCGGGCATACGCCCTTCGGCGACGTCTTCTACAGCGAGAGCCCCGATCTCGGTTTCTGGGGCCGGCACCGCCACGTCATGGGCACGCGGGGCAGCGACAGTCCCTGGCAGAGCACCAAGATCGGTCCCGGGCCCGCGCCTATCGAGACGAAGGAGGGCTGGCTCCTCCTCTACCACGGCGTGCTCACGAGCTGCAACGGCTTCGTGTACAGCATGGGCGCCGCGCTCCTGGACCTGGACGCGCCGTGGAAGGTCATCGCGCGGGGCCGTCCCTACCTCCTCAACCCGCGCGAAACCTACGAGTGCGTCGGCGACGTGCCGAACGTGGTCTTCCCCTGCGCGGCGGTCGCGGACGCGACGTCCGGCCGCCTCGCCGTCTACTACGGCTGCGCCGACACGGCCACCGGCCTCGCCTTCGGCTACGTGGACGAACTCGTCGCCTGGGTGAAGGAGAACGCGCTGTGACGGGAGGTTCGCGGAGCGCCGCGGCGGCGGGGACCGCGCTCACGGGGGAGGCCCGTGCGGCGCTCGCGGACCTCGCCGCCTGGGCGCGTCGGGAGCTCTCGGAAGATATCCTGCCCTATTGGGAGTCGCACGGCCGCGACGCCGGTGGGGAAGGCTTCCTCGGCGAGATCCGCTCGGACGACGTCCCGGTTCCCGAGGCCGACCGGTCGGTCGTCATGGTCGCGCGCCACCTCTGGACCTTCTCGGCCGCCGCGCGCGTCCTCGCGGATCCGTCCCGCCTCCCCCTCGCGAACGACGCCTACCGGTACCTCATGGACCGCTTCCGCGACCGCGAGCGCGGCGGCTTCTACTGGACCGTCACGGCCGGAGGGAAGCCCGCGGTGCGGAAGAAGCAGGTCTACGGCCAGGCCTTCGCGCTCTACGCCCTCTCCGAATACGCCCGCGTCCCCTACCTCCGGGAGGAGGCGCGCGCGGAGGCTCGTTCCTTCGCCCGGGCCCTGTACGGCCTCCTGGAACGCCACGCGCGGGAACGGACGTTCGGCGGCTACCGCGAGGCGCTCGGCGAGGACTGGGCGGCGACGGACGACCGCACGCTGAGCCCTTTCGACCTGGACTGCGACAAATCCATGAACACGAACCTCCACGTGCTCGAGGCCTTCACGAACCTGTACCGGGCCGATCCTTCGGCGGCCCTGCGCGAATCCATCGTCTCCCTTCTCGGCGTCCACGCGCGGTTCATCGTCCAGTCCGACGGCCACCTCGGCCTCTTCTTCCGCGACGACTGGTCGCGCATGGAGCGGAAGGTTTCGTACGGCCACGACATCGAGGCGAGCTGGCTCCTGGAGGAGGCGCTCGAAGTCTTGGAAGCGTCGGCCGACGGCTCAGCCTCGGGCCCGTCCGGCGGCGCCCCGGGC
>JAEXTK010000055.1 GCA_023406985.1 Spirochaetota bacterium | reverse complement strand
GCCGGTAGGCGAAGGCTCCGCCCGTAACCTGCGCGGCGCCGCAGGCCAAGACCATGGACGGCTTCTTGGGCGGAATCAGGAGAGTGAACGACGGCGCAGCCTCCGCCGCGGTCCGGTTCCCGAGGTTGTCTTCCGCATACGCGGAAAACGTCTTCGTCACCCCGGTTTCGCCGCGCGCGATCCTTGCTCCCATGATCTCCGCGGAGGTTCGGAAAACGCCCGCGCCGTCATCGCGGAACAGCAGCCGCTTGAAGCCCGAGCCGCCCGCGGGCAGATCCGCCGGGTCGCCGATGACGGCGAGCTCTATGATGGCTTCATCGGAACCGGCGGGCAACGAGAAGGAGCGCGATAGGAGGCCGGGAAGGCTCGCCTGCGTAAGGGTCGGCGGGCTTCGATCGACGAAGACGGACACCGACGACGGAGCGGAAGCATTGCCGACATTGTCATAGACGGTTAGCTTATAGTCGTGCCGGCCCTCCGCCGCATCCGGAAAATCCGCGCCCGTTGTCCCGCAGGGGGAATTGTGAAGCACACCGGTATCGGTGATCGTATAAGTACCCACACCGGAACCGCCGTCGGTCGCCATTCCCCAACCTAATGACGGCCCCTCGGCAAGGTACTGTAGACCGTGCGCATCCACGTACGGCGCGGAATTTTTTAAATAGACCTGCGGCGATGTCGGACCCGTGACGTCGCTCGTGAACGTTAAGACATGGTAGTACCGGAACTCATAGTACCGTTCGTGGTAATCGTAACCGATGAAGTTGTCATGGCAAATGGGGATCGCGCCGACGACTGTGACATTCCTATCGCGGTTAATACTTCCAATGGTGACGGATTTGGCACTGCTCGTACTGTACGCGATGACCGGTTCGGACGTACCGAAATTGAAGATGTCCTGATTCAACGATATCGTCGGGTTGCCGAGCTGGTTCGTGATGAGGTGCGTCGATGAGAGGAACTCTACTGTCCCTGGGCAATCATTGAAACGTCCATCGTTATTGCGGTCCTCGAATATGAAATAGCAGCCACCATCCTCGAATTTCGCGACGACGGCTCCCGGAGCGTACGAACCGTACACGAGCCCCGTCAATGTCGCCGTGGGCGGATCGTCGTCCCCGCCGCCTAAGCCGTACGCCGAAAATTGAGGGGCCAGAGTCAGCAACGTTAAGATTACGCCACCGAATAGCGCTTTCCTATCGATAACCTGTTGCGCAAGCCGCGACGGCGTACGGCCTTCCAACCGAGATCCTTTCACGACGCCTCCCGAGGAAGGAGAGACTCCCCCTGCCTCAGGAGGCCTACGCCCCCGCCCCGCCCGGCGCTTCTATCGACCTGAGAAAATTCCTGATACCCACCCGACGGCCGCCCTCCCGAAGGCCGTTCACCCGATGGCAGCCCCTCCGCCGACCGAACCCCGGCCCGCGCCGTCCCTTGAGCCGCATCGATGTAAACGCTATCATGGCGGAATGCAACCGAGAAATTCGCTCGCGGCCAGGGCCTACGGACTCGCCCTCCGGCCCATCGTGGACAGCCTGCGCTCCTTCAAGGGGAACGCGCGCACCTGCATCATCGTGGAGCCCATGTGGGGCATTCCCTACAACCTCTACGTGCCCTACGCCTCCCTCTACATGCTCTCCTTGGGCGTGAGCGAGACCGGCATCGGCGTCATCGCGGCCGTCGGCATGGGCCTGCAGATGGTCTGGTCCCTCGTCGCGGGCTGGATCACCGACCGCTTCGGGCGGCGGCGGACTTCCCTCCTCTTCGACCTCCTCTCTTGGACCGTCCCCACCCTCCTCTGGGCCTTCGCCCGGGACATCCGCTGGTTCTTCCTGGCCGCCGTCCTCAACTCCGCGGTGCGCGTCGTCCACATCTCCTGGTCCTGCCTCTTCATCGAGGACGCGCCGCCCGACACGCGCGTGCGGCTCTATACCTGGATCTCCGTGGCGGGCACCCTCGCCGGCCTCTTCGCGCCCCTCGCCGGCCTCCTGGTGGTGCACTTCGGCCTGGTGAGCGCCACGCGCGGCCTCTACCTCTTCGCCTTCGCCTCCATGACCGCCATGTTCTTCATCCGGAACGCGTACTGCACGGAGACCGCCGTGGGCAAGGAGAAGATGGCCGCCGCCAAGGGCGCCAAGATTGGCGAAGCCCTGAAGGAGTACCGCGCCGCCGCGGCCTCCCTCTTCGGCAGCCGGGAGGCCACCATCGCCCTCCTCCTCGCCATCCTCTCCAACATCCACCTCCAGACGCGGAATTCCTTCCTGAGCGTCGTCATGACCCGCGGCATCGGCCTGTCCGAGGGCCTCATCGCCGTGTTCCCGCCCCTCGCCTCCGCGACCACCCTCGCGGTCTATCTCCTCGTGATTCCCCGCATCGTCCGCATCCGGTCCGCGCTCACCCTCACCCTCCTTTTGAACGTCGCCGCCAACCTCGTCCTCCTCTTGGCCCCGGCCGCCTCCGGTTCTCCCGGCGCGGCCATCGTCGCGGTGGTGGTCGGCACCCTCGGCGCCGCCGTCGGCATGGGCGTGACCGGGCCGGTCATAGAGGCCGTGCTCGCCAATTCGGTGGACGATAAGAAGCGGGCCGTCATCCTCTCCATCGTGTACACGCTCATGTACGGCGTGTCGGCGCCCTTCGGCTGGATCGCGGGCGCCATGGCGGAAGTCGGCCCCCGCCTCCCCGCCCTCCTCGCGGCGCTCGCCATGGGCGCGGCGGCCGTCCTGGCCCTCATGCTCCGGAAGGATACGGCGGAAGGATCGAAGGCGGCCTAGGCGGCGGACTTCCCGGCGCGGCGGGCGCCGGGCGCGGTACCGGGCGGCCACCCGGGCGCCCGGCGCCCGGACGCAGCGCCCGGACGCGCCTTCAGAGGAAAAGCGCGGAGGATCGAAGCGGGCTCAGCCCGCGCTCTTCACGGGGAAGTAGACGTCGGTGACCATGGTGGGGATGAACGACAGGAACCCGAGCAGGGGCCCGCGGACGTAGACCTCCCGCGGGGGAGCGGTCATCGCGAGGCCGCGCTTGCCGACCTCCGCCTCCAGGGCCGCGTAGGCCCCGCCGAGGCCGGCGTAGGACCCCGCGTGCCGCGCCTTGAGGCAGCGGTCGCCGCCGAAGTCGGGAAGCTTGTCCAAGACCTCGGCCGGGCCTTCCACGGGCAGGAACATCTCGTAATCCACCTTCGCGCCCTCGGCCGGCTTCTCGTAGTAGACCGAGAAGAGCGGACCCGCGCCCTTGAGCCCCTGCCGCCGCGCCTGGCCGTAGAGGGCGCCGATGTACTTGCCCATGGCCCCGATCGCGTCCTTGGTCCTGACGGAGAGGACCTCGAACTCCGGAAAATCCTCCTCCGTGATCCGATACGGTTCCTTCATGCGGATACCCCTTAAGGCCGCGGTACGGTGGTGCGGACGCGGCCATCGAACCCTGTACCCAAAGTATCGCCCCTTCCTTCCTCCCGCGCCACTTCCGTCCCTTCCGCATACCTGACGGAATCGGTATACTCCTATCCCATGCGCCGATCCGCCCGTTCCGCCCTCCCCGCGCTCGCCGCGTCGCTCGCCCTCTTCGCCGTTCCCCTCGCCGCGCAGACCTCCGACCCCGCGGGCGCCGCGGCCGCACCGGGAGCCGCCGCCTCCGCGCCCGCCGCGACGCTGCGCGGCGTCTACTTCACGGAGACCGGCTGCAGCCACTGCGACGCCTTCCTCTACGCGGGCAAGGCGCGGCTCGAGAAGGAACGTTCGATCGTCCTGGAGCTGGAGACCCACGACATCCTCTCCGATGCGGGCTACGCGCTCTGCGAGCGCATGCTCGCGGAGGCGGGCCTCTCCTTCACGAGCTTCCCCGTGCTCTTCATCGGCGGCGCGGTGTACCGCGGCAGCACCGCCATAGAAACGGAGCTCGGAGGCGATATCGACGCGTACCTCGCCTCCGGCACCTGGCCGGTCCGGCCCGCGGATCGGGCCGCCTCGTCCGCGCTTCCCGCGGCGGGCTCGCCGGAGGAGCCGGGCTCGGCGGCGCGGAAGACGATCGAGGGGAGCGCCCTCCTCGCGGCCGCCCTGCCCGTCCTGTTCGCGGGCCTCCTGGACGGGATCAATCCGTGCGCCTTCTCCACCCTCCTCTTCTTCCTCTCCTTCGTGAGCCTCCGCAAGAAGCGGAAGGAGGCCGTCCTGGCCACGGGCCTCGCGTTCATCGCGGGCGTCTTCGCCGTCTACTTCCTCCTCGGCCTCGGCCTCCTCGCCTCCCTCAGGACCTTCCTCTCCGCGGGCCGCGCCACGCTCTACCTCAACGCCGCCGTGAGCGCCGCGGCCGCGGTCCTCGCCGTCCTGAGCCTCCGCGACGCCGTCCGCGCCCGCGCGGGGACTCCCGAAGACGCGACCCTCAAACTCCCCAAGGGCCTCCAGGGCGCGAGCCATACGGTGATCCGCCGCTTCGCCGGCGGCCAAGCCGGCGTCGCGCTCGCGGCCCTCGCGGGCGGCGCCGTGTCCCTCATCGAACTGGCCTGCACCGGCCAGATCTACCTCCCCACCCTCGCCTACCTCAATCGTACCGCCTTCTCCTCCCGGAGCGCCGTCCTCCTCGTCGTCTACAACCTGGCCTTCGTCTTGCCCCTCGTCCTCGTTTTCGCCCTCTTCTACCTCGGCCTTACCCATGAGCGCATCCAAGCCTGGTACCGCCGCCGGATCGCCCTGGTGCGCCTGCTCACCGCCCTCTTCTTCGTCGCCATGGGCGCTCTGGTATGGATCGTGTAGGGGGAGCGCATCCCTACGCGAACACGGGAAGCGCGCAGGATCCATCACAGACTTTATGATTGTTGCATGCGGCTCGAAGCGGAGTATCCTAGGTCCGACGGGATTTGGGAGCCGGCGACCGGTTGGCCCTGCGCTGGGAGGGAACATCCCGCAAGGGAAGACCTCGGGTCACAGAGAAACCTAAACCGGCCGCCGAACAAAGAAGTGCGGGGCGCCGTTGCGGCGGCGCCACCGCGAATAGGAGCTC
>JAEXTK010000213.1 GCA_023406985.1 Spirochaetota bacterium | reverse complement strand
ATCTTCCTCGGCGGCGCGCCCGTTCCCGCCCGCGGCCCGAACGGCGCGCTGCGCCTCGGCTGGCGGTGGATGATGGAGACGCGCACCCTGGACCTCCCGGATCGCGCCGCCGCGGACGGCCTCCTCGCCGCGCTCGCGGAAGCGTCCCGGCCCGGCGGAGTCGCGGAACCGACGCTCGCGGCCCGGCTCGCGGAAGCCGTCGGCCCGGAGAAGGCGCCGCGCGTCTGGGCGGAACTTCGGCGGGGCGGCCTCGCCCTCGTCCCCGAAGGACTTTGAGGCAGGGCTCTTTTACGCCTATACTCTCGGTATGCACATCTCGGGCCGCAAAATGGCGGCGAACGTCGCCCTCTCGCTCCTCTTTTCCGCTCTGTTCGCAAGCGCGCTTTTCGGCGTACGCGCGCAAAATTTGAGAGAGCGACAGGATCGGCTCGCGGAACTCGCCCGGATGGAGGCCCGCCTCCTCGCGAATCAACTGGAGCCCGCGATCGGAGCGGCCTATTCCCTCGGCGCCCTCGTATCCCATAGCGGCTCGGACCGGGAACTCGGCGACTACGCGCGTGAAATCATGGGCCGCTGGCCGATCATCGCCCACCTCTCCCTCGCGCCCGCGGGGACCATCCGTACGGTCTACCCGCCGGAGGCGGCCGCCGGGCAGATCGGTCTGGACCTGCTCAACGATCCCGTGCGCGGAAGCGACGCGCGGCGTGCGGTGGAGGAACGCATCCTGACCATGACCGGGCCCTACCGCCTCATCAACGGGACGCTCGGCTTGACCGCCCGCTTCCCCGTCTTCCGCACCGGGGCGGACGGGACGGACCGATTCTGGGGCCTCGCGGTCGTCGTGGTGGACCTGGAACGCCTCCTGGCGCAGAGCGGTCTTAGGGAACTCGAGAAGCAGGGCTACCGCTGGGCGCTATCCGCCGTCCCCCCCGCGGTGCGCGCCGGGTCGTTCGGAAAGGTCGCGCCCGACCTGCACGTCCCGCTGCCCTTCCTCTACATGCACCAGGTGTTCGCCTCCTCGGGCGGAGCCCTCCCCGCCTTTCCCGCGATCGCCGAAGTGCCGCTCCCGAACTCGTCCTGGACCCTCGCGCTCGCCCCCGTACGCGGCCGGAACCCCGGCCGGGAGCTTTTCCTCATCCTCGCCCTCTCCGCGGGAGCCGGCATCGCCCTCTCGCTCTTCGTCCTCTCCTTCATTTCGCGGACGCGGAAGCTCGCGGCCTTGGCGCAGGCCCTTT
The DNA here is from genome assembly GCA_023406985.1 of Spirochaetota bacterium. Classification (GTDB taxonomy): domain Bacteria; phylum Spirochaetota; class Spirochaetia; order Treponematales; family Breznakiellaceae; genus JAEXTK01. Next base: position 28,720 of record JAEXTK010000213.1, on the reverse strand, counting down.
CCCTTGAAGTCGCGGAACGGAAGGCCACGGAAGAAAAACTCCGCGCCTCGGTGGCGGAGAAAGAACTCCTGCTGCGCGAAATCCATCATCGGGTCAAGAACAACCTGTCCATCGTGGAGAGCATCATTTCATTGCAGGCCGGAGAAGCCCGCGACACCCGCTTCGAGGAGATCTTCAACCAACTTTCCAAGCGCATCCATTCGATCACGCTCATCCACGAAAAGCTGTACCGGGGCAGGAACCTGGATCGGATCGCGGCGCAGACCTACCTGCGGGACCTCGTCCATTTCATCGTGGACAGCATCGGGACCGCGGTGGAGGCGCCCGAGATCGAGGTGGACGAGCTCTGGCTGACGAGCAAGGCGGCCCTCTCCGTCGGCCTCATCCTGACCGAACTCTGCACGAACGCCGTCAAATACGGACAGGGAGGCGTCGCCATCCGCCTCGTGCGGCGCGGGGACGACCTGGAACTGTCGGTCCGGAACGAGGGAACCCTGCCTGCCGAGACCCGATCCGGCGGCGGACTCGGCCTCCGGCTCGTGGAGGCCCTTTCCGGCCAGCTCGACGGCGCCTGGCGGGCTGAAGGCGGGCCGCCGGTCCGCTTCGTCGTCGACTTCCCCGCCGCTTCCGCGCTCGCCCCGCCGCCCTCGGCCTAAAGCCGCGCCCTCGGCCTAAAGCCGCGCCGGCGGCCTAAAGCCGCGCCGGCGGCCCGAGCGTGAGCCGGCCGCCTGAACCTGCCCAGGCCGCAGCGTCATCGCAGTAGGCGGCGGAGGCGCCCGAACCGCTGCCGGAGGCGCCGCCGGCGACCCTTGCCTGAAGCGCCCGCGCCGCTGTCGGAGGAGGCGTCGCGGCTGGAGCCTGCGAAGGCGGCGCCGGCGGCCCTTGCCTACCGGGCGCCGGTCTCAGTATGTTTAACGGCAAACGACATTCCCCCTAATCCAAGGAGTCTCTCGAAATGGCCCAACACCAGTTCCAGACCGAGGTGAGCCGCCTGCTCCACCTCATCATCCATTCGCTTTACTCGCACAAGGAAATCTTCCTCCGGGAACTCGTGTCCAACGCCTCGGACGCCCTCGACAAGCTCAAGTACCTGACCGTGGCCGACGAAGCGTACAAGTCGATCGTCTTCGATCCGAAGATCGACATCTCCTTCGACAAGGACGCGAAGACCCTCACGATCGCCGATACGGGCATCGGCATGAACGAGGTGGACCTCTCCGACCACCTGGGCACCATCGCGCGGTCGGGCACCCGCAACTTCCTGGAAAAACTGACCGCGGACGCCAAGAAGGATTCCAACCTCATCGGCCAGTTCGGCGTCGGTTTCTATTCGGCCTTCATGGTCGCCGACAAGATCGAGGTGACGAGCCGCAAGGCTGGCGAGGATGCGGCCTGGAAGTGGACGAGCGACGGCAAGGAAGGTTTCGACATCGAATCCGCCTCCCGGGACGGGCACGGCACCACGATCCTGCTCCACCTCAACGACGAGGGCATCGAGTACGCCAACCGCTGGTCCATCGAGGACATCGTCAAGCGCTACTCCAACCACGTGGCCTTCCCGATCTACCTGACCTTCGACGAGAAGGAATGGGACGACAAGGGAAAGGAGAAGGGGTCGACGCGGAAGACCGAGCAGATCAACTCCGGCAGCGCCATCTGGCGGCGGTCCAAGAGCGAGCTCAAGGACGAGGACTACGTCGAGTTCTACAAGCAGATATCCCACGATACCGAGGAGCCGCTCTTCCACGTGCACACCAAGGCGGAGGGCACGCAGGAATACGCGACGCTCTTTTTCGTGCCGAAGAAGGCGCCCTTCGACATGTACAACGTGGATTACAAGGCCGGCGTCAAGCTCTACGTGAAGCGCGTCTTCATCACCGACGACGACAAGGAACTCATGCCGACCTGGCTCCGCTTCGTGCGCGGCGTCATCGATTCGGAAGACCTCCCGCTCAACGTGAGCCGCGAGATCCTCCAGCAGAACCGCGTCCTCCAGAGCATCAAGAACGCGTCGGTCAAGAAGCTCCTCGGCGAGTTCAAGACGCTCGCGGACAACGACAAGGAAAAGTGGGAAACCTTCGTCGGCGAGTACAACCGACCGCTCAAGGAAGGCCTCTACCAGGACTTCGCCAACCGCGACGCCATCCTGGAGCTCGTGCGCTTCAAGAGCAGCGCGGTGGAGGGCTGGACGAGCCTGGCAGATTACTCGGGCCGCATGCAGGCCGACCAGAAGGCGATCTACTATATCACCGGCGGCGACGAGAAGACCCTCAAGGCCTCGCCCCTCCTGGAGGCGTACCGGGCCAAGGGCATCGAGGTGCTCGTGATGTCGGACGACATCGACGACATCGTCATCCCCTCCGTCGGCAAGTACAAGGATTGGGAACTCAAGGCCGTCAACCGCGCGGGCGCGGACGAGGAGCTCGGCGAGAAGAAGGATAAGGGCGCCGAGGAGAAGATGAAGCCCGTGCTGGAGAAGCTCAAGAAAGCCCTCGGCGAGCGGGTCAAGGACGTGAAGCTTTCGCGCCGCCTCCACGATTCGCCCTCCTGCATCGTGGCCGACGAGAGCGACCCCTCCATCCAGTTCGCCCAGATGATGCGGGCCATGGGCCAGACCGAGCTGCCGGACGTGAAGCCCATCCTGGAAGTCAACGGCGACCACCCCATCCTGACCGCCCTCGTGGGCGTGGAGGACGAGGAGCGCGTCGCCGACGTGGCCGGCGTCCTCCTGGACCAGGCCCTGCTCGTGGAAGGCGTCAAGATCTCCGATCCCGCCGATTTCGTGAAGCGCCTCAACCGGCTGCTCGCGAAGTAACTCCACGGAGCCCGTCCGGCTCGACAAAGGCGCCGAGCCGGACGGCCTACACCTTGAACGCGCCGATGGTCGCTCGCAGGGAGTCGGCCTCGTCGTTGAGCGTCTGGGCCGCCGCGGCCAACTCCTCGGCGGCCGAGGCGTTCCGTTGGACCACCGTATCCAGCTGCATCATGGCCTTGCCGATCTGGTCGGCGCCGGTCCGCTGCTCCGCGGTGGCCGCGCTGATCTCGGCGACGAGGTCGGCCGTCTTGCCGATGTCGGGCGCGAGCCCCGCCAAGGTCGCGCCCGCCCGCTCCGCGGCCGCGGTCGTGGTGAGCGAAATCTCCCGTATCTCGGAAGCCGAGTTGCCGCTCCGTTCGGCCAGCTTCCGGATCTCCCCCGCGACGACCGAGAACCCCTTGCCGGCCTCCCCCGCCCGCGCGGCCTCGATCGCGGCGTTGAGGGCCAGCAGGTTCGTCTGGCTCGCGATTTCCTCGATGACCGCGATCCGCTCGGCGATGTGCTTGACCGCGGCGACCGCCTCCGCCACCGCCGTGGCCCCTTCCGCCGCATCCTGGGCGGCCTTCCGCGCGATGCGCTCCGTTTCGGACGCGTTGTCGGCGTTCTGCCCGATGGTGGAGGCCATCTCCTCGATGGACGAGGAGACCTCTTCCGTGGAAGCGGCCTGTTCCGAAGCCCCGTTGGAGACGCTGTTCGCCGTATCCTTGACCTCGGAGGCCCCGCCCCCGACGCGCAGGGAGGTTTCCACCACGCCCCCGATCAAGTCCGCGAGGTCGCGCCGCATGGTATCCAGGGACCGGACGAGGGTCCCCGTCTCGTCCGCGGATTTCGCGTAACGCTCATCGAAGGCGACCGTGAGGTCCCCTGAAGCCATGACGGCGGTCCGTTCCGCGGCGTGGGTGAGCGGCTTGGCGATGCGCCTGCCGATGGCGACGGAAACGATGGCCGCGATCATCGTAGCGATCAAAGCGAAAACCGCGGCGCCGGCGAGGGAGACCGCGAGCCGCCGATTCAGGGCATGGTGCTTTTCGGCCACGATGACGTCGATGTCGTCCACGTAGGCGCCCGTCCCGACGACCCAGCCCCACGGCTTGGAGAGCAGCGTATAGCTCCGCTTGGGCAACGCTTCGGTTTGGCCCGCCTTCGGGAACCAATAATCCGTATAGCCGCCCTCCGGCGCCACCTTCAGGAAGGATTTGACGATCTCGTTTCCCTTGTGGTCCACCAGGTCCAAGCGGTTCTTGCCCTCCGCAGCCTGGCCGAGCAGGACGACGTTCGTCCCGTCCGTGGTATCCGCCCAGAAATAGCCGTCCTTGTCGTACCGGAGGTCGCGCAGCAACTTCTTCGCGAGGTCGCCGGCGGCTTCTTCGGTCAAGCTCCCGTCCGCGCGGAGGGCGTCCACCTTGGCGAGCAGGGAGACGGCCGTCTCCACCTCCCATCGAACCGCGCGGTCAAAGCTCTCGCGGAGCGTCCGATCAACCAGTACGACCTGCTCGTCCACCAGAGACATGAAGGCCACGGCGAAGGCCGCCGTCAGGAGCAGGGCCACGGCGACGCTGATGCCGACGGAGAGAACGATGATCTTGGTAGTGACGCTTTTCATGGGCGGCCTCCGCCCTCAAGCATAGGGGACGGAGGTAGTCGACGCAAATGGCGGAACCGGACGGGGCGGTCTCCGTTACGCGGCCGTCTCCGTTACGGGGCCGTCTCCGCGTTCTCTTCGGCCGCGTTCAAACCGCGCGCCTCGATGCGATCCAGCTCGGAATAGGCGGTGCGCAGATCTTCCAGGTAGCGGTTGAGCTCGACGGTTTTCTCCCGCACCGCGCGCGCGGAAGCGGTATCGTCCTGATCGGCCATGCCGGCCAAGCGCGCCAGGTCGATCCGCATCTGCTTCAAGGTATTGACCGAGGACCGCATGCGGAGCTCCAGGACTTCGCGCTGTTCCTTGAGCTCGTTGAAGGAGGTCTCCTGGCGTTCGATCTCGGCGAGCGACTTCTCGTATTCCTTGCGGAGCCCTTCGCCGGGTTTCGCTTCCACCTTTCGTTGCAGATCCTCCTTGTCCGCGCGGAGCGCGTCCATGGGGATGAGTTCGATGATCCGGTCCACCTCGTTCGTCCGTTTGGCGAGGAGCGCGACCTGCTCGACGTAGGAATCGAGGGCAGGCAGGAGATCGTCGTCCACGGGCGTCCCCGATACGGCCGCGCCGCGCCGCCCTTTCTTTGGCGCCTTCTTCCGGCCGTTCGCGGTAACCTGCGCGACGATGGCAGCCCTCGTCGACTTCGCGGCTTCCACCAGATCGAGGTAGGGGCCGAGGTCGCCGACGTCTTCCTTGAGCGAGGCCGGCATGGACCGAAGAGCCCGTTTCCAGCCGCCCTTCAGCCCGAGGCGGTCCAGGATCGTCCCCTCCAGCTCGGCCTTTTTCGCCGCGTACGCAGCCGCGTGCGAGAGGAGCCCGATGCCCATACCCGCCGCGGGGATGAGGAACCACCAGAAATGGGACGAGGTGATCGCGTTGATCATGAAGAGGAAGACGCTCGTCGTGACGGTGGAGGCGGCGTGGAGCCAGAATCCGTCCTTCTTCTTCTGGAGCTGCTTGAAGAGGGAAAGGCTTTCCGCGTCCAGGGGAGGCATCATCGCGAGCTCGGCGGCGCGGTCGCCCCGGCGGAGCACCGACGCGAAATGCTCCAATAACCCGATGCCCCAACCGCCGAAGGGGAAAAGGGCCCAGGGGAAGCCGGGGCTCACGTTCGCGTTGAGGATCATGAGGAAGGCGTTGACCGCCACGAAGGGGACGAGGTGCCCGACGAATCCGGCCTTGGCGGAGCGAGCCTCGGCGCGGACCTTGGCCGCATAGGTATCGAACGCGGATACCGAATCGGCCGCAGAGCGGAAGTAGGATTTATCGACCTTGGCGTCCCAATTCCGCTCTTCCTTGGAGTCCCCTTCCGCCCCGCCGGTATCCGCGTCCCGGTAGGACCGGAACTCGGCGCGGAACTCCCTCCGCGCGGCCCGGGCCGCCTCGTGCGCTCCCCGGCCGCGCCGTCTCGCCAATGCGGCGTCTAGGCCGCGCTTGAACTGTTCCTCGATCCGATATTCGATATCCGAGACCGCGTGGACGATGTCGTCCTTCACCCGTCCGTCCGCGTCCAGGTTACCGCCGTAACCGACCGGAGATCCGCGCGCGGCGGACCGCGGTTCGCCGCGGGACTCGGCCGCGCTCTCGCGGACCAAGATCCCCTTACCGGCCAACTCCTCGATGACGGCCCTGGCCACTTGGCCTTCCGCCGCATAGCGCACCAACATCTGGTCCACCGCGAGGCGGCGCCCCGCGGCCTTGATGTCCAGCATGATGCGGCGCTTGACGTCCGCCGCCAGGACCTCGTCCGCCGCGCTCGGGGCAGACCCCGCGGCGCCGCCCCTTCCCGCTCCGCCGGCCCCGTTCGCGGTGGAGTCGGTGGACGCCGCAGGGACGGAGGCTTCGCCGGTGGCCGCCGACGCCGAGACGGCGCTCGCCGTTCCGGTCATCTCGCCCGTTTTCGGTTCGCTCAACGGAGCCGCGGCGATCTTCTCTTCCTTGTCGGGCCGCAGTATGGGCCGGGCGGCTCGGTTCGGATCGAACTCCACGTTCGGCGTGACGATCTCGTAGGCGTGGATCTCTTTGGTGATATTCTTGAGGCTCACGCGGCCGAGTTTTTCCGCCGCGAAATCGACCTTGTTGAGGACCAGGTTGTACACGTCCCCCGACATGCAGATGCAGCCGGGATGCGCTATGGACTGGAGCCGGGCGGCGATGTTGATGCCCTCGCCGAGGGCGTCGTTCTCGTAGAAATAGATATCGCCGAGGTGGACGCCGATGCGGACCAGGAGCGGCAGGTCGGCGTTCGCCTTGTTGTACTCGTACAGCTTGTACTGGATTTCCACGGCGCTCTGCAGCGCGTCCACGGTGTTCTTGAAATCGATGAGGAAGGCGTCTCCGATCGTCTTGATGACTTTCCCGCCGTGCCGCGCGACGATCTCTTCGATGAGGGCGTTGTGCGTGTGCAGCAACTCCAACGTGCGGGCCTCGTTCTTCTCCATCATCTTGGAGAAGCCCGCGATATCCGTGTAGAGAATGGCCGCGAGCCGGTAGTCCTTCCTTTCCATTGTGATAGGATAGGGGCGGGGCGCCCAAACGGTCAATACGTCGGGCGGATGAAACGGAGGAACGAGTGAAGAAGCCAAAAACGACGATTTTCCGCTGTTCGGCGTGCGCCCACGAGGAACCGAAATGGCTCGGCCGCTGCCCCGCCTGCGGCGAATGGAACACCCTGACGGAGACCGCCGTGGCTACGGCGGGCGGTAGCCGCGGCATGGCCGCGGGCGGCGTCGATCCCCTCCGGGACGCGGTCTCGCTGCCCCTCTCCGCGGTGGATCCGCAGGAAGGCACGCGCATCCCGAGCGGCATCGGGGAGTTGGACCGCGTGCTCGGCGGCGGCATCATGAAACGGTCGGCCGTCCTCGTCGGCGGCGAACCCGGCATCGGCAAGTCCACCCTGCTCCTCCAAGCCGCGGCCGCCTGCGGGACCAAAGGCCGCGTGCTCTACATTTCCGGCGAGGAATCCGCCGGCCAGGTCCGCATGCGGGCGGACCGGTTGGGCATTTCGGGCGACCGCATCGAATTGTTCTGTTCCGGACGCCTCGAGGAGATCGAGCGCGTCCTGGAGAAGGTGAAGCCGGTGCTCGTGGTGGTGGACTCGGTCCAGACGCTCATCACGCCGGAGGTCGGCCTCGTCCCCGGGACGGTCAACCAGATGAAGTACTGCTGCCACGAGCTCGTCACCTGGGTGAAGGAGCGCGACGCGGCGCTCTTCCTCGTGGCCCACGTCACCAAGGACGGCGTCATCGCGGGGCCGAAGACGCTGGAGCACATCGTCGACACGGTCCTCTACTTCGAACAGAACGATACGGACAGCCGCTTCCTCCGGGCGGCGAAGAACCGCTTCGGGTCCGTGGACGAGATCGGCATCTTCACCATGGGCGAAAAGGGCCTCCAGCCCGTGGAGGATCCCTCCAGCCTCTTTCTCGTGAGCCGCGAGGGCGAACTGCCGGCGGGCATCGCCACCGCCGCGGTGCTGGAGGGCTCGCGCACCCTCCTCGTGGAGATCCAGGCCCTCGCCGTGCCCGCCAAGGGGGCCATGAGCCGGGTCTTCTCCGATAGGATCGACGCCGCCCGCGTGTCCCGCGTGGCGGCCACCCTGGAGAAGCACCTCAAATTGCGCTTGTCGGACCACGACCTCTACGTCAACGTGGCCGGCGGCATCCGCATCACGGAAGTCGGCGTGGAGCTCGCCCTCGCCGCGGCCCTCCACTCGGCGCGGACCGGCCTTCCCCTGCCCGCCCGGACCGCGGTCGCCGGCGAACTCTCCCTGGCGGGCGAGGTCCGGCCGATCCGCCGCCTCGCGGGCCGCATCAAGGCCGCGAAGGGCCTCGGATTCGACGGTTTCGTCGGGCCGCGGACCGATTCCGTGGACCGTTCGACCGGCGACGGGGGGCGCGGCGGAACCGAAAAATGGACCGCCGTATCCGATCTCAAAGGCGGCATCGCGGCCCTCTTCGCCCAAGAAAAGAAAAATGCTTGACGGCTGTCCGCCGATGCGCTAGTTTATTCTTCGAGCGGGAATAATTTGAACAAGGTACGAAGAAGCGATCGTCCTGGATCGCGCGCAGACGAGATCGAAGTGATAACGCCCCCTTCTACCCCCATCTTTGCTTTGTCTATGAGCATTCCCTATCATAATCTTGTCCTCAGTTCTTCCGTGCGGAGAACAGGAAACGCCTATCAGAGATAGGCGAGCATACCAGCGAGCCCGGACGCCTTTCCGGGAGAAGGAATTTTCTCGATGGCCAAGAAACTGTACGTCGGCAACCTCTCCTACAACACTTCCGAAGACGGTTTGCGCAATCTCTTCGCCGGTTTCGGAAATGTCACTTCCGCGAAGATCGTATTCGATCGCGATACCGGAAACTCGAAAGGCTTCGGCTTCGTCGAGATGAGCACGGACGAGGAAGCGAGTGCCGCCATCGCCGGCACCAACGGCCGCGAGTTCGACGGCCGCCAGCTCCGCGTCAACGAAGCCATGGACAAGCCCCGCCGCGATCGCGATGCGGGCGGCTACGGCCGCTGGTAATACAACCGCACAACGGGAGCCCGGCCGATCGGCCGGGCTTTTTTTTTGGTTCTCCGGCCCGCGAGGCAAAAAAAAGCCGGCTTTCGCCGGCTTTTGGACGACCCGGCCTGTTGCCGAACCTGAAGCGGCTCGGAGCTGGCGCGGGCTTCGCGCTATTATAAGCGTTGCATTTCATGTCCGCGAACGCGGACTCGAATGAACGATATACGCCTGTCTCTTCAGGGCCGGCGCCGTCACGACGCCAGCCGGGCCCTCTCCGGCGGATTGTCCATCGGGATCCTCCCGAACGCGGCGTACGAGCCGCGACCTACCAGTCTCCGGCAACGCCATCCGGCGCACCGGAACCTTCTTAGGTATAGTGTACTCCAAGACGGCTATAAATCAAGAGAATCCGCATCAATCCAGGACGCCGCGGGATACGAGGTCCGACATGAGCCGGCTGAGGACGTCGAGGTCCAGCTCGTCGGCCGCGGCCGATAGGACGTCCCGGATCGCTTCCCAGTCCTCCTGATCCAAATCCATCGTCGCCGCATCATAATCGCCGAGGATGAACGCGCCGATATGGCCGAGCTTCTCCCAGCGCGGGGCCTCGCCCCCGTGCCGCTCGAGCCACCAGTTGAACAGCTCCTCCGCCGTCTCCTCGCCCACGGTCGGGCCGACCAGACGGCGGAAGGCGTAGGACGCCTCTTCGGCGGCGGTTACCATCGATCCTCGATTGCGTCGCGCGGCGAGGTCGAGCTCGGTGTAGAAATGATCGGACGCTCTCATTGGGTCACGATACCACCTCTTTGGCCGAGCGACTAGCGATGCGCGACGGACGCGGTAGGCGATAGCGTCCAACCTTGACTTTTCCCACTCGCGGTTCTACACTCGCTTTTATGAACCTCAAGACCGTGCTGACCCGTGACACCGTCAGCTTGCATCTCAAAGGGACTTCGAAAGAAGAGATCATCAACGAGTTGCTCGATATCCTCGTGAAGGCCGGCAAGGTCAAGGATCGCGCGGGAGCTCTCGCGGCCGTGCTCGATCGGGAACGGAAGATGTCCACCGGTATGAAGCATGGCATCGCCATACCGCACGGCAAGACTTCCGCCGTGGGCGACCTGGTGGCTTGCATCGGGATTTCCGATACCGCGGTGGACTTCGATTCCCTGGATCATGAGCCCTGCCGCATCTTCATCATGACGCTCTCCCCGATCGACAAGACCGGTCCGCATCTCCAGTTCTTGGCGGAGGTCAGCCTTCTCTTCAAGAGCTCCGAGAAGCGGGCCGAAATCCTGGCCTCCTCCTCTTCGGAAGACGTGCTCAGGATCCTGACCGAATAAGGTCCGGACGAAGAAGCAAATAAAAAGAGGCCGCAGCGAGCGGCCTCTTTTATTTATACGCGATCCGGAATCCTCATTGGATCTTCTTGAGCGCCTCCGCGGCGAGGACCTTGACCGCGTTCGGCCATTCGAGGTTGTCCACCGTCCTGAGCGCGGGGCGGGCGAGAGGATTTCCCGTCGAGCCGAGCGCGGGGATTACCGCGCGGACCAACCGCTCGTCGTCCTGGGTAATGGCGCCGGATTTCCGTTTGCCGTTGAGGATCATGAGGAAGGATGAGAGCGAGCGGGCGGCGCCGTCGGTCTTGATCGCGGCGAGCGCCTGGACCGCGCCGAGCCGTTCCTCCATGTCGATGCCTTCCTTGTAGGAACGCTCGAGCAGGGGCGTTGCGGCATCGGAAGCGGCGCCGTTGAGGGCGATCATCTCTATGGAAAGTTTGCGGAGACTGCCGAGGCGCACGCGGTCCTTCACGTCGTTGGTCGCCGCCTTCCAGCCTTCCGTCAGCGCGACCAAGGCGACGTCGGATTTACCTTTGGGCGAGGCCTTGGACTCGTTTTCCTTCTGAAGCGCGAGCAACTTCACCTCGTAGCCGCTGGACTTGATGACCGAGGCGAGCGGCTCCGAGGGATCGTCCATGATGAGGGGTAGCGTCGCCGCGGCTTGGTCCTTCACCCGCCGCGAATACCAGCCGCTGGAGGCGAAGATGACGGGGAGGTACCCCGCGCTTTCGCGGTATTTCTCAAGCGCCAAGATGGCGCCGTAGGCGGTCTTCTCCCCGGCGTCCCGGTCGTCCGTCGGATTGAGGTTGAGGTCGGACAAGAGCTTCACGACCAAGTCGCGATGCGCGGGAGAGCGGGTGCGGCCGATGGCGATGAGGGCGTCGGCCTTCACGAGCGGATTGGAAAAGCTCTGGACCGTCTTCCACAGATCGCCGGCCGAAGCCGCGTAACCCGCCTCGCCGAGCAACTTGGAGAGCAGGCGGGCGGAAGAGTCCGCGGTTTCCTTCTCGGCGGTCGTCTTGAACGTGGGCTGCTCCTGGAGCAACCGGGTCAGCGCTTCGGCGTACAAGGAACCGGCCCCGCTCAGGTTGGACTCCGCCACGTTCCGGAGGACGGCGAAACGCTCCGCGGCGCTGGTCGCGTCCTTGTAGAGCATCGTATAGATATCCAACTCCTCCGATGCAAAGGCGGTAACCGCCATGACCGCCAGACCGAGGGTAATAATGATTCGTTTCATTCGCAGGGCCCCTTCATTCTTCTACAGTCTTCTTATCCTCACGGATGGTGTATTCGTATTCGATGATTTGTTTTGATTTCCCGATTATATCCTCGATCGTCTTGCGGACGATCTGTCCGTCGGTCCCGTAGTCGTAGGTAGTGCGCTGCTGCACGAGCCCGCCCGCCGTCGCCCGTTCCTCTTTCGCGATGCGCCCATCCTTCCAAACCGTGGTCTCAACGCGCAGCAGGCTGCCCAAGGCGTCCTGGAATCGCTGGATCACCATGCGTCCTTCGGCATCGTACTCGTACGCGCTCGCGCCGCTTTTCTTGCCGGTTCCGTCGCGGAGTTCGGCCGAGAGCACCTTGCCCCCGGCGTAGGAATAGGTCGTCTCGGCGATCGGCGTGCCGGCGGTATCCTTTACCACCCACTTGATCTTGTGACCCGCCGCGTCATAGCCGTACTCGAAGGACGAGATCGCCTTCCCCGAACGGTCCTCCAAAACCTCGCGGATGACCCGGCCGGCGGCATCGTACGTATAGAGCCGGCGGGAAGTCGCGCTTCCTTCGCTGTCCTTGGCGGTCTTGGAAACGAGGAGGCCGTCGCGATACGCGTACTCGGTCCGCTCGCGCAGGGCGCCGGAGGCCGAGTATTTTGTCTGAACCTGTATCTGGGTGAGGGTGGGATCGTATTCGGAGAGCGTGTATTCGTCGAGCGTGCCGTCGGCGAAACGGATGGAGGCCTTCTGTTCAACCGGAACACGCACGGTCACGACGCGGGTGGTCTTTTTGGGCGCCTCGACGTTCCCCGCCTTTTCCGGCGATGCGGGCGCGGTGGTTACGGGAGCGCTCGAGCACGCGAAAAGAGCGGCCGATGCCACGATCGCTAGTATCAACGTATTCATGAATGGACCTCCTCGGGCAAAGCGGAGTATGATCATTTTAAGGGGTATTTTCAAGGACGAGTATGGCCTATCCTTCGGGATTCCGCCGTGTAAAATATACAAAACAGGCAAAGTCTTCAGTACCGGAGGAGCGCGATGCGGGTAGCGGGCGGCAGGATCGTTGACGAGGCGGGCAGGACCCTGATCCTGCGGGGATGCAATCTCGGCGGAAGCTCCAAGGTTCCCGCCAGCCCCGACGGTTCGACCTGGCGAGCGGATTCCCTGAAGCATCCGGAGACCGTGTCCTTCGTCGGCCGCCCCTTCCCCTTGGAGGAGGCCGACGAGCATTTCGGACGCCTCGCCGCCTGGGGTTTCACTTTCATCCGATTCCTCGTCACCTGGGAAGCGATCGAGCATTCAGGCCCGGGCATCTACGACGAGGCCTACCTCGCCTACCTCCGCAAGGTGCTCAAGAAGGCCGAGGAGCACGGCATTTCGGTCTTCATCGATCCCCATCAGGACGTCTGGAGCCGATGGACCGGCGGCGACGGCGCGCCGGCCTGGACGCTGGAAAAGCTCGGGTTCGACCTCTCTCGCCTGTACGCGACGGGCTCGGCGACGACGCACCAGGAGAAGGGCGACCCGTACCCCCGCATGACCTGGCCGACGAACTACAACCGGTACGCGACCGCCACCATGCTGACCGTCTTCTTCGCGGGCGACGCCTACGCGCCGCGAACCAAGATCGATGGCGAAAGCGCCCAGGGTTGGCTCCAGGACCGGTATTTCGCGGCCATGAAGCACGCGTATCGGCGGCTCAAGGATTGCAAGGCGATCGTCGGTTGGGGAACCATGAACGAACCCCACGGAGGCTTCATCGGCTACCGGGACCTGGCGCGCCTGGAAAACACCCACATCGAACTCGGCCCCATGCCGAGCGCGTTCCAAGCCATGGTCGCGGCGTCGGGCCGCGCGGTGGAAGTCGACGTCTATGGCACGGGGATCGCCGATACCCGTAAGGTCGGCAAAGAGATCCTCAATCCGGGAGGCCTTACGCTCTTCAAAGAGGGCTTCGAATGCCCCTGGAAACGGGAAGGCGTCTGGACCGACGGGGGCGACGAGCCGCGGCTCCTCAAGAAAGACCACTTCGCGTCCTATGGCGGCAGGCCGGTGTCCTTCGTGGAAGATTTCCTCAAGCCGTTCATGAAGCGCTTCGCGGTCGAGATGCGCGAGAAGCGCGAAGATACGATCATCTTCATCGAAGGCGTGCCGAACGCCGACCACCCGACCTGGCGGGCGGAGGACGGGGCGTCCGTCGTCAACGCCTTCCACTGGTACGACGGCGCGACGCTCTATACGAAACGTTTCATACCCTGGTTCTCGGTGCGTTCGGACAATCGGAAGGTGGTCCTCGGCGGCAAGGCGGTGGCGAAGAGCTTCGCGGATCAGCTCAGCGCCGATGTCGCGTGGGCCGCGGACCGCATGGGAGGGATGCCTTGCCTGCTCGGCGAATTCGGGCTTCCCTTCGATATGAACGGACGGCGGGCGTTCAGGACGGGCGACTATAGCCGCCACGAGACGGCCCTCGGCCTGTACTACGATGCGGTGGACGCGAACCTGCTCCACTCGACGATCTGGAATTACACCGCGGACAACACCCACGAGCGCGGCGACGGCTGGAACGACGAGGATCTCTCCATCTGGTCGCGCGACGACCTCGCGTACCGTTCCGACTCGGTCGACGCGGGGGCCCGCGCGATCGGCGGTTGGCGGCGCCCCTACCCCATGGCGACCGCGGGCACGCCGCTCGCCATCCGGTGGGACCGGCGCGAGCGGCATTTCCAGTACCGTTTCAGGCCGGACCCCGCCGTGGAGGCCCCTACCGAGATATACGCCCCGGAGGCGTGCTTCGGCGGCGAACGCCGCGTATCCGTGACGGACGGCGCCGGGCAACCCATCGCGGGCGTAGAGATCGCCTACGACGGGACGGGACGGCGCGTGCTCCTCAAGACTCCGGCTACGACCGGCGAACTCATCGTCGCCATCCGCGGGCCTCGCCCGACCCGTTAGCCCCGAGGCGCCGGAGCGGGCGGCGGCGCCCGTACCGGGCGCGGCGCCTCGCTACCGAGAGGCGGCGCCTCCCTACCGCGAGGCGGCGCCTCCCTACCGCGAGGCGTTCAGGATGGGGAAGCGGGAAACGGCGACGCGGACTTCGGCGGGTCGGCGCGAGGCCGCGGGCAGCACGTCGCCGTTCTCGGCGACCTCCCAACGGATCGCGAGGTCCCGTTCGAACAGTTCGTTGAGACCGTCGCGGAACGCCAGGACGCGCGAGACGTAGTCCAAGGTAGCCTTCGGCGTGCTGTTGGCCCGGACGCGATTGGTGCCGGCGTTGTACATCGCGAGGCCCGCGACTTCCGAATCCCCGAGATCCAGGCACCAGCGCAGATGCGCGATTCCGTAGCGGGTATTCAGCGCGGGATTGAAGAACTCCTTTTCCGTCAGCTTGGGGAAGGATTTGGAGTTAAGTTGGAACAGCCCCCGATCGACGCTCGCCTTGTTCCTGTTCACGGCGCGCGGGTCGAAGCGGCTCTCTTCCCAGCTGAGCGCGACGGCCAAGCTCGGCGAGACATCGTATTCGGCGGCGTTTTCCAGGATGGTCTCGGCGAGCTCGCGGGAATGCACGATGGCGGAGAAGAAGGCGAGCACCTCTTCGCGAGAGGCCTTGCCCCGGTACAAAGCCAGGATAGGGTCGGAACGATGGCGGGAACGGAGGACGGCGTCGCGGTACTCGTCGGGATGGAGCCCGACCCAGGCAGGCTCCTCCGCGGGGACATCCACCGCGACATTTTGCGGAGGGGCGCAGGCGACGAGGGCGGCGCTCAGGAGCGGCGCGGCGATCGCGGTCTTGGCCAGGATCAAGGCGGCGCGTCTCAAGCGAACTTGATGTAAAATCGATTCATTAAAAAACATCGCGTGGGTTGTTCTCCACTGTATTAGAATGCGTTTCCTTGCGTTTAAACGCGGAGGAATGCGAAGGCTGCATCTTAGCGGCTGAGAAAAAAACCTTCAAGTATGCGGCGCCCGACTGGAATTTGCAAATAAAAACCTCGCGACGGCGGCGTCGCGAGGTTTAGGAAACGCCGGTCGGACAATGACTTAGCTCTTGGAGATGGTCCTGACCCTGATGATGCCGTCCACGGCGCCGATCCGTCCAAGCACGGTCTCGGGTATCTCCTGCTCGGTGTCGATGAGGTTGAAGGCGTGTCCGTCGCGATGGTGATTGATCATGTCGGTGATGTTCACCCCTTCCCCGGCGAGGATCGTGGTGATCTGGCCGACCATGTTCGGGATGTTGCGGTTGGCGACGAGCAGGCGATGGGGCGCGCGCTGGTCCAGGCGGCATTGGGGGAAGTTGACCGAGTTCTTTATGTTGCCGTGCTCCAGGAAATCCATGAGCTGACGGACCGCCATCACCGCGCAGTTGTCCTCCGCCTCGGGCGTGGACGCTCCCAGATGGGGGACGCAGATCGCGCGCTCGCACGCGAGCAGTTCCGCGGTCGGGAAATCCGTGACGTAGGAGCCGATCTTGCCGTCGTTCAAGGCGGCTATCATGTCGGCCTCGTTCACGAGCCCGCCGCGGGCCAGGTTCACGACCCGCGCGCCCTTCTTCATGATGCGGAACTTTTCCGCGTCCAGGGTGCCCTTGGTGGCGTCGTTGAGCGGCGTATGGAGCGTGACGTAGTCAGCCTTGACGAGCAGCCCTTCCAGCGTGTCGGCGCGCTTCACCGCGCGGGACAGGTTCCAGGCCGCGTCCACGGAGATGAAGGGATCGAATCCTATGACCTCCATCCCGAGGGCGATCGCGTCGTTGGCGACCATGACGCCGATGGCTCCGAGCCCGATGATGCCGAGGGTCTTTCCCTTGATTTCCGGCCCCTCGAACTTGGACTTGCCCTTCTCCACCAGGTCGGGAACCTCGTCCGCCTTGTCGGCGATGGATTTGGTCCAGGCGATGCCGTCCACGATGCGGCGGGACGCGAGCAAGAGGGACGCGATGGTCAACTCCTTGACGGCGTTCGCGTTGCCTCCCGGGGTATTGAAGACCACGATCCCGCGTTCGGTGCACTGGGGTACGGGGACGTTGTTGTAGCCGGCCCCGGCGCGGGCGATCGCCTTCACGGTCTCCGGTATCTCCACCTCGTGGAGGTCCGCGCTGCGGATCAGGAGGGCGTCGGGATTGGGGAGGTCGCTCGCGACTTCGTACTTGTCCCGGGGAAAGAGTTCGAGCCCCTCGGGGGAAATCTTGTTCATCGTTCGGATGCGGAACATACGCTTACCTCCCGTTGGCTTCGAAGCGCTTCATGAAATCGATGAGGGCGACGACGCCCTCCTTCGGCATGGCGTTGTAGATGCTCGCCCGCATCCCGCCCACCAGGCGGTGTCCGGCCAGGTTCACGAGTCCGGCAGCCGCCGCTTCCTTCACGAAGCGGGCTTCCAGATCGGCGTCACCGTTCACGAAGGGGACGTTCATGAGGCTCCGCGAATCCTTGCGGACCGGAGCGCGGAACATCTTGGAGGAATCCAGGTAGTCGTACAGGAGGGCGGCTTTCTCGCGGTTGCGCTCGGCCATCGCCGTCACGCCGCCGTTCGCCTTCATCCACTCCAACACGAGGCCCAAGAAGTAGATCGCGTAACACGGCGGGGTGTTGTACATCGATCCTTCCTTCGCGTGGATATCGTACCGGAGCATGGTCGGCGTGTTCGGCGCGGCCTTGCCGATGAGGTCTTCCCGCACGATCACGACGGTGAGGCCCGCCGGGCCGAGGTTCTTCTGGGCGCCGGCGAAGAGGAGACCGAACTTGGAAACGTCGAGCGGCTCGGAGAGGATGCAGCTGGAAATGTCGGCGACGAGGGGAACCTTCCCGGTCTCGGGGATTTTCGCCCACTTGGTGCCGACGATGGTGTTGTTGAAGGTGATGTAGTAGTAGGCGTCGGCGGGGTCGGGAGCCGGGGCCGCGGGGATGTACGAGTACGCGAGGTCCTTGGAGCTCGCGACGACCACGGCGTCCGCGAACTTGCCGGCCTCATCGGCGGCCTTGGAGGCCCACACGCCCGTGTCGACGAAGGAGATACGGCGCTTCGCGCCGTCCGCGCCCGGAGCCGCCAGGTTGAGGGGAATCATGGAGAACTGGAGGGACCCGCCGCCCTGGAGGAAGAGGACCTTGTAGTTCGCGGGTATGCCCATGAGCTCGCGGAGAAGGGCTTCGGCCCCCTCGATGATGGGCTTGAAGTCCTTGGATCGATGGCTCATCTCCATGGCGGACTGCCCCGACCCGTTGACGTCGGTCATTTCTGCGGCGGCGCGCTCCAGGACGGGAAGCGGGAGCATGGAAGGTCCGGCGGAAAAGTTGTAAACGCGCTTCATCTCATTCTCCTTCATTTGATTTCACCGCGGCGGGCGGCTCGGAGCCGGCCTCCGCAGGGGCGGGGCGGGAACAGCTTAAGCGGGCGGCGACGGCGCGCATCTCATCCACGACATTGACGTTGCGGACCGAGACATGCGCCGGCACCTGCAACGCGACCGATGCGAAGTTCACGATGCCGAGGATGCCGGCGGCCACGAGCCTCTCCGCGGCGGCCTGGGCGGCGGACGACGGCACGCAGAGCAGGGCGATCTCTATGCCGAATCGCGAAACGACCTCCCCCATCTTGTACGCGGGGTACAAGGGCACCGGCGATTTCAGGATCTCCACGCGGTTGACGCTGGAATCGAAACCGGCGACCAACTGGACCCCCCCCTCGGCCAGGGGGAAGTTGAGGTAGGCGGAGCCCAACCTGCCGAGGCCGACGACGCAGCATTTCCGCGCCGTCTTCAGGCCGAGGGCCGTTTCGATGGCCTCCTTGAGGGAGGCGGCATCGTAACCCGCGCCGGAGGATAGCTCGCCCCGGAGATAGGAGATATCCTTGCGGATCGTGTGGCTCGACCATCCCGTCCGCGCCTCGATCTCGGCGGACGTGACCGATTTCGCGTGAATATTCTCAAGCACGCGGGTCAGCTGCAGCAGTCGTTCGATACTTGGTTCTGGCAATTCAGCCATCAGGCCCTTCTCCCTGTGAAATATTTCACAAGCAGAGTAGCCTTCCGTCGAGTTCCTGTCAACCTGTTCACGCGTTTCTTACCAAAGAAACACAGAAAAGGGTGCGGCCGCGTCTCGCCCCGTCGCCGCGGCGTTGCGCGAACGGTCCGTTTCGATTATCATGCCCCCATGGCCGTAAAACGGTTCACGGTCCTCGATCTCATCGATATCGACCTGAAGGAGCACAACTCCTTGAACCTGCGCTGCATCGGAGGGCGCAAAGGCTTGTCCAGGGAGATCAGCATCCCGGACCTCAACCGCCCGGGCCTCGCGCTATCGGGTTTCTACGATTCCTTCGCCTACCAGCGGGTCCAGATCTTCGGCCGGGGCGAGGTGGCTTATCTGCGGAAGCTCGCGGAAGAGGACAAGACCGATACGATCGAGAAGCTCTTCGAATACGCGATCCCCTGCTGCATCTTCACCCACAACCTCACGCCCGATCCGACCTTCTTCACCCTCGCCGAGAAGGCCCAGTGCCCGATCCTGCAGACCGACCTCCCCTCCGCGGAGTTCTCCTCCCGCATCCTCCGACTCCTCTCCAACCTCTTCGCGCCGCAGAAGACGATGCACGGCGTCCTCGTGGAGGTGTACGGCGTCGGCATCCTCATCCTCGGCGACTCGGGGGTCGGCAAGAGCGAGGCGGCGCTCGAGCTCATCGAACGGGGCCACCGCCTCGTCGCGGACGACGTGGTGGACATCCGCTGCGTGAACGGCAACATCCTCATGGGCGCCGGGGCGAACAAGATCATCGGCCACCACATGGAGATCCGCGGCCTCGGCATCATCAACATCACCCACCTGTACGGCGTCGGCGCGATCCGCGACAAGAAACAGATCCAGCTCGTCGTGGAATTGGAGGAGTGGGATTCCGAGAAGGTCTACGACCGCATCGGCACCCAGGAGACCTATATGGACGTCCTCGGGGTCAAGATCCCGAAGCTCGAGATTCCGGTAAAACCCGGACGGAATATTCCCATCATCATCGAAACCGCCGCGATGAACGAGCGGCTCAAGAAGATGGGGTATTACTCGGCGAAGGAATTCAACCAGAACGTGCTGAAGTGGATTGAAAGCGATGCGGCGCGTTCGGTTTATTTCGGTCAAGACGATATCATCTAATACGGAAGGACGAAACATGATCGAACGGATGGTGACTATCAAGAACCGGGCCGGCATCCACGCGCGCCCGGCTGCGCTCCTGGTCCAAACGGCGAGCCGCTTCCAGTCGACGATATACATTGAAAAAGAAAACGACCGCATCAACGGCAAATCGATCATGGGCATCATCACGCTCGGCGCGAGCTACGGCACGAGCCTCAAGCTCATCGCCGAGGGCGGAGACGAAAACGAGGCCATAGAGGCCATGGTCAAGCTCTTCGATTCCAAGTTCGAGGAAGACTGAGGCTGGCGCCGGGAGGCTACGTGGCGCTGAGCATGCGTTCCATCAGGACGCGATACGACACCGTCATCCTCGGCCTCCCGAGTCTCGTCTTCATCTACCTCCTCCTCGGCATCCTCGGCGTCCTCTTCTCCTCTTCCTTCTTCGCGAACACGCTCGAATCCGATCGGAATACGGCTTCGTACGCCATCGCCATTTTCCTGAGCGTTCCCGTCGTACTCCTCGCGTTCCTCGCCGTCGCTGCCGTCAGGCTCGCGCGCGACGTCTCCCAGGGGCGGGCGGGCGGAAAACTCCGCGCCCGGATACTCGCCTACTTCATGCTGGCCGCCGTCCTCGCCTCGGCGCCGAGCACCATCATCACCGCCCGCTTCGTCGGAGGAATCCTCAAAGCCTGGTCCTCCGCCGACATCGCCGTCGCGTTGGAGGACGCGCGCTGGTTCGCCCTCGACGCGTATCGGTACCGGCTCGCCGCCCTGGAACGCGCGGCGCTCTCGAGCGTCACCGATCGCGCCCTCCAAGCCGCCGCCGCGGGAGATCAGCGGGAGGCGGCGGCCATGCTCGCCGCGGAGGACGAGGCGTACGCGGCCGTCCAGGAATTCCAACAGCGGGGCAAGGAACGATGGAAGCAAAGCTCCTTCGCCGGGGACCGGCGCTTCGCCCTGGACGGGCCGCCGGCCCTCAAGAGCGGCTTCCTCCCGCGGAACGCCCTGCGCGACGGCGACGCGGCGCGGTACGTCCTGGCGGACGAGCCCTCCCGGATCAGGGTCGCGACGTTCAGCCTCGGAGCCGGGTTCGACCGGCGGGTGAGCGGCATCGAGAAGGCGGTCGGCCGTACCGCGGCCGTCTCTTCCCTGCAGACCAAGCTCTTCGGGACCCTCTTCCTCCTCTACGCGACCTTCTCCCTGCCGACCCTCCTCATGGCCGTCATCATCTCGTTCTCCCTGAGTTCGGCGGTGACCCAGCCCATCGTGAGCCTCGCGGAGGCCACGCGGAGGGTGGCGGAAGGCGATTTCTCCATCCGCATCCTCGCGCGGCCCGGGGACGAGCTCGGCGCCCTGGTCGCCTCCTTCAATTCCATGGTGCACGACCTCCAAAACTCGCGGGCCGCGGGGCTCCGCGCCGAGAAGATCAACGTCTGGCAGGACGTGGCCCAGCGGCTCGCGCACGAGATCAAGAACCCCCTCACGCCGATCCGGCTCTCGGCGGAACGCGTCCTCCGCCGCTACAAGACCGATCCGGACCGCCTGGCCGAGATCCTCGAGCCGTCCATGATGGCCATCATCCAGGAGGTGGACGGCCTCTCCACCATGCTGTCCGAATTCCGCGCCTTCGCCCGGCTTCCCCCGCCCACGCTCTCCCTCGTGAACCTCCGCGAGCTCGTGGAGGAGTCGGCGGCCCTCTACCGCGCGTCCTACCCGTCGGTCCTCTTCGATTACGAGGCCATCGCGACGGATTTCGCCGTCAACGCGGATCGGCGCCACCTGGCCCAGGTGCTCGCGAACCTCATCGTGAACGCCGTGGATGCCATGAACGGATCGGGAAAGTTGGAATTCCGGGCTGATCTTGTCAAAAAAAGGGATTGCCGCTATTGTAGACTCAGCGTCCGGGACGACGGAGCGGGAATTCCGGAACAGGATCGGCCCCACATCTTTACGCCGTATTTCACGACGAAAGAGAAAGGTACAGGACTCGGCCTATCCATCGTGGAACGAATCGTCACGGATATGGGTGGGACAGTTTGGTTCGACTCGGCCGCGGGTGTCGGCACGACCTTCTACATCGACCTACCGCTCGATCGAAACCGACCATCGCACGATGAAGGCCCAAGCAACCCATGAATGAGATTTTGGTTATCGACGACGAACCCGGCATCCGTAGCGCGCTCGGCTCCATACTCGAGGACGAACGCTACCGCGTACATTCCGCGGGGGACGCCATAGAAGGGCTCGCGTTGTTGGAAAGCCGGCCGATCGACTTGGTCTTCTTGGATGTTTGGATGCCGCGCATGGGCGGCCTTGAGGCGTTGGAGCGCATCCGCACCGGGTGGCCCGAGTTGGAAGTCGTCGTGATCTCGGGCCACGCGAACGTGGACATGGCCGTCCGGGCGGTGAAGCTCGGCGCCTTCGATTTCCTGGAAAAACCGCTCTCCCTTGAAAAGGTCCTCACCGTCACGCGCAACGCCCTCGCCATGCGGACCCTGCGCGCCGAGAACGCGGGCCTGAAGCAGGGCTCCCCCGCCATAGAGGAAGAGCTCATCGGGACGAGCCGGGCGATGGACGACGTCCGGTCGCGCATCACGCAGGCCGCCGCGAGCGACGCGCGCATCCTCGTGATGGGCGAGAACGGCACGGGCAAGGAGCTCGTGGCGCGCGCCATCCATCGCCGCTCCACGCGGGCCTCCAAGCCCTTCGTCGAGGTCAACTGCGCCGCCATCCCCGACACGCTCATTGAGAGCGAACTTTTCGGCCATGAGAAAGGCGCCTTCACGGACGCGATCGCGGGCCGCAAGGGCCGCTTCGAACTGGCTTCGGGGGGAACCCTCTTCCTGGACGAGATCGGCGACATGTCCCTGTCCGCCCAAGCCAAGGTGCTCCGGGCCATCCAGGAGCGGAAGATCGAGCGGATCGGGGGCGAGCGGACGATCGATGTCGACGTGCGGATCGTCGCCGCGACGAACAAGAACCTCGAGGCCGAGTGCCGGGCGGGGCGCTTCCGGGAAGACCTCTTCTTCCGGCTCAACGTCGTGCCCATCGTGCTTCCCCCGCTCCGCGACCGGATCGACGACATTCCGATCCTCATGGAGCGTTTCCTGGCGTTCTTCGGCGCCGAGGACCTGGTCCTTGAGGAAGAGGCGATCGCCTTCCTCCGCCGCCAGGAATGGCCGGGCAACGTGCGCGAGCTCAGGAATCTCGCCGAACGGATCGCCGTCATGTGCGACGGCGACCGCATCGGGGCCGACGCGCTGAAGGCCTTGCTGCAGCGCTACGATCCCGACGCTCCGGCGGCAGGGCGGAACGGGTCCGCCGGCGCCGAAGGCCCCTCGGACGGCCTTCCCGACGAATACTTGGATTTGGATTTCGCGTCCGCGCGCGATCTCTTCGAAAAACGATATATCGAACGCAAGCTGGCCGAAAACGGATATACTATCTCGCGTACGGCGGAGGCTGTCGGCCTGTATCCGAGCAACCTCCACGCGAAGATCCGGAAGCACGGCATAAGGACGGATAGATGAAAGAGCTCACGGAACGGCAACGGGAAGTGCTGTCCTTCATCACGCAGTACGTCTCCAAACACGCGTATCCTCCGACCATTCGGGAGATCGCGGATCACTTCTCCATCTCGGTCAAAGGCGCCTACGACCATCTGGGCGCCCTCAAGAAGAAGAATCGGCTCCGACTCGGCGACAAGCGGTCCCGGACCATCGAGGTGATCAAGACCGAGGACGAGGAAGAAGCCGAAGTCCAGTCCATGAACGTACCCGTCCTCGGCGACGTGGCGGCGGGACGGCCCATCTTGGCCGAAGAGAACTGGGACGGCACCGTGCCCGTACCGCAGTCCATGCTCCGTAAGGGAGGCCAGTACTTCGCCCTGCGCGTGCGCGGGGATTCCATGGAGCGGGCCGGTATCGTGGACGGCGACCTGGCGGTGGTGGAGAAGCGGGAAGTCGCGCGGGACGGGGAAATCGTCGTCGCGGTCGTGGAAGAGGCGGTCACCCTCAAGCGCTTCTTCAAGGAAAGTTCGCGCATCCGCCTCCAGCCCGAGAACCCCGCGTATTCGCCCATCTATTGCCAGGACGTACGGATCCTGGGGCGGCTCACCTGCCTGATCCGCAAATACGCGTAGGAAGAGCCGTGGCTAAAGGCGCAAACTATCTGTTCCTCGGCCCGGAAATCGGCGAGCGCAAGGACGCCGTGGACGCGCTCCGCGCCTCCCTCGCCGCGTCGTCCGCTACCCCCCCGGAAGAGTTCACGTTCTACGCGGGAGAGACCGCCATGGGCGAATTCGTCTCCCGCCTCCGCAACGGCTCCCTCTTCAGCGACGCGCGGTTCTTCCAGCTCAAGAACGCGGAGCTCGTGAAGAAAAAGGAAGACGTCGACCTCCTGGCCGGCTATCTCGCCAAACCCCAGGACGACACCGTCCTGGCGCTGATCTCGGACGAAACCGCCGTGGACAAGCGGCTCGAGGGCGCGGTGCCGAAGGAAGCCAAGCGCATCTTCTGGGAGTTGTTCGAGAATCGGAAGATCGAGTGGGTGGCCTCGTTTTTCCGGCGGGAAGGCTTCCGCATCAGCGACGACGGCATCGAGACCATCCTGGAACTCGTGGAAAACAATACCGACGCGCTCAGGCGGGAATGCGGCAGGCTGTGCCTCTTCCTGGAGAAGGGGACCGTGGTCGGGGAAGCCGAGGTGGAGCGATGCCTGGCCCATACGCGGGAGGAGTCGGCCTTCACGCTCTTTTCCCGCATCGCCGACGGCGACCTCGACAAGGCCTTGGAAACGACCCGGACGCTCCTGGCGGCCAAGGAAGCGCCGGTCGCCGTCCTCGCCGGCCTCCTCTGGTGCTTCCGGCGCCTCGCCGACTACGTCGACCTGTCCGAGGCGGGCAGGCTCAACGACTTCGAGCTCAAGAAGATCGGCCTTTCCTCCAAGAAGGCCCAGCGCGATTACGCGGCCGCGGCCCGGCGGTTCGACGCCGCGTCCGTCCGGCGCGCCGTGGCCCTCATCGCCGAATTCGATATCGCCGTCCGCGCCTCCGGTTCCGCCCTCGAGGAGCTCGTGATGGATGTCTTCATATACAAGCTCGTCACCGTCTCCCTGCGGTCATTCGAGCTGATTGGCGCGAACGAAATATAGAAATATCGATATATTTTTACATCATCATACTTGACATTTTTGAGAAAAAACATGAACTATAAGGCGAATCAACCGCGTCATTGCCCTGCACCCCGGCGCGGTCGTCCACACCCAAGCCCATGAAGGAGCACGACATGGCGGAGAAAAATACGAGAATTCTCGTCCTCGGCGGCGGCTACGGCGGCATCGAGGCGGCAAAAAAACTCGCGAAGCGCTATAAGAAACGGGACGACGTTTCCATTACCCTCATCGACAAGAACCCCTACCATACGCTCATGACCGAACTCCACGAGGTCGCGGCGCACCGCGTAGAGCCGGATTCGGTACGCGTGCCCTTCGCCAAGGTGTTCGGAGCCTCCAAGGTCAAGGTCGTGCTGGACAAGATCACCGGCATCGATTTCGCGGCCAAGAAGGCGGTATCCGCGACCGCGACGTACGAATACGACTACCTCGTGATCGGCGCCGGCGCCGAACCCGAGTTCTTCGGCGTCCCCGGCGTCAAGGAAAATTCCTTCACGCTCTGGTCCTTCGCCGACGCCATGAAGATCCGCCACCACATCGAGGATACCTTCGAGAAGGCCGTCGCCGAACAGGATCCGGCCAAACGCGCGCGCATGCTGACCTTCGTGGTCGCGGGCGCCGGCTTCACCGGCATCGAGCTCGCGGGCGAGCTCATCGAATGGCGCGACGCGATGTGCGCGAAGTGGCTCGTCGATCGGTCCGAGGTGAAGGTGATGGTCGTCGAGGCCTTGCCGAATATCCTCCCCATCCTGGAAGAGGATCTCCGGACCAAGGTCGACGCCTACATGCGCAAGCACGGGGCCGAGCTCCGCACGAACACGCCGATCATCGGCGCCGAGCCCGGCGTGGTCAAGCTCAAGGACGGCTCCACCATAGAGACCGATACCTTCATCTGGACCTGCGGCGTCCAGGGTTGCCATTTCGTCGGCATGCTCGATCTCACCAAGGGCCGCTGCGGCAACCGCGACTGCGAGATCCAGAAGGCCCACGGCTCCTGCGGACTGGCCGACTGTAAGTTCAAGAAGGAGCACCGCGACGTCTCCGGCAAGAAGGGCCGCATCCTCGTGACCGAGGATATGCGCTCGGTCGATTACCGGAACGTCTTCCTCGTCGGAGACAACATCTGGTTCCTGGAGAACAACAAGCCGCTCCCCCAGATCGTCGAGACGGCCCTCCAGACCGCCGAAGTGGCGGCCCACAACATCGCCGCGGAGATCGAAGGGACCGAAGCGAAGACCTTCAAGTCCAACTACCACGGCTTCATGGTGTCGGTGGGCGGCAAGTACGCGGTCTCCAACGCCGGCGGCATGAAACTCTCCGGTTTCTTCGCCATGGCGATGAAGCACCTCATCAACCTGCATTACCTCTTCGGCGTCGCCGGCGTCAACCAGTGCTGGGAATACCTCAAGCACGAGTTCCTCAACAACGACCAGGGCAAGTCCATCGTCCACGGCTTCGGCGCCTACAAGACCCGCGGCTACTGGCTCCTGCCGCTCCGCCTCTGGCTCGGCCTCATGTGGGTCATGGAAGGCGTCAACAAGATCGGCGAAGGCTGGTTGTCGTGGGGCAGCGGCTCCAAGTCCGGCTGGATGTTCAGCCAGGGCGTCGTCCAGGCGGGCGTGGCCAAGGCGGCCGAGGCCGTCCAGGGCGGCGCGGCCGACGCGATGAGCGCCGCTTCCGAGGAGTGGGCGGAAGGCGGCCAGGCCGTCGTCCAGGCGGCCACCGACGCGGTGAGCGCGGCTTCCGATCAAGCGGCCGGGGCGGTCGCCCCGGTGGCTGACGCGGTGAGCGCGGCCACGGGCGACGCGGTCGCGGCGGTCGCCGACACGGCGACCAAAGCCTTCCACGCGGTCTGGGACCTCACGAAGCCGATCTTCAACTTCAACGGCCCGATCTCCACGTGGTTCAGGACCACCTTCATGGACGGCATGGCGGCCTACCTGCCCTTCCAGCTCTTCCAGCTCATGGTCGTCTGCGCCGAGATCGGCATCGGCCTCGCGCTCTTCGGCGGCCTCTTCACCTGGTGGGCGGCGGCGGCTTCCATCGTGATGTGCATCGTCTTCACCCTCTCCGGCATGTTCGCCTGGGATCAGCTCTGGTTCGTGTTCGCCGGCTTCCTCATGCTCGGCGGCGCGGGACGCGCCTTCGGCCTCGACTGCTGGGTCGTTCCCTTCTGCAAGAAGTGGTGGAACGGCACGAAGATCGCGCGTCGCAACCACTGGTACCTCGACGGACCGGCCAAGTAACGCACGGAATGACGGATTTTTGGGCCGATTTCCCCGGCCTCGTCGAGGAGCTCGACCGCGTATCGGCCGCGATGGCCGAGGCGGTCGGCTCCGAGAATCCCATCATCAAGGACGCGACCTCGGCCCTGGTCGGCGGCGACGGCAAGTTGCTCCGCCCGGGGCTCCTGATCGTCGCGTCCCGCTTCGGGAAAATGGAGGCGAAGAAACGCGCCTCCCTGGCCGCCGCGCTGGAGATGCTCCACATCGCCACGCTCATCCATGACGACGTGATCGACGACTCCCCGTTCCGACGGGGCTTGCCCGCCGCGCACGTGCGCTACGGCAAGAAGGACGCCGTCCTCGTCGGCGACTACCTGCTCTCGCGCTGTTTCCTCCTCGCCGCCGCGTACACGTCCCCCGATAACGCCACGCGCCTCGCCCGCGCGATTTCCGTCATCTGTACGATGGAGATCGAGCAGGATATCGATCGCTTCCGCGCGGATCGGTCAGTGCGCCGGTATCTGCGGAAGATCATGGGAAAGACGGCCCTGCTCTTCTCCCTCGCCTGCCACGTCGGGGCCGCCGAATCCAAGGCGCCGCCGCTCGTCGCCGAACGGCTCAGGAGGGCGGGATACGACATCGGCATGGCCTTCCAGATCATCGACGACATCCTGGATTACATCGGCACCGCCGACCGCGTGCGCAAGCCCACCGGCAACGACCTCCGCGCGGGCCTCGCGACCTTGCCGCTCATCTGCGCCCTCGCCAACGACGCGGACGGAAAACTGGCGGAGCTGGTATCGCCGGAGCGGTTCCCGACGGCCGACCCCGCCGTCGTGATCGACGCGACCGCGGCCCGCGGCGGCATCGAAGGCGCCCGCGCCTACGCCCGGCGCTATACCGAGCGCAGCCTCGCGGAAATCGCCAAACTACCGAAGGGCGAACCGCGCGATATGATGGAACGGCTCGCGCACCGGCTCCTCGAACGGACGTATTGAAAAACCTCGAACCTTGACCCCGGCTCCGGCCGCGTGCTAGTGTCCCGCAATGCTCCAGACGGTGCTCATAGCGCTCGGCCTTTCCATGGACGCCTTCGCGGTGTCCGTCACTTCCGGCATGTGTTCCCGGGACCTGCGTCCCGTGCACGCCCTCCGCGGAGCCTTCTCCTTCGGTCTCTTCCAGTTCCTCATGCCGATCGCCGGCTGGCTGCTCGGCGTCGCCTTCCGCGGCTACATCCAAGGCTTCGATCACTGGATAGCCTTCGGGCTCCTCGCCTTCATCGGCGGGAAAATGGCCGCGGAATCCTTTTCCGGAACGGAAGCCGCGTGCGAGGATGAGGAGGAAGCGGGGGGCGCACGCAAGACCGATATCAGCGACGGGCGAACCCTCCTCACCCTCTCCGTGGCCACGAGCATCGACGCCCTCGCCGTCGGCCTATCCTTCAGCCTGCTCGGGACGCCGGTCCTGAGTCCCGCGGCCGTCATCGGCGCGATCACCTTCGCGGTATGCCTCATCGGATTCGAATTCGGCAAGCGGATCGGCGCGGCCCTGGAACGATGGGCTCAGACGCTCGGGGGGCTGGCCCTCGTGGGCATCGGGGTCAAGATACTGATCGAACACCTCGCGGTCGGTAGATAACCGCGGCGGTCATCCCCGGGTCAGGAGCCGACGCGGTCCGTCGC
>JAEXTK010000199.1 GCA_023406985.1 Spirochaetota bacterium | reverse complement strand
ATCCAGGCGGCGGTGGGCGCGCGCGTGATCGCCCGCGAGAACGTGCGGGCGCTGCGCAAGGACGTCCTCGCCAAGTGCTACGGCGGCGACATCACGCGCAAGCGCAAACTCCTGGAGAAGCAGAAGGAAGGCAAGAAGCGCATGAAGATGGTCGGCGACGTGGAATTGCCGCAGAGCGCCTTCCTCGCGGTCCTCAAATCGAAGGAAGAATAAGAGAAGTCACCGGCGAGCGTCGGCGAGCGCTCCCCGGGCCAGGGTGAAGGCCTTGGCGAAGGGTTCGATTTCGGCCCGTACCCGTTTCAGGAAAGAAAGGTCCTCGATCCGCGGCCGCTGCCCGTCCGCTCCCGCGCACTCGGGAAAGTGCGCCCACAGATAATCGCATTCGTCCAGGAGCCGATCCAGCTCCGCCCGCGCGACCTCTTCCGCTCCCGATAGGGCGCTCCTGATACGCGCGAGGCGTCCGAGTTCGGCGTCTATGAAGGCGAGCGCCGCGGCCGCGCGTTCCGCGGCATCGGCGCGGCCGTCATGGCCGGCGCGGCCCTTGCCGTCTCGCCCGGCCGCCGATGCCGCATCGGCGCCTTCGCCGCCCGCGAGGAGCGCGAAGGCCGCATCGAGCCCCAGGCGCGGAACGCCGAGTTCGAGGCCCCGCCCCCCCGCGTCCACGACCCGATCGGTGGCGGCGAACTCCCGCGCGAAGAGGTCCCGGTATCCGCGGAGGACGGG
This sequence comes from Spirochaetota bacterium, assembly GCA_023406985.1. Taxonomy (GTDB): domain Bacteria; phylum Spirochaetota; class Spirochaetia; order Treponematales; family Breznakiellaceae; genus JAEXTK01. The sequence continues at coordinate 3,160 of JAEXTK010000199.1, read as the reverse complement.
ATCGCTGCGGGCCAGGCCGCCGTCCTTCGCGGGGGCGGCGACGACGTGCGGCCGGAATGCCGGCGCGGGATCGATGAGGGAGGTGAGCCGAGTCGCCCGCCGCAGACGTTCGTCCCTGGATGGCGTGGAGCGGGCGTGGTAGGCGTCCATCCCGTAGGCGAAATCCAGGCCGGCGACCACGACCGGCCCGCTCGTGAGGCGCAAGGCCACGGCGACCGCGGTGAGGCCGACCGAGCCGAGGGGCGGAATCTCCGAAGGTAGGAGCGCGGCCTCTTCAAGACGATCCAAGAAGCGGAGCGGCGCCCACCGCGTGGAAAAAAGGGCGATGCTCCCGAGCCCCGCGGTGGCCGTGCCCGGATGGGCCGAGAGGTCCATGGCGAGCGGGACTTCAGCGCGCGAGGCGCCCACGAAATCGCGGAGATTCCAATGCTGGGCTTCCAAGGCCACCACGAGGTCGGGGCGGATCGAACGGGCGAGGAGGGCGGAGAGGGCGGTGTCCACGCACAAGAGGCGGAAGGGCCGCGCGTCCGGCTGCCGGTACGCGCTCCGCTCGATGCGGTCCGCGACGGCGTCCATGGAGGGGCCGGCTCCCAGGACCAGTATCGGGCGCGCGCCGGAGGCCGGACCGTCCAAGGAGGCGGCGCTCGGCAGGAGGGCGAGGTTGCGCGCGGCGTTGAGCGCGTAGCGCCGACCGAGGCGGACGAGCGTCATCGCGTTCGCCCAATGCACCGCCATGTCCGCGCGGAGCGCCTTGACGATGGCCTCGTATTCGCGCTCCGCGAGCGTCCAGCCCCCCGACAGCCGCAGGACCTCCACGCGACGGAAGGCTCGCGAGCCCCACCGTGACCGGGCGAAGGCGCAGAGGGCCGCGGGGTCGTCCGAGCGGACGAAGGCGCAGCGCCGGGAGTCGACGAGGGATGCGGGGAAATGTTCGAGCGACGCGGCCATGAGCCGTTCGTCGCGCTCGACGCAGAGTATGGCGGAGTCGTCGCTCATCCTGCGGAGGAGGGATTCCAAGCCGTAGCCGAAAACGGGGGAGGGGCAGAAGTAGAGCGTCTTTCCGAGCCGGCCCGCCGTACGGACGACCCGCTCCGCCTGCTCGACGGGGTCGAAGACTGAAAGGAGGGTCTTTCCGAGGTAGGAAAGCGAAAAGCCCCGGCGCGCTTCAAGCAGCCGGGGCTCGGTATCGATCATTATTCCTTCGGAAGGAAGGTCTTTATGAAGGTCGGGTAGAACTCGTCCTTGAGCTTGTCGCTCGAAAGGACCTGGTCGTGCATGCGCCGTTCCGCGTACTGGCCGACCACGTAGGGGTAGTAGAAGTCGATCACCGCGGTGGACGACTCCTCGGCGGTGCGCTCTTCCGCGACGCGGAGGACGAGCACGTTGTCGCCGACCACGAGCGCGGGCGTCAGCCCGGCGACGGGCGCGGAATACGCCGCCTTGAGGAAGGCCTCGTTGACCGAGGCGCCGGCGAGCTCAGGAATCTCGAATGACGTTATGGACCGGTAGAGTTCGACGTCGCCGTAATTGAGCGGCACCGGGCCGAAGGCCTTCTTCGGGAGCCCCGCGTTCCGCGCGGCGGCATCGAAATTACCGGCCTTGGCCTCCGCGATGAAGGCCTCCGCCCGGGCGATGAGCCAGTCTTCTATGCGGCCGCGCTCGAAATCGGTGATATAGCCGCGCACCTTGTCGAGGGTGGCCGAATCGGTGAAGTCCGCGTCGCGGGTCGCCTCTTCGCAGCGGAAGAAGGCCCATCCGGCGGGAACCTTGACCACGCCGCTGAGTTCGCCCGTCTTGAGCGCGAGCACCGCCGTGCGCGCCGCCTCATCGGTGATCTCGGTAGCCAGTTCGAAGGCGTGGCGCGTGCCCATGTCTCCGCCCTTGTCGGCGAGTTCGTCCTTGGAGTGGGTCTTCGCGGCATCCTCAAAGCTCGTGCCGCCGTCTTTCACGGAGGCGAGCACCTTCTTGGCGTCGGCTTCGCTCGAACTGATCGTGATCTTGGAGAGGTGGACGATGCGGAACAGCCCGCTCTTTTCGGCCGCGTAGGCCGCGACTTCGGAAGCGGGATAGCTCGAGAGCGGGAAGGCGACCATCTCGAAGCTGCGCTCCGGAGACGCGAGCGTCTTCATGAACTCCTTTTCCTTGGTAGGGACGCGGAGATCGACGGTGTCGGCGACGTAGCGCGACATGGCGTAGTTGGCCTTGAGGGATTCTCGGAGGGCGAGGCGTTCCGCGTCGGACATGGCACGGTACTTGGCAGCGGAGAAACGGCCGTTCTCCTGGAAGGCGGGGTGCTGGGCCATGAGCCGGTCGATGACGGCGGAGGGCACGACGAAGCCGGCTTTCTTCATGTCCTGGAGCGCGGCGACGTGGATCACGGTGCTCTCAAAGGCCGCTCTCCAAATCTGGAAGGCGGCGAATTGGAGGTTCTGATCCTGGCCGGACGCGCGGAACTGCTGGTTGAAGTAATCGCGCTGTTCCGCGAAATAGTTCCCCTGGGCGTACTCGATGGGAACGCCATCGTAGGAGCCGAAGGAGAGCTTTCCGCTCCCCGCGGCGGACGGGGCGGCGGCGGGGACGAGCACGAAGGCTATGATCGTAAAGGCGAGGATGAGGATCGTTCCGACGAAGAGGAAAGGATGCGCGTGGAAACGGGTGGAAAGATCGGCCATCGCGGAATTACCGCGTTCCCCGGCCGGCTTTTTTTCCTTGGCTGCCATAGGTTTATGTACCTCACTGCGTGCGTGACGCGGACGGAATTGCGACGGCGTCCCGGGGACCCCGACGGGCTCAAACCATACCATGCGCCGACGGAGGCGTCAATATCGCCGCCTTTTTCCGGAATGGAGGCGCTTGACACAAATCGCCCCCTTCTGTATAGTCACCAACGTAACGGGGGCGTAGCGAAGCTGGTTATCGCGCTGGCCTGTCAAGCCGGAGATCGCGGGTTCGAGCCCCGTCGCTCCCGTCTAGCCCGTCCGCTCAGGACGGGCTTTTTTTCCATCGGGCTGTAGCGCAGGGGCTAGCGCGCTTGGTTCGGGACCAAGATGTCGGAGGTTCAAATCCTCTCAGCCCGATCTTTGGTCGAGGGCCGCGTCAGGTGACGCGGGCCTTTTGATTTTCTGCAAGGAGGGCGCCGCTCCGCGGCGTCCTCACAGCC
>JAEXTK010000183.1 GCA_023406985.1 Spirochaetota bacterium | reverse complement strand
TCTTGGGGCGGCGCGGGGTGGGGGGGGGGGGGGGCCCCCCCCCCACGCCGGGGACGATGATGTCGTCGTCGGCTTCCAGGAGCGGCGCCCAGCAGCAGCCGGCGTCCAGCTTGATGCGCTCCGCCGTCTCGAAGGCCACGTTCTTGAGGATGGAGAGGTCGCTCGTCACCTGCGTCCCGCCGACCGGTACGGTCGTCGTGAAGTAGGGGGCGCCCTCGGAATAGACGAGTATATCGGTAGTCCCGCCGCCCAGGTCCAGGAGGGCCACGCCGAGCTCCTTCTCTTCCGCGGTCAGGGTGGACCGGCCCGCGGCGAGGGACTGGAGGATGAGATCGTTGACCCGGAAGCCGGCGCGGTTCACGCACTTCACGAGGTTCTGCGCGCTCGTGACCGAGCCGGTGATGATGTGGACCTCCGCTTCCAGGCGAACCCCGATCATGTCGAGGGGGTTCCGGATGCCCTTCTGGTCGTCCACGATGTAGGACTGCGGGATGACGTGGAGGACCTGCCGGTCCATGGGTATGACCACGGCGCGGGCGGCCTCGATGACGCGTTCCACGTCCTCTTGTCCGATCTCGCGGGTATCCTTGCCCTTTCCGGTCACCGCGACGACGCCGCGGGAATTGAGCCCGTCGATGTGGGCCCCGCCGATGCCGGTCCAGCACGCGTGGACTTCGCGGCCGCTCATCATCTCGGCAGCCTCCACGGCGGCCGAGACGGAGCGGAGAGTCGATTCTATATTGACGACGACGCCCTTCCGGAGGCCGGTGGAAGGGCTCACGCCCACGCCGGTGATCTCCAGGGTGCCGCTTTCGTTGCGCTCGCCGATTACGGCGCAGACTTTCGTCGTGCCGATGTCGAGGCCGACGACCAAACCGTCGCTAGCCAGAGGAGGCCTCCTTCGCCCGGTACGCCGCGGTACCCGTGCGGAAATCGATCTCGTCGGCTTCGATTCCTTTGGACGCGAGCACGTCGAGCACGAGCATCATATACCGAAGGACCTCTTCATTCAACTCCGCGCCGATCCGGACGCGCACCGGATAGCGCGCGGGATACAGGAGCAGTTCGTAGCCGTCGTACGCGCGCTTCTGGATGCGGATCTCCGACAAGGAGTCGAGCAGGGCCGGGGATTCCCTCCGGAGCCGATCCAGATCGGCGAGGAACCCGTCCAAGAAGGACGGCAGCCGCGCGCCCGGCGCGGGCCGTTCGAAGACCATGCCGGAAATCACCGGGCCGTGCGCGGCGCCGAGCAAGTCCGCGGCCGCGGCGCCGGAGGCCACGTTGAAGACGACGCCGAACCGGTCAAAGGCTATCGGCACCGTGCGTCCGTCCAGCTCGGCGAGGGCGATCGCGACCGCGGTCCGCTTGGTGACCGCCACGGAGAGGCGGTCCGGGAAGCGCTTCACGACGCGGGCCGACTCCACGAGCGGTAGGGCCTCCAGGGCGCTCTCCGCCGCGGCGGCATCGACGGAAATGAAGGACGACTTCGCGCCGATGCCGGCCGTCCGGAGGATCGTATCCTCGGAGAGCCCCTCGATCGCGGCGACTTCCACGCGGGAGAAGGGAAGGCAGGGCGTTACGCCGAGGAACCAAACGAGCTCCACCGCGAGGGCGACGGAAAGAACGACCGCCGCGACCTTGAGGACGCGTTCGAGCCTGGTCGGCCCCTCGCTCTCCGTCCGTACCGAATCGTCCAGGAAAAGATAGCCGTCAGACATCGATAACCTCCGGACGGTCGGCGTCGCGCGAAACGTTCACGATGAGTCCCGCGGCGAACAGGGTGGTCGCCAGCGAAGAACCGCCGGCGGAAAAGAACGGAAGCGGTACGCCCGTAGCCGGCACGGCGCCGACGACCACGGCCACGTTGAGCAGGGCTTGGGCGGTCATGACGGTCACGAGCCCGCAGGCGAGAAGTCGCTTAAAGGTATCGCCCGACCTGAGGGCCGACCGATACCCGCGGATGGCGAAGACCGCGAAGAGCAGGAAGATGAGCACGACGCCGATGAACCCCATCTCTTCGGAATAGGCGGCGAACACGAAGTCCGAGTGGATCTCCGGGACGTTCGCGATTTTCCGGGTGCCTTGTCCGAGACCCTTGCCCCAGAAGCCTCCCGAGGCCACGGTGTCCACCGACGAACGCACCTGGTAGCCGGCACCGAGCGGGTCCCATTCCGGCCTGAAGAAGGTCAGGACCCGGCGGAGACGATGTTCCTTGGTGAAGATGAGGAGCACCGCGAGCGGGATGGAGACCGCGGCTGCCCCGATGAAATGGCGGAAGCGGACGCCCGCGAGGAAGAACAGGACCAGGGCGTTGAGGGCGATGAAGAGGGCCGTGGAGAAGTTGTTCTGCAGGTACACGAGCAGGCAGAAGAGCGTCGTGATGATCGCGGGCGGCAGGACGCCGGAGGACGCCTCGTCGAGCCTATCCTCTTTCTTCGCGAAGATGTGCGCCAGATAGAGCGGTAAGACGAGCTTCACGAGTTCGGACGGCTGGTAGGAGGAGGGGCCGACCCTGATCCATCGAGCCGCGCCGTTCTTGACCATGCCGATGCCCGGGATGAAGGTCAGGAGGCAGAGGATCACCGAGCCGAGCACGAGGGGCTTCACGAAACGGCGGACGAATTCCAAGTCGATGCGGGCGGCGACGAAGAAGAATACCAACCCGACGGCGGCGAAGACGGCCTGCTTCCGGAGGAAATACGCGGAATCGCCGAAGAACCGCTCGGCGAAGGCGGTGGAGGCCGAATAGAGCGCGACCATCCCGACTCCGACGAGCAGGATGATGGAGGAGACCAGGATCGGGTCGCTGCCTTTTCCGGCGACCGAACGCTGTACGTCCAAACGATAGGCGCTCATTGTATCTTCAAGGTAGAAAGGGCCACGATGGAGAAGAGGCCGCCGAGTATCCAGAACCGGACGACCACCTTGGTTTCCGCCCAGCCCGAAAGCTCGAAATGGTGATGAAGCGGCGCCATCTTGAAGACGCGTTTCTTGCGCAATTTGAAGGAAGCGACCTGGATCATCACCGAGGCGGCCTCGAGCACGAAGACGCCGGCGATGACGAGGACTAGGATCTCGCGCTTGATGATCAGGGAGACGGTCGCGATGGCTCCGCCCATCGCGAGGCTGCCGACGTCGCCCATGAAGACCTCGGCGGGGTGGGCGTTGAACCAGAGGAAGCCGACGCAGGACCCCACCATGGCCAGGCAGAACACGGTGAGCTCGCCGGCGCCGCGGATCCGCGGAATGCCGAGGTACTCCGCGTAGTCGGTTCGGCCGGAGAGATAGGTCAGCACCGAGAGCGTGATGAATACGAGGATCACGAGCCCCGTAGCGAGGCCGTCCAAGCCGTCGGTGAGGTTCACCGCGTTCGACTCGCCGACGAGGAGCAGAACCGCGAACGGTATCCAGAGCAGGCCGAGGTCCAGCACGGGATTCTTGAAGAACGGAAGGTAGAGATAGGTGATGCGCTCGTCGTCGGTATAGTAGAGCGTCACGGAGATGGCGATGGCCACGATGAACTGCAGGACGAGCTTGGCCCAGGCCGGGAGGCCCGCGGAATTCCGTCGCGACACCTTGAGGTAATCGTCCAGGAAGCCGACGGCGCCGAACCCCACGAAGGCGGCCAGGGTGAGCCAGACGTGGAAGTTGTCCAGGTCCTGCCAGAGGAGAACCGCCACGACGACCGCGAGGATGATGAGGACGCCGCCCATGGTCGGCGTGCCGCCCTTCTTGAGGTGGGTCTGCGGACCGTCGTTCCGGATGGACTGGCCGACCTTGAGGGATCGGAGCGCCTCGATGATCCGCGGGCCGAACAGGTAGGCGATGAGCAGAGCGGTCAACGCCGCGTAGGCGCCGCGGAAGGTGAGATACCGGAAAACGTTGAAGGGGGTGAACACCTTCACCAGCGGGTACAAGTATTCTAGCAGCATGGCCTACGCTCCTTTCCCCGGGAGGAGCGTCCCGGTAAGGCGTTCCAGGGCGGTTCCGCGCGACCCTTTGAGAAGCACGAGGTCGCCCGGCGCCACGAGGCCCGCGACGATGCGGGACAGTTCGTCGATATCGTCGGTCCTGAAAACGCGCTTATCCGCCCCTGACGCAGCTCCTCCGAAGGCGGCGCGCGCGTCCTCCGTCTCGCTGCCGAACAGGACCACGGCGTCCGCGCGGGAAGATGCGAGGGCGGCGCCGATGCGCCGATGTTCCGCGGCCGACCGCGCTCCGAGCTCCAACATAGAGCCGACCACGTATACGCGCCGGCCGTTCCACTCCACCGAATCGCAGAAGGCGATCGCGGCCTCGGTGGCTTCAGGGTTCGCGTTATAGCAATCGCGTACCACGGTCACCTCGCCGCGGAGGACCTCGCCGCGCCCGAAGAGCGGCCTGGCCGCCTCGATTCCCTGCCGGATGGCATTGGCGGAGGCGCCCGCGGCCTCGGCTATGGCCGCCGCCGCGAGGGCGTTCGCCAAGTTGTGGGCGCCGGGCAGCGCGAGGCGCGCGGTTTTGCCGGCCCAGACGATTTCCGTACCGTCCAAACCCAGGCTCCGCGCGCCGCCGAAGGCCGGCAGGGAGGCGGGGCCGAAGCGGCGCGCCGTCCCCTTGAGGCCGGCGACCAGGAAATCCGCGTATTCCTCGTCCTCGCCGACCAGGGCGATTTCCTTCCCGGTGAATTTCGAAAAAATCGCTCTTTTTTCCTCGGCGATCGCTTCCCGGCTGCCGAGAATCCCGATATGGGCGGTCCCGACGTTCGTGACGAGGGCGATATGAGGACGCAGGACCGCGGCGAGCTCCCCGATCTCCCCGCGACGGTTCATGCCCATCTCGAAGAGGCCGACTTCATGGTCGGCCCTCACCGCGAAGGTGGAGAGCGGTAGCCCCGTCTCCGAGTTGAGATTCCCGAGATTTACGACGACCTTTTTCTCCGTCCCGATCATCGCGGCGGCCAACTCCTTCGTGGTCGTCTTCCCGGATGAGCCGGTGACGCCGATCCTGAGGAGGCCGGGGAAACGGTCCAGATAGGCGGCGGCCGCGTCCTGGAGCGCCTTGAGCGTGTCAGCCGCCACCACGAGGGCGGCGCCGGCCTTTTCGGCGGCCGAACGGAGCGCCGCTCCATCCTTCTCCATACGGGAGGCGGCGGCGAGGGCGACCGTGGCCCCCGCGGCGAAGGCCCGGCCGATAAAATCGTGGCCATCGCGTTCGCTGCCGATCAAGGCGACGAAGAGGGCCCCTTCCGCGACGGTCCGGCTATCGATCGTCACCGAAGAGAACGCGATGGTCCGCGGATCGGCGGCCGCGAGGACGGTTCCGCCGACGGCTTCCGCCAATTCCGCGGCCGTCATGAGGAGAGGCTCAGCCATCGACTCCCCTCCTCCGCGCGATGCCGATCTGCAGGATCGCTTCCGGCTCCACCTTGCGCAGCTTCAATTCGTCCCGCGCGATGGCCTCTATCCGCTGGGAAGACCCGAGGACCGCGATGCCGGCGATGAGACGCTTGTTGCTCTCCAGCCATTCCCGCTGCTGATCCTCCAAGGCCCGCAATTCAGCGTCCACGCGGGCGTAGCGGGCCGTCTGCCAGGAGTCCAGGCCCAGGATGAGGGGTATCGTCAGCGCGATGGCGTACAGCAGTATTCTCCGTTTCATCGAGGTCCGTCCTCGTCCAGCAATTTTTCGGCGACCCTGAGCTTCGCGCTTCGGGAAGGAGGATTCGCGCGGAGCTCCGCATCGGTCGCTCCCACGGGCTTCTTCGTCAGGAGTTTGACGGTTCGACGTCCCCCACACGTACATATCGGCGCTTCGGGAGGACAGGTGCAGTCCTTGTTCTTCTCCCTGAAGAAGTTTTTGACGATCCGGTCTTCCAGGGAGTGGAAGGTGATGACGCCCATCCTGCCGCCGACTTCCAGGACGCGGAGCGCGGCCTCCAGGAGTTCCTCGAGCCGGTCGAGTTCGCCGTTGACGGCTATCCTGAGCGCCTGGAAGGTCCGCGTCGCCGCATGGATGGGCCCCCTCCGGTACTGGGCGGGCACCGCGCCCTCCACGATGGAAGCCAGGGCTGCGGTCGTCCGTATCCGGGATCGTCCGCGGGCTTCCACGATGGCCCGTGCGATGCGGCGGGAGAAGCGTTCATCCGCGTTCCGATAGATCAAGTCCGCGAGCTCGGTCTCCTTCATGGAAGCGACGATGTCGGCCGCGCTCAGCGGCGCGGACGGATCGATCCGCATATCCAGCTCTTCGTCCACGCGGAAACTGAAACCGCGGCCGCTCTTCTCATAATGGAAGAGACTGATGCCCAGGTCGATGAGGATCGTATCGGGACGCTTGATTTCGGCCGGAAGGTCCGCGAAGAAGTCGTGGGACCAGCCGTTGTAGAAATGGATCCGCTCGCCGAAGCGGGAGAGGCGTTCGCGGGCGACTTTTTGGATATCGGGATCGGCGTCCACGCCGATGATCTTGAGGGACGGGAAACGCGCAAGGAAGGCTTCGCTATGGCCGCCCTCACCGAGGGTCGCGTCCACCATGAGCTCCCCCTCCCCGCGGGGCGCGAGGTAGGCGATGGCCTCTTCAAGGAGTACCGGAGTATGGACGATTTCCACGGCGGCCTCCCCTACAGCAGCACCGAACCGAGTTCTTCGGCCGCGGCGCGGAATTCGGCTTCATTTTCTTCCCAGTACGCCTTGTACTGGTCGGAATCCCAAATTTCTACGTACTTGTCGATGCCGAGGATGACGCATTCCTTCGTCAACGCGGCGAATTCCCGAAGGCTCTGGGGCACGGCGATCCGGCCGGCCTTATCGACTTCCACTTCTTGCGCGGGAGCGATGATCCGACGCTGGACCAACCGCGCGCGCGCCTGGAAGGGAGAGGTGGTTTCCATCAGTTTCCTGGAGAGGGTCTTCCACTGTTCAGGCGGGAAGAGCCAGAGGCAGCGATCGACCCCCTGGGTGAGCACGAGGATGTTGCCCGGCAGCTCCGTCCGGAGTCGGGCGGGAAGACTCACCCGCCCCTTGTCATCCAATGTGTTCCTAAACTCACCCGTTAACAACTCCATTCCACTTTTTCCTATTTTCTCCCACTTTCTCCCACTCGATACCATTATTTACACGGAAATTTGTCACGTCAATCAATGAAACCGGGGTAAATCATTTTTTGTGCAGGTTTTACGCCGATAGCACTACATGCTCGTTAAGTAGATAAAAAACCGGTTGTGAGGGACTAACGAGATGCGATATTCTGGAGATATGAGGCTAGACGAACACTTCATCGTGTTCCCGGAAGGGGACGTTCAGGAGATACCGGGGAGGCTCCGCTTCGACGATCTCGTCGATATCAACGGCCGGCCGCTCAGCTTCCCCTTGGCCACGAGCCGGATGATCGCGTTCAGGGTGGTCAAGATCGTCGTGAAGGAGGAACGGGGCGGCAGCGCGACCTACCACCATCTGGAACTGGCCGGGGCGGAAGAACTGGAGCGCTATGCGCGCCGGTAATCGCATCGGAATGGAAAAAGAGAGCGCCCTGCACGAGGCGCTCAAGCGCGATTACGCGGGATCGGACGGGATCCTGGAAGCCGCGGTGGGACGGTACGTCTGCGACGCCGTCCGCGCGGGCGGGGTCATGGTGGGGGGCCAGACCGGCCGCGTCGGTCCGCG
>JAEXTK010000152.1 GCA_023406985.1 Spirochaetota bacterium | reverse complement strand
GGGCGCGAAGGCGCTCTCGGCCGCGGGGGCGGGCGACGTCGTCCGCGACAAGATCGGTTTCAGGGAAATCCGCGTGGAGGGCCGGACCGTCCTCCTCAACGGGAATCCCGTCTTCCTCAAGGGCGTCTGCGTGCACGAGGACCACTACCTCATGGGCAAGACCACGGACGAGGCGACGATCAGGTCCACCATCGCCCACCTCAAGGAGATGAACGGCTGCTTCCTCCGTTTGGCGCATTATCCGCACGACGGCCGCTTCGCGCGCATCGCCGACGAGGAGGGCGTCCTGCTCTGGGAGGAGGTTCCCGTCTACTGGGCCATCGCCTTCGAGAACGAGGCGACGTACGCGGACGCGGAGAACCAGCTCGCCGAACTCGTGCTCCGCGATCGGAACCGCGCGAGCGTCGCGATCTGGTCGGTGGGTAACGAGAACGCCGATACCGACGGCCGGCTCTCCTTCATGTCGCGCCTCGCGGCGGCCGCCCGCGCGCTGGACGGCACGCGGCCCATCTCCGCGGCCTGCCTAATCAACCACGAGAAGCTCGCCATCCAGGACCGATTGGTAGAGGCGCTCGACATCATCGGCATCAACGAATACTACGGCTGGTACGATCCGGACTTCTCCAAACTTCCGCGCATCCTCTCCAACTCGGATCCGTCGAAGCCGGTCATCATCACCGAGTTCGGCGGCGACGCGCGGCTCGGCGCGCGCGGGACCGTGGACGACCTGTGGACGGAGGACAAGCAGCGGCGCCTGTACGAGAAGCAGGTGGAGGTCATCGCTTCCTGTCCGTACATCGTGGGTACGACGCCGTGGATCCTCTACGATTTCCGATGCCCGCGACGCCTCAACCGCTACCAGGAGCTGTTCAACCGCAAGGGCCTCATCGACGCGGAACGGAAGGTGAAGAAGGCGGCGTTCCACGTGATGGCGGCGTTCTACAAGGGTATCACGAACTAAGGGTCGAAGGTCGGCACCTCCAACGCTGTGGAGGTTTTGGAGGTGCCTATACGAGGGCGGCGGGTTCCGGCTATACTGGCCGCCGTCATGCCCCGCAGCCCCCGGTCCGCCCGGCCTTCGCCCGCGGTTCAGCCGTTCGCCTTGGATACCTTCTCTACCGACTCGCCGGCCGCCGCAGCCGCCGTCCTGGCCGCCGCGCCCTTCGGGAAGGATATTCCCGCTCGCCTGCTCGGCTTCGTCGCGCGTCGCTGGAACGGGTCGGCGGCCGCGAAAGCCGCCGCGGCCCGTCGGCCGCGGCCCATCCGCATGGGCTTGGCCGTCTGCCGCGCGGTGGTCGCCGCGCACCTCGTCTTCATCCTCTCGACCTCGTTCGCGCTCGTCGTATTCAAGACCGTGAACCCCGCGGCGACCACCCTCATGCTCTACCGGAAATTCGATCTCGGCTGGAAGATCGCGCGGCCGCGTTACGTCCCCCTCGCCAAGATTCCCAAGGCGACGCGGAACATGGCGGTCCGCGTGGAAGACGGGAATTTCTGGGAACACCACGGCATCATGCCCGCCGCCATCAAGAACGCGTACCAGCTCAACAAACGTTTCGGCGAACCCATCTACGGCGGCAGCACCATCACCATGCAGACGGCGCGGACCATCTTCCTCGTGCCGGAGAAGAGCTATCTACGCAAGTACCTGGAAGTGATCATCGCGCTCGAGATGGAGGCCATCCTCGGCAAGGAGCGCATCCTGGAGCTGTACTTCAACTACGCGGAGTGGGGCAAGGGCGTTTTCGGGATCGAGGCCGCGTCGCGCCACCACTACAAGGCGTCGGTCGCCTCCCTGTCGCGCGACCAGGCGATACGCCTCGTGACGCTCCTGTCCTCGCCCATTCGCTATACGCCGTATTCGTTCGGCAAGAACGGCATCCTGAAGAGCCGGTACGCGTATCTGGACAAACGGTTCGGTTCGGGCGCCGCTTCCGATATGCCGCCGCCGCCGACGGTCCTTCCGACGATCGATGGGGACGCGGCCGCGGTGCCCGCGATGAGCGAAGGCGAGAGCGCCCCGGCGCCGTCCGCGGAGACCGGATCGGAGAACGCGGAGGGAAGTCCGGACGCGGAATCCGCGGCTCCGGTCCCGGGCGCGGCGACGGAGAATACGCCCCCGCTCACCGAAGGCGCGGCGATCCCCGCTTCCTGAGAGGTTTCCGGCCGCGGCGCTAGAGGCGGCCGAGCATCCGGTACGCGACGGTGCCGACGATCTCGGTGAGTAAGCGGGTGGTCTTTTCCAGCGCGTCGGCGTCCGGGACTACGCTCCGCGGCAGGGAGAAGGGTTCGGCGAGGCGGTCCACGGCGTAGGGAACGAAGTCGTATCCGGCCTTGCGGAAGATCGCCGCGGAGCGGCGCATGTGCCAGGCCGACGTGACCAGGACGACGCGCCGGGCGCCGGCCGCTTCCAGGATCGGCTTGGACAGGATCGCGTTCTCGTGCGTGTTGCGGGATTCCGATTCCGCGATCAGCGCCGATTCGGGAACTCCGAGCAGCTTGAGGAGAGCCGCCGCGTACGGGGCTTCCTTCTTGGCCTGGTCGCCGATATCGCCGGAACCGCCCGTGAAGAGCACTTTCGGGGCGATGCCCGCATGCTGCAGCCGCGCCGCCGCGACGAGGCGTTCGGCCGAGTCCCCGAGCTCGAGGTGTTCCGCGGAGGAGAGGCGCGGATAGACGCTGCCTCCGAGCACGACGATCGCGTCGAACGGGGCGGACTGCTCAAGGGTCGTGATCGACCCCCGCGGCGTTTCCCATATCCGCGCCAGCGCGGTGACGGTCACGGGCAACGACAGGATCGCGAGCGACGCGAGGGCGAGGAGCCCCAGCCGCTTGAGGAACCGCCTGCCGATCGTGGCGGCGGGGAGCGCGATCAGGGCTGCCGCCGCGACGACCGTGCAGAGGAAGAGCGGCGAGGTCAGGAAGGGCCGGAGGACCTTCGACGCGTAGAACAGGAAGGTCCCCACGGTCTCCTCCTTCCCTTATTGCACGAAGGCGTCCTTGAGGAGCGCCAGGTCCAACTCAGGGTAGACCGGGAAGCGGCCCAGGAGCTTCTCCACGCGGGACAGGGCCTCGGCCTTGGCCGCGCTCTCCACCACGTACTTGGCCTTGCTCTTCTTGGCGGGGTCCTTTCCGTCGGGAGCCGGCGTCGTGTTCTTGAGCACCAGGGAAATGATCGAGCCGAGTTCCTTCATCTCTTCGGTTCCCATGCCGAGGGAGGTCGTCGCGGCCGTGCCGATGCGGAGACCCGAGGTGTACCAGGGTCCGTTCGGATCGAAGGGGAGGCTGTTCCGGTTCAGGGTGATGCCGCACTCGTGGAGGGCGCTCTCCGCCTGCCGGCCGGTGAGGCCGAGGCCGCGGACGTTCACGAGCATGAGGTGGTTGTCCGTGCCTCCCGTGAGGACGTCGAGCCCGTTCTGCATGAACGAGGCGGCGAGGGCCTGGGAGTTCTGGACGATCTTGGCGGCGTAGGCCTTGAAGGCGGGAGCCCCCGCCTCGCGGAAGGCGACGGCCTTGGCGGCGATGACGTGGGGGAGCGGGCCGCCCATGGTCAGCGGGCAACCCTTGTCCAGGGCCTCGGCGAATTCCATGGTGGAGAGGACCATACCCGCGCGGGGGCCGCGGAGCGTCTTGTGGGTGGTGGTCGTCACGACGTGGGCGTGCGGGAAGGGGCTGTAGTCGCCCGTGAACACGCCGCCCGCCACGAGGCCGGCGAAATGCGCCATGTCGACCATGAAGACGGCCCCGACCTTGTCGGCGATCGAGCGCATGCGCTTGAAGTCGATCTTCCGCGGATAGGCGGAATAGCCGGCGAGCAGGATGAGGGGCTTCACCTCGACCGCCTGCTTCTCTATGGCGTCGTAGTCCAGGAGGCCGGTCTCCTTGGAGACCGAGTAGCCGTACACGTCGAACATGCGGGCCGACATGTTGTGCCGGTAGCCGTGGGTGAGGTGGCCGCCGGAATAGTAGTCCAGGCCGAGGAGGCGCTGGTTGCCGAGGGCGGTCTTGAGCTCCTTCCACTGGGCGTCGGTGAGCTTGTAGAGGTTGGTCTCGCCGAACTTCTCCAGCAGGGGGGATTCGACGCGGGTGGACAGGATGGCCCAGTACGCCAGGATGTTGGCGTCCGCGCCGCAGTGGGGCTGGACGTTTGCGTATTCGGCCCCGAAGAGCTTGCGGGCTTCCTCCGCGGCCAGGGACTCGATCGCGTCGACGTTCTCGTTGCCCGCGTAGAAGCGGTGGTCGGGCATGCCCTCGGCGTACTTGTCGGTGAGCAGGTTGCCCATGGCGAGCTGCACGGCCATGGAGCAGTAATTCTCGCTCGCGATGAGCTTCACCCGCTTCCGCTGGTTCTCCAGCTCCTTCACGATGGAGGAGGCGATCTCCGGGGCGACGGCGGCGGTTTCCTGCAGGTTGCAGAGGTAGGCGAGGAGGGCGGTGTCGATGGCCTCGGGGCGCGTCTTGGCGAGGTAGGCGGCTACTGCGTTCTTGGGCATTGAGGTCTCCTTGATGGGATCGTCCGGCCCAGGCGCGCGGTCGGAACAGTGTATTGCCGCTTCCCGATGGTGCTCCATCTTCGGCGCCGGTCGCGTATAGGCGGGTATCGTAACGCGCGGGAGCCGTCGGGATCAACCACCCCGCCGCAAAGCGCGCGGCGGCCGGCCTTGCGACGAAAGATGCTGCGGCCGGAAGAGAATCGGTCGATAATGAATGATATGAAGACCCATGATGACCCGCGCCTCCGCGGCGGACCGTCCGTTCTCGGGGCTCTATTCGCCGCCCTCTCGACCCTATCGGGCGCGGCAGTGGCCATGGCCGGCGGTTGGCCGGCCGCGCTCATCGCTACCGTCGCGGCGGGGCTCGTCGCCTACCTCCTGCTCTCCCGCGTCGGCCCGAAGAACGCTCCTGAGGCAAAGATCGAGAAGCCGAGCGCGGCGAGCGCGGCCGCGCCCGTACCGCCCTCCCCGCCCGCGGAGAAACAGATTCCGGCCGATCGCATCGACCCGCTGACCGGCCTTGCCAACACGAACGGCCTCTTCGCCTGGTTCGCGGAGAAGGGGCCGCGCCTCGCCGCGGACGGGAAAGGCATCGTCGTCATCGTCGCGCGCCTCGACGACTTCCAGCCCTTGATCGCCTCCCGCGGCCAGGCGGTCGCGGACGCCGTGCTCGTGGAAGTGGCCGCCCGCGTCGTCATGGTGGCCGGGGAGGACGGAATCGCCGCGCGCACGGACGGCGAGGAGTTCGCGTCCGTCGTGGCGGTCGTGCCCGACCGCTCGGAGGTCGTCGCGACCGAACGAGCGGGTCATCTTCTGGAAATGATCGGCCGCCCCGTGGAGCATGCCACGGGAGCCATTTGGATCGGCGGCTCGGTGGGAGCCGCGATAGGCTCCCCGCTCGCCGGAGAAGCCACGCTGGAGCGGGCGCGTCGCGCGCTCGCCCAGGCCGTGAGGCTCGGCCGCGGGCAGTGCGTGGTGGACAGCAAGAAAGCGTGACGCAACGATTGAAATTGACGAAACTCCCCTTTTCGCAGAGCACCGCCCTGATAGGTAACTATATTTGGGCGCGGATATCCGAGCAGCTCCGTTCAGCCATTCCGGTCGTGCTGTATCTTCTCGCCGTACAAATCTTCGTGCTCGGCGTGCCGGTGCGCGAGGCGGGCTTCGTCGCGCTCGGCGTCGTCATGGTCGTCGTGGGGTTGTCGGCCTTCTTGGAGGGCTTGATGCTCGCGGTGATGCCGCTCGGGGAACTCTGCGGCGTGAATCTCCCCCGCCGCGTGCGGCTCCCCGGTATCCTGACCGTGGTCTTTTTCCTGGGGCTCCTGGGGACTATGGCCGAACCCTCCATCGCCGTCCTGCAGCATATGGGCGCGAGCGTGATGCCCTGGGACGCGCCGCTCCTCTTCGTTTTGCTGGGGCGCCATTCCTTCCTCCTCGTGATAGCGATAGGCGTCGGCGTCGGAATCGCCTTCGCCTTGGGCATTCTGCGATCCCTGCTGGGCTGGTCGCTCAAACCCGTGTTGGGCATATGCGTGCTCATCGTGTTGGGCTTCTCCATTCTGGCCCGGATCATACCGAACCTCGGTTTGATCAACGGACTCGCGTGGGACAGCGGGGCCATCACCACGTCGGACGTCACCGTCCCGCTTATGCTCGCGCTCGGCGTCGGATTGTCCCGTATGGGAGGAACCGAATCCGGCGAAGGGTCCGGATTCGGTTCCGTCGCACTCGCTTCGCTCGTGCCCATAGTGACGGTATTGGTCCTCGCCCTCTTCCTCCTGCCGACCGTCCCGTCTCCGATGAGCCGCTCCGCGTTCGTCGCCGGAGACCAGGCGGCCTATGCCGCGCAGTTGTTCTCGAACGAGGCGGACTACGACCGCTGGGCCACCGAACACCTGACGGAAGAAGAGCGGACCGGCATCGCGAATCGGGACGGATCGCACGCCGGGAGCGGGAACCGGGATGGAGCGTCGGTCTCGAAAACGGCCTCGGCGGTTTCGCTCGGATCGGCGCTTCTGGAAAACGCCCGGGCGGCGGCGCGGGCGGTGATACCGCTCGCGCTCATGCTCGTCGCGATCGTGGTGCTGGTACTCCGCCGGAAAATCCCGTGGCCGGATCAGACGGCCCTCGGCCTGGCGTTCTGCATGGCCGGCATGACGCTCTTTACCGCGGGGGTGGAGATCGGCCTGCTACGCCTCGGCAATCAGAGCGGGGTCAACCTCACGTCCCTCTTTCGGCCCATCGACCATCCCGAACATGCCGTAGTCATTCCCGCCTTCGATCCGTCCATGGTTTTCGCGGCTCCTGCGGAAGGCGGCGGTACGCAGCGTTTCTTCATGTTAGCCGGGGCGAAGGGCTTCGCGCCCGTTCCCTACCATCCCGAGCGGCTCGACCCGGCGACGGGCGACTACCTCCATATTCCCCGGTCCGCGGCGCGCGTCCCGGGCATCGGGGGGTGGCTAGTCCTGCTCCTCGTCGCGTTCGGACTCGGCTTTACGACCACCCTCGTGGAGCCCGCGGTGGCGGCGTTGGGGGTTACCCTGGAAAACGTGACGGTCGGGGTTTTTCCCCGCCAGCGTATGGTGATGATCGTATCCGCCGGAGTCGGCGCCGGTACCCTGGCGGGATTCGCGATGCTCCTCTGGCAAATTCCGCTGCTGTGGATCAACGGTCCCCTGTACGCGTTGATCCTGGCGTTTACGGTCGTCTCCTCGGAGTTGTTCACCGGAATAGCCTGGGACGCGGGGGGCGCGACCACCGCGTCCATCACCACGCCGCTCGTGCTCGCGGTCGGCGCGGGGTTGGGAGGCACGCTCGGGGCGGCCGAGAGTTTCGGCATCCTCACCCTCGCGTCGGGATTCCCGATACTCGGCGTGCTCATCGCCGGTTTGTTCACGGACCGCCGGCGCGCGGCATCGATGGGAGGCGCGCGATGATCGATGCGCTCTTCCGACCGACCGACGCCCTCGTCGCCTCGCAGATCACCTGCATCGTTCCGCGGCAGGGCCCCGCGGCGTACCATCAAGCCTTGGGCGCGCTCGGCGTGGTCGAGTACACCCTCCAATCGGCCCGGAGAACGCTCCTGAGCGAACAGCGGCAGCGACGCGGCGTCCGTCCGCTCCTCGAGGAATTGGTGGATGTCGTGCGTTTCCGCGTTCCGACCGCGGCGGAGGACGCGCTCGTTTCCGCCCTTACGGAGCGGTTCGCCTTCGGAGAACCCGGCCGGGGCAGCCTGGTTATCCGGCGAAGCGTCCTGGCCGGCGCGAGCCCCCGCGCGACGGAAATCGAGCGCCCTTCGGGGGCGAGCCGGCCGAAGGAAGAGCTCGCCGGCCTATGCTGCATCGTCCCCCGCGGCGAAGGGCAGGCCATAGCCCGGGTCTCCCTGGAGGCCGGGCTCGGCGCTCCGGTGGTGACCTACGCCAAGGGCGTCGGATCGCGCGGAAAACTCGGCCTCATCCGTATCACCATCCCCGTGGAAAAGGAAATCGTGACGATACAGCTCAGCCGTCACGATATCGACGAGGCGTTCCGGCTGGTGAGCGACGTCATGAAGCTCGGGCGGCCGGGAGCGGGCTTCTGTTATTGGTATCCCCTGAGCGGCGGCGTCCTGGATACCCGGATATGGGTGGGTCGCCAACCCTACGTCGCGAGCATGGAACAGGTCATCGCGGCCCTGGACGTCATGACCGGCGGCACCGCCTGGAGGCGGAAAACCGAGCGGGCGGGCGGCGCCCCGATTTCTCAGGGCGGCGCCCCGGCCCAAGCGAGCTACACCATCAACGGCCCCGAGGGAGAGACCGAGGCGGCGCTCGGCGCGGCCTTGGAAGCGGGCGCCGGCGGCGCGACCCAGTCGTTGATCCGGCTCGAGCGGCTGGACGGCGATCAGCACCGTTCCTCCGCGCGCGAGGTCACCGATCTCGTCGTCGCCGCGGACGCGCTGCCGCGTATCCACGGAGCGGTAACCGGCGTCGGCGCCTTGGAACGGGACAGCTTCGTTGAGATCGCCGGAGTCGGGGCCGCGGGCGGCTATCACACGTCCCGTACGTCCCGAAAGGAGTAACCTCCGCAGGAATAGGAATCGGATTGGGGATGCGCCGGGAAACCTTTTCGTTGCTCCTCGGCGCCGGCCGCAGTATATTGCCGGTATTCCCATCTTTTTTTTCCCGAGGAGTCCTCATGAACATCGTGTACCTGGTCGTGCCTTCATTGCTGATCGCGGTCGTGTTGGCCGCCGTCTGGCTCGACCGCTGGAGCGTGCCGGTCATCCTAGTCGCCCTCGGGGCCGGCATCATCTTCGGCAGCGATGTCCTCAACCTCTGGGATTTCGGCAATTTCGAATTGACCAATCAGGTGGCCAACCTGGCCCTCGTTTTCATCCTGTTCCAGGGCGGATTCGGGACCAAGAAGGATGACTTCAAGGCGGTCGCGTTGCCCGCCGGAGGCCTCGCCACGTGGGGCGTCGTGCTGACCGCAGCCGCCACGTTCGCGGTCCTCCGTTTCGTTCTCCATTGGCCGAATGAGAAGGCCTTGCTCATCGCCGTCATCATCTCTTCCACCGACGCGGCGGCGACTTTCTCGATCCTGCGCCGGCAAGCCCTGCCCCGCTCGCTGTCCTCCACCCTGGAGATCGAGAGCGCGGCGAACGACCCGATGGCGATCCTCCTCACCATCGCGGCGGTGCAGACGTTCGCGTCCGGCTCATCGCAAGGCCTGTTCCTGATCCTCGTCTTCCTCTGGAAAGCCGCCATGGGACCGCTGATCGGCTGGGCCTTGGCCCGGCTCGCGCTCTGGCTCTTCAACCGCCTCAATCCGCAGGACCGCGGCTACTACTACGTCCTCTTCCTGGGGATCGTCCTCCTGACCTACGGCCTCGCCGAGGCGGTCCAGGCCAGCGGGATGCTCGCGGTCTTCACCGCGGGCTACGTCTTGGGGAATCGGCCTTTCGTGCACAAGCAAGGCGTTTCGAACTTCTCGGCCGCCATATCCACGATCGCCAACATCGGGATGTTCGTGCTCCTGGGACTCCTGGTCTTCCCGCACCAATGGTCCGGCCTCTGGGTGGACGGCCTCGTGCTGTTCCTCGTCCTGACCTTCATCGCCCGGCCGGCCGCGGTCTGGCTCGGTACGCTCGGCATGAAGCTCCCGTGGAAGGACAAGGTCTTCATGACTTGGGCCGGCTTGCGGGGCTCGGTGCCGATCGTCCTCGCGACTTATCCGGCGGCGGCGGGCCTCGCGACGGGGCAGGACATCTTCAATCTCGTGTTCTTCGCCGTCTTGCTTTCGGTCTCCCTGCAGGGATCCACGCTCGGCGTCGTCTCAAAGTGGCTCGGGTTGTACGCCCCGTCGCGGCCGGCGCCGCTCTACAACCTGGAGCTGATCACCATGGCCCACAGCGACCTGGATCTCATCGTGGTGGACCTCCCGGATCCGCGCGGAGCCGAAGGGCCGGCGATCCGCGACCTCGCGCTCCCGGCCGGGGCGGTGATCACGCTCGTGACCCGCGGGAAGGAAGTCCTGAGTCCGAAGGGCGGGACCGTGCTGCGGGGATGGGACCAAGTCACGATCCTCGCCCACGCGAAGGACGAGGAGGCGGTTCGCGCCGCGCTCCTGGAGCCGTTCAGCGCGGCGCGGACATGAACCGCCGGAGGCATTCCACCACGAGCGCGTGGTCCTCTTCCTGCGGAAGTCCCGAAACGGTCGCGCAGGCGACGATGCCCACGCCGCGGACGCGGATGGGGAAACAGCCGCCGTGGGCCGAGAATTCCATCGAACTGACGTAGTACTTTTCTTCAAGGCTGGTGGAGACGAGGGCCAGGGAGACGCCGACGGCGAGCGAGCTCTTCCCGAACCGGAACACGACGTTGGTCTTTCGGCGGATCCATTCGTCGTTGTCGGCGGTGGCTCCGGGTAGCGCCGCGTGGAAGAGGATTTGGCCGTTCCGGCGGACGTCGAGGGCGACTTTCGCGCCGCGGCGGCGCGCTTCTTCCACGAGCAGGCAGCCGAGCTTCCAGGCGTCGTCTTCATCGAACCGATCGAGGACGAGTTCCGACTCTTCGGAGGCGATGCGGTCGAGCATCTCTTTGGTTGCGTTCATCGGCCGAGTATACCACGGTCCTCGGCGGCTGCCCGGTAGCGCTTCGGGCTCGTGCCGTACCGCTTCTTGAACACGTGGTAGAAGTGGCTCAGGTTTCCGAACCCGCAGGAGATCGCGATATCCAGGATGGTCCGCTCCGAGCCGACGAGGATCTCCGCCGCCTTGTCGCAGCGGATCCCGGTGAGGTATTCGGTGAAGGTCCGGCCGGTTTCCGCCTTGAAGAGGGCGTGGAACTGGCTGCGGCCGAGGCCGCAGGTCGGCAGCACGTCCTCCACGCCGATGGGGTTCATATAGTCCGCGTGGAGATAGAGGATCACGTCCTGGATGCGCGTGTTGGAGAAAGGTTTCAGGCCGCGGACGGGGATCGTGAAGTTCTTGTCGCGCATCACCGTGATGAGCAGTTCGATGAGCTTGAGGCGCAGGGCCCAGGAGTAGCCGCGGTATCGGTTGCGGAATTCCCACAGCATCGCGTCGAGGAGGATGCCCATGCGCTCGCTCCCGACCTTGGAGAGGGTGACGACGTTCCGCTGGCGCGCGTGGATCTTCACGACGCCGAGGACGTAGAGGGCCTCCTTTTCCATGTGGACGGAGGGCGAGAAAAGGGTTTCGGAGAAGAGGATCTGCACCAGGTCGAGGGGCCCGTCGACGCCGACGAGCCGCCCTGCGGGATTGAAAAGCAGGGAACCGGGGCGTAGCAGCGTACTCTTCCCCCCGGTGAGGAGTGAACCCTCTCCCGAACGCACGAAAACGAGTTCGTCGATGTTGCGGTCGGGCTCGCGGTCAGGTCCGAAGATCCGTCCCGCGGCGCGTATGCTCCGGATAAAAAACAGCAGCTTCACGAGATCGCCTCATTTCTTCGATCGAATCGGACAATAGCACAATAAGTCCGGATTTTCACTAAGGACGAAACGACAAAAAAGTGGATACTGTCAGTGTCAGAGAAACGTGAGGAGGATGCTATGGACGGAAGACGCGTCGTCGTGACCGGTATGGGGACGATCAACCCCATCGGGCACACCGTGAAGGAAACGTGGAGCTCCATCCAAGCGGGTAAATCCGGCGTGGGCGGGATCACCCATTTCGACGCTTCGAAGCTTTCCTGTCGCATCGCCGCAGAGGTCAAGGACTTCGACTACGCGCTTTTTTTCCCCGAAGACATGAAGAAGAACGCGAAGCGGATGGATGCCTTCTGCCACTACGCGGTCGCCGCGATGCAGGAAGCCGCAGCGCAGGCCGGGCTCGCGGGTTTGACCGCGCGGCACCGGATCGGCGTCTGCGTGGGGAGCGGCATCGGCGGCCTCAACGTGCAGCACGAGAACTCGGTGGCGCTCGCCACCAAGGGTGACCGGCGCGTGAGTCCCTTCTACATACCGATGTCGATCGGGAACATGGCCTCGGGCATCATCAGCATGATGTACGGACTCACCGGGCCGAACCTGAGCCTCCAGACGGCCTGCGCCACCGCCAACCACTCCATCGCCATGGCCGACCTCATCATCCGCGACGGCTCCGCGGACGTCATGGTGGCGGGCGGCGCGGAGAGCACCATCTCCGAGGTTTCCGTCGCCGGCTTCGCGAACATGCGGGCCGTCTCCACGCGCAACGACTCGCCCGAGACGGCCTCCCGGCCCTACGACGTGGACCGAGACGGTTTCGTGATGGGCGAAGGCGCCGCCGTCCTCATCCTGGAAGAATACGAGCACGCGAAGCGACGCGGCGCCGAGATCATCTGCGAGGTGCTCTCCTGCGGCATGTCCGGCGACGCCTACGACTTCGTCGCCCCCGACCCCGAAGGGAAGGGCGCGCTCCTCGCCATGCGCGCGGCGCTGGAGAAGGCCCGCCTGAATCCGTCCGACCTGGGGTACATCAATGCGCACGGCACCTCGACCCCGGTGGGCGACGTGGCCGAGCTCAAGGGCATCTGGGAGATCATCAAAGGGGACCCCGCGGCCACGCCGGTGGGCTCCACCAAGTCCTACCACGGGCACCTCCTAGGCGCGACGGCGGGCCTGGAGGCCATCATCACCGCGCTCGCCATAAAGGAAGGCCTCGTTCCGGCCAACATCAACATCTTCAACCGGGACCCCGCGCTGCCGCCGGTGGTCCTGCCGACCGAGATGCTGAAGAAGCCGATGAAGGCGGCCCTCTCCAATTCCTTCGGGTTCGGCGGGCACAACTCGAGTCTCATCCTGGGAGCCGTGTAGGTTTTCGGCTCTAGCCAGAGCGCCCCGTTCGGCGCCACCATGCGCCATGGTACCCATCCAACTTTCCACCTTCCGCGCGCCCCCGGGGCAGGACGCGGGAGGCCGCACCATCGCGGCGGGGCTCCAAGAGGTGGAGGTGATTACCGCGGGCCGCGGCTTCTTCGAGTTCGAGGGGCGGCTCCTCGCCGCCCTCAGGGGGACCGTGCTTTGGCACCTGACCGGGGAGCGGACCATCTACCGGAATGACTTCCGCGATCCGTACGAGTGCCTGGTGGTCAAGTTCCCCTGGCCCTTCGCGGACGGCGCGGCGGATTCCGTCCCGGGCCCCGCCGTCCCGGGCCCCTCCGACGCGGGCCCCTCCGACGCGGGGGCCGCCGGCCGCGACGCCGGGAGGCCCGCGCCGCGCTTCAGCCGTTGGCGGGATCCGAACGCCTGCCTCGCCTTCACGGAAGAATTGATGCGGTACTATCACGGGGCCGATCCCGATCTGGATCTCCTGGCCGCGTACGCCTACGGTACCTTGCGGTGGCAGGCCCGGAGGGGAGAGGCGGAAGCGGAAGATCGCGACGCGGTGACGCCGGTCGGCCGCGCCCGCGCCCACATCGAAAAGAACTACGGCCGCACCGTCGCCATCGCGGATCTCGCGGAGGCGGCTGCCGTGAGCCCGCCGCATCTCCATGCCCTGTTCCGCCGCGAGCTCGGCGCGACGCCCCATCAGGTCCTGTTGGATCGCCGCCTCGCCGAGGCCCGGCGGCTCCTCGCGGGTACCCGCCTATCGATCAAGGAGATCGCCTTCATGACCGGCTTTCCGGAAGCCGCGGCCTTCTGTAAGAGCTTCAAGGCGCGCTGCGCCTGTACTCCGGGCGAGTACCGAGAGCGGCACATCCAGAAGGATGGCCTCTAGGAGCGCGGCGGGCTTGAATGGATCGGTTCGCGCGCGGAGTGCGCGGATTCCGACTTTTCGCCGATGGATAATAGTTTTTGACAATATCGCCCCCAGATAACCGATGATAGGCTTTACTTAAGATATTTTTCGGCAATCGGGGGGTTCTATGTTGAAATTCGGAGCCATCGGGGCGGGCATGATATCCCAATCCGGGTTCGACGGGTTGACGGCGTCGCTCGCCGCGGAGGTCGTCGCGGTCGCGGACGCGAACGAGGGCAGGGCGAAGGCCTACGCCGAACGGAACAAGGTGAAGAAGTACTTCACCGATCCCGTCGCGATCCTGCGGGACCCGGCCATCGACGCGGTCTACATCGCCCTGCCCAACGCCCTGCACGTGCCCATGGCCGTAGCGGCCTTGGAAGCGGGCAAGCACGTCATCCTGGACAAACCCTTCGCCCTGGACCTCGCCGACGCCGGCAAGGTGGCCGCGGCGATCAAGAAATCTGGCAAGCTCTTCATGCTCGGGATGAACCAGCGTTTCGCCGAAGGCCCGCAGCGGATCAAGGCCCTCGTGGACCAGGGCTATTTCGGGGACATCTACGCGGTCGGCGCTTTCTGGCGGCGGCGGTCGGGCATTCCCCGCCTCGGCACCTGGTTCGGCGATAAGGCGGCGGCGGGCGGCGGCTGCATGCTGGACATCGGTGTGCACATGCTCGACCTGGCCCTCTACACCATCGGCAATTTCCAGGTGGAGACCGTCAGCGGCTCGGTCTTCACCAAGTTCGGGAACCGGGGGCTCGGGGAAGGCGATTGGGGACTCTCGGATCGGGAGCAGCTTCCCTTCGATGTGGACGACTTCGCCACCGCCTTCCTCAGGCTCAAGGGCGGCATCGCCCTCAACCTCAACATATCCTGGGCGGCGCACCAGAAGGACGCCGACGTCCACAACGTGGACCTGCACGGAACCAAGGCGGGGGCGTCCCTCTATCCGGGGGTCGTCTATTCCTACGACGAGCAGGCCAAGGCCGTCTTCGATATGGGGAACCTCAAGGTGGACCTCAAGTATCCCCACCGCGACCGCTTCGTCCACTTCGTCCGGGCGATCCGGGGCGAGGAAGCGCTTTGCGTGACCATCGAGCAGGCCCTGGCGGTCCAGAAAACCTTGGACGCGATCTACCGCTCCGCGCGGGAAGGTCGGGAGATCCGGCTGGACGGAAAGGAATGAGGGGGACGCGATGAAAAAGCTTCCGGTGGCCGTCCAGCTCTACTCGGTCCGCGACGAGCTGGAAAAGGATTTCTTCGGCGTCTTGGAGCGCGTCAAGGACATGGGATTCGCCGGGGTGGAGTTCGCCGGTTATAACGGCCATTCCGCGGCCGAGATCAAGCAGCGGCTCGACGGCCTCGGCCTCGCCGCCGTCTCGGCGCACGTCCCCTTCGACGCGATGATGGAGGACGTGGAGGGAACCCTCGCGTTCCACCGCGAGCTCGGCACGCCGTACCTCGCGGTTCCGTACTTGGACGAGGGGAGCCGGCCGGGCGGGCCGCGGTGGCCGGAGACGGTGGGACGGATCAGGCGATTGGGCGAGGCCTGCCGCCGCGCGGGCATCCAGCTCCTCTACCACAACCACGACTTCGAATTCGTGAAGATCGACGGGGTCTACGGGCTGGACGCTCTCTACGCGGCCGTGCCGATGCCCTACCTCGCCACGGAACTGGACACCTGCTGGGTGCGCGTCTCGGGCGTGGACCCGGCAGCCTACCTCCGTAAGTACGCGGGACGCAGCCCGGTGGTGCACCTCAAGGATTTCATTTCCGGCGGAGGGGCCGCGGGGAAACCGCTCTACGCCCTGATCGACAAGACGGGGGCGGATCGGCCGGTGGAGACGGTGGACAAGTCGAGCTTCGACTTCCGTCCCCTCGGGATGGGTATGCAAGATATCCCCGCCATCCTCGCGGCGGCCGAAGACGCCCGCAGCGAGTGGGTGGTCGTGGAGCAGGACCGGTCCACCGACCGGCCCTCCATGGAGGCCATCGAGTTGAGCAGGAAGTACCTCTCGACCCTCGGATTGTAGCGGGCCGGCAGGCCTTATGGCGGGCCCGCCGCCCGCCGCCCCCGCGTCGCCCGGGCTGCCGGTGACCGGCTGCCTCGTCCGGCCGCGGCGGCAGCCGTCCGCCTTACGCGATGGTCGCCTTGAGGACGAGGATATCGTCCTTCGGCACGTCGCCGTGCATGCCGCGCTGGCCCGTGGGAACCTTCGCCATCGCGTCCACGACGTCCATGCCCTCCACCACCTTGCCGAAGACCGCGTAGCCCCAACCCGCCCCGGTGGGGGCCTTGTGGTCCAGGGCCGCGTTGTCCGTTAGGTTGATGAAGAATTGGCTCGTGGCCGAGTGCGGATCGTTCGTCCGCGCCATGGAGAGCGTGCCGCGGAGATTCTTGAGGCCGTTGGTCGCCTCGTTGCGGATCGGCGCCTCGCCCCGCTTCTGATCCATGCCCGGCAGCATGCCGCCGCCCTGCACGACGAAGCCGGGGATCACGCGGTGGAAGATGGTGCCGTCGTAGAAACCGGAGCGGACGTAGTCCGCGAAATTCTTGGCGGTATTCGGGGCCTTTACGTCATCCAGCTCGATGAGGATCTTCCCCAGGCTGGTCTCGAACTGTACGCGGGTGTTTGCCATGATCTTCTCCTGGCCGGAGCATAGCCGAAAGCCTTCACCGGGGAAAGGCATGCTCCTGGAGGCGGGCCCCGCCGCGGCGGTCGCCGGGGCCTCCGGTCGCCGGGGCCGCGGTTGCCGGCCACCATGGCCGCCGCCGCGGAGGCCGGGCTGAGCCCGCTTCGCGGCGGGGCTATCCCGCGGCCCGGACCGCGGCGATCACCGTCGCATCCAAGGAATCGGCGGGATCGAGGCGGGAGACCTCGCGGAGGACGGCGTCCAGGCCCCGCGGAAGCGTTTCGGCGCGGAAGCGGCCGTCGGCTTCCCAGAGCCGGCCTTCCTCGTCGGGGGCGGCGAAGCGCAGCGCCGCGCGGTAGGCGGCGGCGATGGACGGACAGGGGAGGCCGTGGGCGGCGCAGAGGAGCATCGCGCCGACGACGCGGTCGTTCCGGTCGAGCTTCCGCGTGAGGTCGCGACCGACCCGGTGCACCGTATCGCCGAGGGCGCGGTTCTTGAACCGGACGATGAGGCCGTCGACGTGGGTCGCGAGCTCCGGCGCGGAGAAGGAGGCGGGGTAGGCCGCGCCGATGGCCGCGGCGCCCTCCGCCATGACCGCGCGGACCGCGGCCTCAACGCCGTTGAGAGCCAGGGCGTCGGCCAAGAGGACGACTCCCTGATCGGCCGCATAACCGAAATAGGCCGTCGCCGCGTGGCCCAGGTTGTGGATGAAGAGCTTGCGGTCCACGTAGGCCCCGATATCGGCGGCCGCGACGATGCCCTTCACGGCCGGGACGCCGCCGCGGAAGGCGCAGGCGTTCACCACGAGGGAGTCGTGGTCCTCCGCGAAGAGTTGGAGGGGATCCGCGGCCAAATCGGCCTCCCGCATGAGAGGGACCATCTTGTCGATGCTCGCCTGCACGATGCCGACGCGCTCGTCGAGCGGGAAGGCGGGACCGAGGGCCGCGCTCAGGGAGTCGCGGAAGGAACGGTCCGCGTTGCGGGCGTTCTCCGCGATGATGATGTCGAGGGGGCGCGGATCGCCGCGCCGCGCGCGTTCGGCGATGCCCGCCGCCAGGAACGGGAGCACCGCGGAGAAGGCGGCCATGCCGACGCTCGTCGCGACGAGGTCCGCATCCGCGACCTCCGGTACGACGTTTCCGATGAGGCGTCCGTCCACGGCCCGGAAGGGCCCGATGCGCCGGCGTTCGTCCGCCCGTCCTTCCCGTTTGACCACCACCGCGTACTCCCGCGCCGCGTTGAGGCGCGCGACGAGATCCGGAAGGATATCGACGAAGACGACGT
Source organism: Spirochaetota bacterium (assembly GCA_023406985.1). Taxonomy (GTDB): domain Bacteria; phylum Spirochaetota; class Spirochaetia; order Treponematales; family Breznakiellaceae; genus JAEXTK01. The sequence goes on along the minus strand of JAEXTK010000152.1, from coordinate 682 downwards.
CCCACCCGGCGCCGATGAACAGCTGCCCGACCAAGGACCGGCCGATCTTGCCGGCTCCGAATTGAACCAATTTCATGCGCGGCCTCCCGTGGCCAGTTGATCCCGATAGGCTGCGAGGTAGGGGAGGAGCCGCCTCCGCTTCTCCCCGCGCTCCGCCTCGTAGTAGGTGCCGCCGACCGTGAAGCAGGCGAAGCCGCCCGAAACGATCGCCCAGGCGCAGGCATCGACCAAATCCAAGGTTCCCCGGCCGGCCGCGCCGCTCTGCTCCATAGCCGCGGCGAGGAGCCCGCCGACGAAGTTGTCTCCGCAGCCGGTCGTGTCCCCCCGCCGTTCAGGATGGGCGCGGAGTTCCTCGTTCACCGCCGCCGAGACCGGCAGGGCGCAGCGGCTCCGCGGCGCGAAGAGTCCTCCCCGCGAGGCGAGCAGAACGTCCCGCGATCCGTCCGTCACCACCGCGGCGCCGACACCAGCCGCGAGGAACCAATCGACAGCTCTAGCCGCGTCGCGCTGCCCCGACGTCTTGAGCGCCTCTTCCTTGTCCGCCACGAGGAGATCGATGTACGGGTAGGCGTCGTCCGCCTCCCCGAGCCGCCATTTCCTGCCGGGGGCGGCCAGTTCCGACCGGAAGTCGTAGACCAGGTTCACCACGGCGGCGGCGCGCGGCCCCCCCCCCCCGCCCAGG
>JAEXTK010000097.1 GCA_023406985.1 Spirochaetota bacterium | reverse complement strand
ACCATATCCTCTGCGGCCGGAGTCCGTAGCATCCGAGCGGGAGCGTTCATCGCTCGCGGGCCGCACGAGCCCGCGGCGTAACCGGATGGTTTCTTACTTCGCCTCGATCTTCACGACACGGCGCTTGGCTTCCTCGCGCTTCTTGACGGAGAGCTCGAGCACGCCGTTCTTGAAGGAGGCCGCGATGCTCTCGACATCGGCGTCCTCGGGCAGGGTGAACGCCCGGCTGAAGGAAGACGAGCGGCGCTCGCGGATCACGTAGCGGCCCTCGGCCTTCTCATCCTTCTCTTCCTGCTTGGACTCGATGGTCAGCGTCCGGCCTTCCACATGGACCTCGACGTTCTTCTCGTCGAAGCCGGGGAGATCGGCCTCCACCGTATAGCCGTCCTCGGTCTCGCGGACGTCCACCGCGGGAACGCGGGAGTAGGACGAACGCGCGGGGGCGAGGGGGGAATCGCCGAAGAAGGAGTTCACGATGCGATCGAAGTCGTCCAAGGCGCTCTCGATCGTGACGGGGCGATACAGGGTCATGGCGTTCATACGATACCTCCTGGTACGTTGTATTCAGGTTTTCTCCGGCGCTCTTCGGCGCCGACGGTATGTATATTGCAAGGACCGTGCCAAAAAACCCATCGAAGGGTCCGCGCTTATCACAAAAACGCGCCTATTTTTTGTAATCAGTTATAATGCAATAAATTAGATACTATTCCCTCACCTATCCCCCGCGGCCTTTCCCGTTCCCGACAGCGCGCCTCCGCGCGAGGGTTCCCGCAAAAACCCGCCGATCGGACCCCGCCGGGCGTCGAGGCGGCGCCGGCGCGGGTCGCCCCGACACAGATGGGTCGAATCGACTCATTTTAGCTGTGTATTTATGACACACAAACGCCGTTTCACCGAGATCGAGGGGAGCGGACTTGATCCAGTTCGCCGTTCCGGGCATAGTGGCGTATCCATGACCATTGCTCAGGAAGACGCCCTGTACGATTTCCTCGATAATTCGGTAGCGCCTTTCACGAGCGCCGATGCGGCCGCCGAGATTCGCCGCGCCGATTCTTCGGGCGGGCGCCGTCTCAATGACGAGGTCATCGCCTTCCTCCGCTCCCGGAGGCTCGCCTTCCCCGCCGACGACGGCCGCTGGGTCTCCCGCCGCGCCTGTTTCCAGACGGGGCGCTTCGCCATAACGCCGACCCGCCTGGAGATCCGGAACGGCATCCTCATCCCCGGCCATCGCTGCGTCCCCTTCGCCAATCCCATCCTCCTGCCGCACGAGCTCTCCTTCCGCTGGAAGGGCGCCGAACTCCCGACCACCACGAGCGAGGGGCCGCCCGAAGACTTCTACCCCTACTTCGACCTGTTCGGAGAGGAATACGCCCCCCAGTACGTCGCCCGCGACAATCCGGCGAACGAGGAAGCCTTCAACGTGGACCCCTACGAGGATCCGCCCGAGGTCTCGGTGCGGACGCTCGACATGCGCGCGATCTACCGGGAGACGGCCTTCATCCCCGGGGACCGCTTCGCCGTGCGGGTGCTCGATTGGAAGGGCGGCATCTTCGAACTCGAGAAGGCGGATACGGGCGACTGGGCGGCCGAGGCCCTGGCCGCATGGGAAGCCGCGATGACCGCGGGCTTCGAGGCGAGCTTCGATCGGCTCGGGCCCGGCGCCTCCACCGAGGAGCAGATAGCCTTCGCGTACTGGTTCGGCGGCGAGCGCGCGCGCGCCCTTCCGGCCTATGCCCTGGAAGAATTCCTGTACGAACGGACCGAGAAGATCGATACCGTGCCGTACGGGATGGAGACGCGCTTCTGGCGGGCGGGCAAGGAAATACCCGACGTCGGTCCGTGGACCGACGAATCCGGCCCGCCGGACAAGACCGAGGTGGAGGCCCTCCTGGCCAAGCTCGGCGTACCGGTCTCCGAATACGTCATAGAAGCCTACGTGCGCGACGCCTTCTTCCGCCGCGAGACGGAGATCCACCACATCCTGGAGCGCCTGGTCCCCCCTTCCATAGAGGTGAACCAGGCCGAACGCCTCTACCTGGCCCAATACGTGGCGGAGACCAGGGAGGATTTCGCGGACACCTACAACTTCTTCGCCGACCGCGAGATGGGGCAGCTCCGCCAGCGCGTCGCCGAACTGCACACGGCCGTGGTGGACTTGGTGGCCCGCCTCTCCTCCCGCGATGTCGATCCGGCTTGGCTACCCAAACACGCCTTCGTCACCCTCTCCCAGCTCCAGGTCCACGCCTCCAATCTCCTGGAGGACCTGGACTACGACGAGCCTCCGGAGGACCGCGAGCTCGACGGGATGGAGAATTCCCTGGACGGCATGATCGATACCTACGAGGACGTGAAGGAAGCGATCGACGCGGCGCTCGACGGGTTCCGGCGGAGCCGCCTCACGCTCCTCCGGCCCGCGGAAGGCGGAACGGCGCAGACCATGCGCACCATCCAGGCGGCGCTCGCGGGAACGGGCGTTTGGCGCCGCCTCGTGGTCCCCGAGAGCCTCACCCTGGCCGACCTGCACCGGTGCCTCCAGGCGGCCTTCGGCTGGAGCGGCGAACGCCTCCACGGCTTCGTGGTGGACGGGGAAGTGTACGGACCGGACGCCGCGGGCGGCGAACTGGCGGAACGGAACGCGACGATCGCGTCCATCGCCGCTGCCGGCGTCACGGAAATAGAGTATGATTACGACTACGGCGCCGAATGGGAGGCCCGCGTCACCCTGCTCCACACCGTCGACGAGGCGGGAGGACGGGGACGTTGCGTCGCCGGCGCGCTCGCCTCTCCGCCGGAAACCGTCGGCGGGCCCTTGCGGTACCGGCGCTTCCTTTCGGCGCTCCGCGGCGAGGGAGGACAGGAGAAGGAGCTCGCGCTGGCCGAACTGGGCGCGGACTTCGATCCGGACGCCTTCGATCTCGCGTCCGCGGACGCGGCCGTCGCCGCCCTCTTCGAGCGGGACGGCCAAGGAGAACGACGATGAAAGAAATGCAAACCGGCAGCGACCTGATCGAGCTGGTCCGGCGCGGCGGGGTCTACTACAACCTGTCGGGGGCCACGCCCGCCGAGGTCCTCGCGGACATGGTCGCGACCGTGCCGGTGCCGAAGGACATCAAACGGGAAACCCTCCTCCAGGCGGTGCTGGAGCGCGAGGCCCTCATGCCGACCGGCGTCGGGGAAGGCATCGCGATTCCCCACCCCCGCAACCCCATCATCGCCGATCCCGCCAAGCAGTTCGTTTCCGTCTGCTTCCTCGAGCGGCCCATCGACTGGCAGGCTTTGGACGGTAAGAACGTCGGGACCCTCATCCTCATCGTCTCCGCGTCTCCGAAACTCCATCTGGGTACGCTGACCAAGATCAGCTTCCTCTGCCAGCAGGAGTCGTTCCGGAAACTCCTCGCGGAGCGGGCCTCCCGCGAAGAGCTCGTCGCCGCCATCACCGCCGCCGAGCGGACCTGGGGGTGAGGCCATGGCGGAAGGATCCGGCATCGACCTGGAGCGGAGGAAGAAGGAACTGATCGACGTCCTCACGGATCGCTACGCGAGCGACGAACTCCCCGTGGAGGAATACGAGCGGCTCGTCGCGGACATCCACCGGGCCGCCGATCCGCGCGAACTCGCGGTGGTCGGCGACATCGTCTCCGGCTCGCGCCGCGAAGCGGGCCCCGCAGCTTCCGGCGGAAGCTATGCTTCCGGCGGAAGCTATGCATCCGGCGGAAGTTACGCCCCCGCCGGACCGGCGCACGTCCAGAACGAGGCGGCGGTGCTCACCGAGCGTCGGCACGGCGGCGAATGGCTCCGCGCGCGGAACGTAGCGGCCACCACCGTGCTCGGCTCGCAGGTCTTCGACTTCCGGGGCGTCACCCTTCCGCCGGGCGAGACGCTCCTGGAAATGTTCGTGCTGCTCGGCTCGGCGGAGGTCATCGTGAGCGACGACCTCCCGGTCCGCATGGAGGTCGTGCCCGTGGCGGGCGACGCCACCCTGGGGCGCGGCGTCCTGACCCGGGAACGGGAGGGTCGGCCGGTCCTCGTGCTCACGGGCAGCGTCCTGCTCGGGAGCGTCGCGGTCAAGGCGCGCTGACGCGCGTGAGGCGCGCTAAAGCGCGTGAGGCGCGCTGACGCGCGTGAGTCGCGCTAAAGCGCGTCAGCGGGTATGCCGCTAAAAGGCGGCGCGGACTTTTTGAAACGATCGTCTCATGGTACTATCGCACAAACGAAGGTGAATCGAAGGAGAATCGAAATGAATACGAAAGCACTTGAGAAGGTCGCCCTCAGCATTCGGGCCCTCTCTATGGATGCCGTCCAGAAGGCCAACTCCGGCCACCCCGGACTTCCCCTGGGTGCCGCGGAACTCGGCGCGATCCTGTACGGCGAGCTCCTGCGCCACGATCCCAGCGATCCCGCATGGGCGGATCGCGACCGCTTCGTGCTGTCCGCGGGTCATGGATCGATGTTCCTCTACTCGATCCTGCACCTCTCGGGCTACGGCCTCTCGCTCGACGCTATCAAGAATTTCCGCCAGGTGGGTTCGCCCTGCGCGGGACACCCCGAATTCGGCGCCGCCCCCGGCATCGAGACCACGACCGGCCCCCTCGGCCAGGGCATCGCGACCTCCGTCGGCATGGCCATCGCCGAGTCCATGCTCGCCGCGCGCTTCAACACCGAAAAGCGGAAGGTCGTGGACCACTACACGTACACGCTCGTCGGCGACGGCTGCCTCCAGGAAGGCGTGTCGGCAGAGGCGAGCTCCCTCGCGGGCCACCTCGGCCTCGGCAAGCTCATCGCCTTCTACGATTCCAACAAGATCACGATCGACGGGTCCACGGACCTCTCCTTCAGCGAGGACGTCGCCGCCCGGTACGCCGCCTACGGCTGGCAGGTCCTCCGCGGTTCGATGTACGACTTCGCGGGGATCGCCAAGCTCGTCGCCGAGGCGAAGGCCGAGACCAAGAAGCCGAGCCTCATCATCCTGACCTCCATCATCGGCAAGGGTTCCCCCAACAAGCAGGGCACGGCCGGCGTCCACGGCGCCCCCCTCGGAAGCGAAGAAGTCGCGGCGGCCAAGCAGGCCCTCGGCATCTCCGGCGACTTCTTCGTCGCCCCGGAGGCCCTGGAATACTTCGCCGAGAGGCGGAAGGAGCTCAAGAAGGCGCACGAGGCCTGGAACGCCGAGTTCGCCGCCTGGGCCAAGGAGAATCCGGAGAAGAAGGCCGAGTGGGACGCGTTCCATTCCGGCAAGAGCGCGGCCGTGACGTACCCGACCTTCGCCGTCGGCGACAAGATCGCGACGCGCACCGCCTCCAACAAGGCCCTCAACGCGATCGCCAAGGTCAGGACGAACCTGGTCGGCGGTTCGGCCGACCTCCAGGGCCCGAACGCGGTCGCGCTCGCCGACGCCGGCGTCTACAGCGCCGCGAACCCGGCCGGCCGCTACCTCCACTTCGGCATCCGCGAGTTCGGCATGGCCGCCGTCTCCAACGGCATCCAGCTCCACGGCGGGCTCCGCGCCTTCTGCGCCACCTTCATGGTGTTCGCCGACTACCTCCGCCCCGCCCTCAGGCTCTCCGCCCTCATGAAGCAGCCGGTCGTGTACGTGCTCACCCACGATTCCATCTACGTCGGCGAGGACGGCCCGACCCACCAGCCCGTGGAACACCTCGCCTCGCTCCGAGCCATCCCCAACGTCCGCGTGCTCCGGCCCGCCGACGCCGAGGAGACCGCGGTCGCCTGGGACCTGGCCATGGCCAGGACCGACGGTCCGACCGCCCTCGCCCTCACCCGCCAGAACGTCCCCGTCTTCCCCAAGGCCGACCCGGATTGGAAAGAGACGATGAAGACCGGCGCCTACGTGGCCAAGAAGGCCGAAGGGAAGCCCGACGTGGTCGTCATCGCCACCGGTTCCGAGGTCTCCCTCGCCCTGGACGCCGCCGCCAAGGCGACCGGCAAGAAAGTTCAGGTCGTGTCGATGGCGAGCCGCGAGCTCTTCGAGGCCCAGCCCGCGGCGGTCCGCGACGCGGTCGTCCCGCCGGGAGTCAGGGTCGTGGTCTGCGAGGCCGGCGTACGCTCGGGTTGGGAACGCTGGGCGAAGGTGGAGGACATCATGTCCCTGGACCGCTTCGGCGAGTCCGGCCCCGCCGAGAAGGTGGCCGCCCACCTGGGCTTCACCACCGAGGCCCTGGCCAAGCTCATCGAAGCGAAGTAAGGCTCTGAAAGTTCATTGCATCGAAGCCGCCCGCGACCGCGGGCGGCTTTTTTTCGGCTAACCGAGGCTTCTCAGCCGGCGGCCGGCTTCTCCATGTGGACCAGGGCCGGGCCGGCGGCGGGTCGCTCGGTCCTCAGTATCCGATACCCGCACCCCTCGTACAGCGCCACCGCGCCGCGGTCTACTTCAGCGGTGAACAGCGCGAACCGTGCCGGAGCCGGCTTTCCCGCGAGAGCGCGCGATTCGAGTTCCGCGAGGAGGCGCCGCGCGATGCCGCGGCGTCGGAAAGCGGGGTCCACCGCGAGCCGGCAGACGTGGACCGTATCGCCCTCCCACCGGCTCCGCACCGTGCCGACGAGCGCGCCATCCGAGCGGGCGACGAGCACGAGGGAAGCCCGGCATTCCTCCGCGAGCTGGTCCAGCGTTTGGACGAGCGGCGGTATCGACCAGTCGCCGCAGAGCTCCGCGGCCGTCGCGAAGGCGCGCTTCTGCAGCGCCAGCACGCCTTCAAGCTCTCCCTCGTTCGCGACGCCGATTTCCGGATCGGATGGCGCCATGGCTCACCCCTTCGTGATCTCCGCGGCCTTCTCCCGCACGGCGCGCCTGATGGCTTCGTCGCGCACGCGGGGGGACCCCGGATAATCGGCCTTCCGGCTTGCGCTCTGCGCCGCGACGACCTCGGCCACGGCGTTCACGAAGACGGACCCCGCGACCACCGCGTGGGCGTAGGGCGCGACGGATCGGGCCTGGGCGCCCGACCGGATGCCGAAACCCCCGAGGACCTTCGAGCCGCCTTCTCCCGCGGCCGCGAGGAACGCGACGGTGTCCTCCCCGATCGCGGTGGCCGACCCGGTGATGCCGGCCCGGAGGGCCGCGTAGAGGTAGGGCCGGCCGAGGCCGGCCATCGCGGCGAGGCGCTCGCGTCGCATGGAAGGCGCGGCGACCGGCACCGACACGAGGCCGGACCGCACGCACGCCTGCGCGAGGCCCTCGTCCGCGTCGAAGGGGAGGTCCGGGACGATGAGGCCCGTGACGCCGGCGCGCTTCGCCGTGGCGACGAAGGCGTCCGCCCCCGGCGTGGCCACGAGGCTCGCGTAGGCCATGACGAAGACGGGAACGTCCGGATACGCGGCGCGGAGTTCGGCGATGAAGGAGAAAGAATCCGCCACCGAGAAGCCGCGGGCGAGGGAGGCCGAGCAGGCGTCCCGGATGACGGGCCCGTCGGCGCTCGGATCGCTGAAGGGAATCTGGACTTCCAAGTACGTCGCGCCGCCTTCCACGAGCCCGTCGGCGACGGCTCGGCATCCGGAGGCGTCGGGGTACCCGGCGACGAGGTGGGCCATGAGGGAGATGCGTTCGGCGCTCATCGATTTCCTCCCGCGGCGCCGTTCCGGCCGCCGTCCGCGCGCTCGTCTCGCATGCGGGTAGCCGGAGTTGACGAAGTCAACTCCGCCGAACCGAGCGAAGCGAGGTTCGCCAATTCCCGTTCCAGGAAGGCTTTCCATTCCGCGGGCCGGAATACGGGCGCGGTGATGAAGAGGTCCTTGTCGCCGCGGCCCGACATGTTGACGACGACCGCCTTGCCGTGCCGGAGGGACCGGGCGAGCGAGATGGCCGCCGCGGCCGCGTGGGCGCTCTCCAGCGCGAAGACGACGCCTTCGGTCCGGGCCAGGAAAGCCAGGGCCTCCAGGGCTTCCGCGTCGGTGGCGCGCCGGAACTCCACGCGGCCGGACCGGCCGAGGCTCGCGAGTTCGGGCCCGATGCCGGGATAGTCCAGGCCCGCGGAGATGGACCGGGTCTCGGCCACCTGGCCGTCGTCGTCCAGGAGGAACCGGCTCTTGTAGCCGTGGACGATGCCCGTCCGCGCGCCTTCCCCGGTCATCCGGGAGGCGTGCTCGCCCCGGTTCGGCCCCACCCCTCCGGCCTCCACGCCCACGAGGCGCGGCGATTCGGCGTCCAGGTACGGCTCGAAGAACCCGATCGCGTTGGACCCGCCGCCCACGCAGGCCACGAGGATCTCCGGCTGCACGCCCCGCTCCTCGAGCTGCTGCTTGGTCTCCTTCCCCACGATGGACTGGAAGGTCCGGACCATGTCCGGATAGGGGGACGGCCCGAGGGCGGAACCGATGATGTAGAAGGTGTCGGCGAAGCTCGCGGCCCAGTCGCGGAACGCCTCGTTGATGGCGTCCTTGAGCGTGCGCGAGCCCGAGGCGACCGGCACGACCTTGGCGCCGTAGAGCTCCATGGTCGCCACGTTCGGCTGCTGGCGATCCACGTCGACCGACCCCATGTAGACCACGCATTCGATGCCGAGCTTGGCGCAGGCCGCCGCCGTGGCCACGCCGTGCTGGCCCGCGCCGGTCTCCGCGATCACCCGCCGCTTGCCCATGCGCTTGGCGAGCAGGGCTTGGCCGAGCGCGTTGTTGATCTTGTGGGCCCCCGTGTGCGCGAGCCCCTCCATCTTGATGTAGAGGTCCGCTCCGCCGAGGAGGCGGGAGGCGTTTTCCGCGTAGAGGAGCGGCGTCGGCCGGCCGATGAAGTCGGCGCGGAGGCGGTCTAGGTCCGCGAGGAAGGCGGGATCCGCGACGGCCGCCTCGAAGGCGGCTTCGATCTCCTCGATGGCGCTCCGGAGCACCTCGGGGACGTAACGGCCTCCGTACGGGCCGAAGTAGCCGTCCTTGGACCGCCGGCCCAAGCGGAGGCCCGCCGGCCGCGCTTCGGCCGACGGCTCTGCGGCGGCCGGTCCGGCCGCATCCCTTCCTTCATCGCGCATGTTGTTCTATCTCCTTGAAATAACGTTCCATGAGGACGGAGTCTTTCCGCCCCGCGCTCGCCTCCAGCTTGCTGGAGGCGTCGATCAATTCGGGGGCGTACGCGGCGATGGCCTCGCCGACGGGGAGCGACGCGCTGCCCGCGGGACCGAGGCCGCCCGCGAGCCAGAGCCCGCCCCGCTCGGCGAGGGGCCGGACCAGGGACGGCGGCACGGCGACGCCGGTGCCCCCCGCGGAACCCTCCCCCCGGGCGTCCGCGAGCACGCGGGGTTCGCCGGCCTTCCGGAGGGCATCGTAGGCGGCGAGGTCCTCCTCGCCGCCGAGCCTGAGCGCGGCGTAGCGGCCAACGCGGAC
>JAEXTK010000089.1 GCA_023406985.1 Spirochaetota bacterium | reverse complement strand
ATCCTACGAGGATCCGCCCGGTCCGCTCGCCGCGGAGGCCTTGAAGGCGGCCCAGAGGGCGTCGTCGAGCGGAGGCTCGGCGACGACCTGGATGAACGACTCGGGCCGCGCGAAATCGCTGAAGGCGAGGGAGCGGGCATGCAGGCGGATGCCGCCGCCCTTTTCGCTGCGGCGGGCGCCGTACTTGAGGTCGCCCTTGATGCGGAGCCCCGCCGCCGCGAGCTGGGCGCGGATCTGATGGTGGCGGCCCGTGATGAGCTCCACCTCCACGAAGAGGTAGCGGTCGCCGCGGCCGACCACGCGATACCGCAGGACTGCCTTCTTGCGGTCCGGCGCTTCCTCGTCGTGGACGTGGCTCTTGTTCGTCTGCGGATCGACGGAGAGCCAATGGACGAGCTCGACCGTCTGCCCCGCCGCGGGAATCTCCGCCGCGGGAATGCCCGCGGCTTGGCCTTCCTGCGGCGCCTCGACGATGGCCCAGTACGTCTTCCGCGCGCGGCCCTCGGCGAACACCGTGTTGAGATACGCCAAGGCCTGCGGATTCCGCGCGAAGAGCGCGCAGCCCGAGACCGGCACGTCCAGGCGGTGGACGGCCGTGGGCGGAAAATCCTTGCCCGCGGCATTCTTGCGAACCCCGAGCGCCCGGGCGAGCAGCGCGCCCAGATCCTCGACTCCGCTCTTCGCGCCTTCCATGGCCTCGCCGATCCGCTTGTCCACCACGACGCAGTTCTCATCCTCATGGAGTATGCGCGATCGATCGAATTGCTCGTTCATTCCAGCCCCCGTTCCCGTACGTATCGTTCAGTCTCGGCGCGGAATCGCGCCACCGTCTCGGCGACGGCTTCCGTATCCTGTTCCCCTCGCTCCCGGCCCGGGCCTTCCGCGTCCGCGATCCGCATGCAGAGCCCGTACCGGAACTTGGCCGCGATGACCCGCCGCGCGGCGTCGCGGAACCGTTCGGCCGGAAGCCGGCCGTCCGCTACCGCGGAAACGAGCGCGTCCCTGACCGCGAGGAGGTCCTTCGGCCAGGTCATGATGAGGTCCGCGCCGGCGGCTACCGCTTCCACGGCGGCCCGGGAGGGCGAGCGGCCCGTCAGCGCGACCGCGCCCATGCGGAGGTCGTCGGTCACCACGAAGCCGCGGAAGCCGAGGTCGCCCTTGAGCCAGCCCGACACGACCGCGGGCGAGAGGCTCCCCGGCCGCTCCGGATCCACGGCCTCCACGACCGCGTGGGATACCATGACCGCCGCGGGCCGCGCGGCGGAAATGACGGTTCGGAACGGCGCGACCATCCGTCCCAACCCCTCCGTATCCAGCGCGATCACCGGAGCGGCGCGATGGGGATCGCCCTCCGCGTTGCCGGGGAAGTGCTTGACCACGCAGGCGACCCCGGCTTCGTCCATGCCCTCCACGAACGCTCCGGCCGCGGCGGCCACGAGACGCCCGTCGCTCCCGTACGAGCGATCGCCGAGGAAGGCGGCGCTCCGCTCGTCGGAGGCCTCGGCCACCGGCGCGAGGTTCAGCGTGACGCCGAGAGCGCGCAGCTCCAGGCCCGCGCGGTAGGCGGTCTCCCGCACGGCGTCGGCGGCCGCCCGTTCCCCGTTCTTCTCGGCGAAGGCGCCGAAGGTAGCCGCCGCGGGGAGGCGGGTCGCGTCGGAGGCGAAGCGGTGCACGCTGCCGCCCTCGTGGTCCACCGCGACGAAGGGGAGGATGCGGTAGCTCTCCGCGGCGCCTCCGGCCGCTCCCGAATCCCGCACTCGCTCGCCCGCGACCGCCGCCGCGACGCACTCGTCCGTGAACCGCCGCGTCGCCTCGCTCCCCTGGCCGAGATTGTATTTGAAAAGCATCACGCCGCCGACCGCCGCCCGTTCCAGTAAGGCGGCGCTCGCCGCGCTGAGCCTGCGGGACCCCTCCACGCCGGTGAGCAGGAGCTGGCCCGCGACTTCCTCGTCGCTCATGCGGGCGACGATCGCCGCCGCACGGGCGGCGAACACGCGGTCGCGGACGGCGTCCGCCGTCGCGGGGCCGGCCTTACGCGGAAAACCGTCGCAGGCGGCGAGGGCGAGCGCGGCCGCCACGACCATCGCGGGGCGCGCGAGAGCGCTTTTTACGGGAAAATGATGCGTCATCTTCCGGGGATCATACCCCGCGGCAGGCGCGGTGAACAAGCCGAGCCGACGTGGCGCTCGATTCTTATTTTACACATTTTTCCCTTTTGAACATTGCCAGATACCCATATATGGGGTATATTCCGATTCCGATACGCTATTGATGTGGCCCGCGGTGAAGCGGGATCATCAACCGTAAAAGTCTTTATAATAAGGAAGCCCCTATGAAGATAGAACGCCGGTTCACCGCAGCGGGCGAAGGCCCGTACGCGGGTATCGTTTGGGAAGCGCGCAAGAGCGAGATCCGCAACCCCGACGGCCGCCTCATCTTCTCCCAGGATGCGGTCATCGTACCCTCCACGTGGAGCCAGATCGCGACGGACATCATCGCCCAGAAGTATTTCCGCAAGGCCGGCGTTCCTGCCGAGAAGGCCATGGAATGGCAGAAGTGGGCGCCGCTCGGGAAAGGCAGCGGGAAGGCGGCCGATCCCGGGAGGAAACCGATCGAGGACGGCGGCGAACACGATGCCCGACAGGTCTTCCACCGGCTCGCCTTCACCTGGATGGACTGGGGCCGCAAGAACGGGTACTTCGATACCGAAGAGGACGCGAAGGCGTTCTACGACGAGTCCTGCTATATGCTCGCCCACCAGATCGCGGCGCCGAACAGCCCGCAATGGTTCAACACGGGCCTCTACGCCGTCTACGGCATCGACGGTCCCGCCCAGGGCCACTATTACTTCGATCCGGCGGAGGGAAGGCTCAAGAAGTCCGAAAGCGCCTACGCGCGGCCGCAGCCCCACGCCTGCTTCATCCTGTCCGTTCAGGACGACCTCGTGAACGAGGGCGGCATCATGGACCTCGTGACGAGGGAAGCGCGCCTGTTCAAGTACGGCTCGGGCACGGGCTCCAACTTCTCCCGTATCCGCGCCGCGAACGAGAAGCTCTCGGGCGGCGGCGTCTCGTCCGGCCTCCTCTCCTTCCTCAGGATCGGCGATCGCTCGGCCAGCGCCGTGAAGTCGGGCGGCACGACCCGACGCGCCGCCAAGATGGTGACCTTGGACGCGGACCATCCGGACGTGGAGAAGTACGTGGACTGGAAGGTCGAGGAGGAGCACAAGGTCGCCTCCATGGCCACGGGTTCGGCCATCGTCAAGAAGCACCTGGACGCGATCAAGAAGGCCCTCGCCTCGTTCCGCGGCCCCGAAGCCGACCGCTTCAACGCCGAGCGCAACCACGAGCTCGCGACCGGCCTCCGCGCCGCCTTGCGCGACCAGATACCCTCCACCTACCTCTACCAGCTGCTCCGCATGTTGGAACAGGGCGACGCGGCCGTGGAGCCCGCGGTGTTCACCACGGCGTGGGACGACGAGGCGTACAACACCGTCTCCGGGCAGTCCTCCAACAACAGCCTCCGCGTGACCGACGCCTTCATGCAGTCCGTCCTGGACGACGCCGATTGGAACCTGACCGGCCGCGTGACCGGCAAGGTGCAGCGGACGATCAAGGCCCGCGAGCTCTGGGACCACATCGCGCGCGCGGCCTGGCAGTGCGCCGATCCGGGCCTCCAGTTCCATACCACCATCAATGACTGGCATACGAGCCCGGCGGGGGGCGAGATCCGCGCCTCCAACCCCTGCTCGGAGTACATGTTCCTCGACGATACGGCCTGCAACCTCGCCTCCATCAACCTGCTCACCCTCTACGATCCGGCCAAGAAGACCTTCGATATCGAGGGGTACCTCCACGCGATCCGGATCTGGACGACCATCCTGGAGATCTCGGTGGTCATGGCGCAGTTCCCTTCCCCGGAGATCGCGCGGCTGTCCTACGAATACCGGACCCTCGGCCTCGGCTACGCGAACCTCGGGAGCCTCCTCATGGTCATGGGCCTCGCCTACGACTCCAAGCGGGGCCGCGCGGTGGCGGCCTCCCTCTCCGCCCTCCTCTCCGGCGAAGCGTACGCCCAGTCCGCCCGCATGGCCGGCCAGCTCGGTCCCTTCCTCCGCTTCGGCGACAACCGGGACGCGATGCTCAGGGTGATCCGTAACCACCGCCGCGCCGCCTACGACGCCAAGGCCGCGGAATACGAGGGCCTCGGCACCATCCCCCCGGGCATCGACCAGAAGGCGTGCCCGCAGGACCTCCTGGCCGCGGCGAAGGCGAGCTGGGACCGCGCCCTGGAGCTCGGGGAGAAACACGGATACCGGAACGCGCAGGTGACGGCCATCGCGCCCACCGGCACCATCGGCCTGCTCATGGACTGCGATACCACCGGCGTGGAGCCCGATTTCGCCCTCGTGAAATTCAAGAAGCTCGCGGGCGGCGGTTACTTCAAGATCATCAACCAGTCGGTGCCGCCGGCCCTGGCCGCGCTCGGCTATTCCGACGCGGAAATAGAGGGGATCGTCGCCTACGCGACCGGCCGGAAGACGCTCGTGGGAGCCCCCGCCGTTTCCTCCGAAGCGCTCCGGAAGAAGGGCTTCACCCCTGCCGCGCTCGAGGCGGTGGAGGCCGCGGTCGCGAGTGCCTTCAGCCTGGAAGGCGTGTTCAGCCCGTGGATCATCGGGAAGGACTTCGTGGAGACCGTCCTCAAGGTGCCCGAGTCCACCTGGTCGCTCAGCGGCTTCAGCCTCCTGCGCCATCTGGGCTTCACCGCGGAGGAGATCGAAGAAGCCGAGCGTTACGCCTGCGGCACGATGGGCGTGGAAGGGGCCCCCGGCCTCAAGAACGAACACCTGGCGGTCTTCGACACCGCGACGCCCTCCGGCAAGAACGGGACCAGGTCCATCGCGTGGACCGCCCACATCGGCATGATGGCCGCCGTCCAGCCCTTCATCTCGGGCGCCATCTCCAAGACCATCAACATGCCCAACGCGGCCACCTACGAGGACGTGAAGGGCGCGTACATGCTGGCCTGGCGATCCGGCATCAAGGCCGTCGCCCTCTACCGCGACGGGTCCAAGCTCTCCCAGCCGCTCTCCTCCTTCGCCCCCGGCGTCGATCCCCTCGCGGATACGCTCGTGCGCCTCCAGAAGGACCTCGACGCGAACGAAGCGGTCGCCGATCGGACGCCCCCGGCCGCGGCGGGCCCCTCCAAGGCGGACCTCCGCGGCGTGCGCAAGACGCTTCCCAACCGCCGCGCGGGCTACACGCAGAAGGCCAAGA
The DNA here is from genome assembly GCA_023406985.1 of Spirochaetota bacterium. Lineage (GTDB taxonomy): Bacteria > Spirochaetota > Spirochaetia > Treponematales > Breznakiellaceae > JAEXTK01. Next base: position 29,648 of record JAEXTK010000089.1, on the reverse strand, counting down.
TCGGCGGCCACTCCATCTTCATCCGCACCGGCGAGTACGACGACGGCCGGCTCGGGGAGATCTTCCTGGACATGCACAAGGAGGGCGCGGCCTTCCGGAGCCTCATGAACAGCTTCGCCATCGCCGTCTCGCTCGGCCTCCAGTACGGCGTGCCGCTCGAGGAGTACGTGGACGCCTTCACCTTCAGCCGCTTCGAACCGAACGGCATGGTCCAGGGCCACGACTACGTCAAGATGGCGACCAGCGTCATCGACTACATCTTCCGCGACCTCGCGATCAGCTACCTCAAGCGGACGGATCTCGCGCAGGTGAAGCCCGAGGACCTCCTCGCCACGGGCACGAAGTCCGACACCAAGACGAACGGCGCCGGCAACGGATCGGTGAAGGAGAGCGTGGGCTTCCGCCCCCACGGGACGCAGACCCAGTCGGCGAGCGCGTCGAGCGCCGCGAGCCCGGGGGGCCTCGTGGATCTGGGCCGGACCGCCAAGACGAAAGGCGAGGAAGAGCAGGCGATCAAGATAGCCCAGGCCCGCGTGAAGGGTTACGAGGGGGATCCCTGCCCGGTCTGCGGCTATTTCACCCTGGTGCGCAACGGCACCTGCCTCAAGTGCGACACCTGCGGAGGCACCACCGGCTGCAGTTGACCTTCCCGCGAAAACCTTCCCCGGTTTGCCCGCGGGCCGGTCGATGAGTATACTTATTGGTTGGACCCGTGGGCCCATAGGCCCCGCGGTCCTCCAAGGAGCGTAACCCGGATGGAATGGCTTTCGAATCTCCCCGCCGTGCCGCAGGCCCTCGTGGCTACCTGCTTCACCTGGGGAGTCACCGCACTCGGGGCGGCGATGGTGTTTTTCTTCAAGACGATCGACCGACGCGCGCTTGACGGCATGCTCGGTTTCGCGGGCGGCGTGATGATAGCGGCCAGCTTCTGGTCGCTGCTCGCGCCCGCTATCGATCTTTCGGAGGCGATGGGGCTTCTCCCTTGGGTGCCGCCCCTGGTCGGCTTCCTGGTGGGAGCCCTCTTCCTCTTCGGCGTGGACAAGGTACTCCCCCACCTCCACCTGGAATACGCGACGAACGAAGCCGAAGGCATCAAGACCGGCTGGGGGCGGAGCGTCCTCCTCGTACTCGCCATCACCCTCCACAACATCCCCGAGGGTCTCGCGGTGGGCGTCGGGTTCGGCGCCGTCGCCGCGGGCATCCCCTCGGCCGGACTCGCGGGCGCCATCGCGCTCGCGATCGGCATCGGGCTCCAGAACTTTCCGGAGGGCGCGGCGGTCTCCATTCCGCTCCGCAGGGACGGCATGAGCAGGTCGAAGGCCTTCTGGTACGGCCAACTCTCGGGCGTCGTGGAGCCGATCGCCGGCGTCCTCGGCGCGGCCGCGGTCATGGTCATGCGGCCGATCCTGCCCTACGCCCTCGCCTTCGCGGCGGGAGCCATGATCTTCGTGGTCGCGGAAGAGGTCATCCCCGAATCGCGGCGGGAGGGCAACGAGCACATCGCCACCCTCGGCCTCTTGGCCGGCTTCGCGGTGATGATGACCCTGGACGTGGCGCTGGGCTGAGTACCCGGCTCCGTCGCGGCGCCGCCCCCGCGCCGCGGCGTCGGGGGCAGCGGAAACGCGGAAGCCGTCCCGGCGCGCCGGTTTTTATCGGCGCCCCTTGCTCCGCGGAAGCGGGGAGCGGTATCATGGCGCGCGAAACGGCGGGCGGCGCCCGCCGGAAACAGGAGTCCACGCATGAACCTCATTTTCCTCGGTCCGCCCGGAGCGGGTAAGGGTACCCTCGCAGCCAAAGCCGTCGATATCCTCGGCGTCCCGCACATCTCCACGGGAGCCATCTTCCGCGCCGCCATCGCCGCAAAATCCCCGCTCGGCCTCAAGGTGAAGGCCATCATCGACTCGGGAAAGCTCGTGGACGACGCGACTACCATCGAACTCGTAAAGGAACGGCTGGCCCAGGCGGACGCCCGGAAAGGCTATATCCTGGACGGGTTCCCCCGCACCATCCCCCAGGCCGAGGCGCTCGCGCGCTTCTCTACGATAGACAGGGTCGTGAACTTCGATATCCCGGACCTATCCGTGGTGGAACGCCTGTCCGGTCGCCGCGTCTGCCGCGGCTGCGGCGCGAACTATCATGTCCTCTTTCAAAAACCCGCCAAGGCCGGCGTCTGCGACGCCTGCGGCGGCGAACTCTATACCCGCGACGACGACAAGGAAGAGGCCATCCAGAAGCGGCTGGAAGTGTACCGCGCCCAGACGGCGCCCCTCATCGACTACTATCGGGCCGCGGGGCTCCTCGCCGACGTGGACGCCCGGCCGCTCGTGGACGAGGTGGTGACCGGCTTCAAGAAGGTCATGGGAATCAAGTAAAGCCGAGCCGCGGGAGACGGGCCCGCCTCGGCGGGTCCGCTCAAGCGGCTCCGCTCAGCAGGTCCGCGCCCACCGGTCCTCCGGATTCTCCTTGAAGTGGGAGCGGAGGACCGCCGCCATCGCTCCGAGTTCGGTCTCCCGGCCGAGCAGGGTCCGCACGTGGTGCGCCCATTTCAGGTTATCGCAGAAATAGAGGAAGAATCGGCGCGCGCGGGTTTCCCAAAACTCCGGGGGCTGGTGGCGCGCCAGAAGATCCAAGAAGCGGAGCGCCACCTCCTCGAGGTCGATTTCCCGGGCGGGGTCCGCGCCGGCAGCGCCTTTTTCCGCGGCCCGCGCGGCCGCGAAGATCCAGGGAGAGCGGACCGCCGCCCTCCCCACCATGACGCCGTCGCAGGCGCCCGCGGCACGGGAGACGAGATCCGCGGGCGTCTCCACGTCCCCGTTGCCCGCGACGGGTATGCGCAAGTCCGACCGGAGCCGGCCCACGAAATCCCAGCGCGCCTTCCGTTTGAGCTTTTCCGCGGCGGTGCGCGGGTGGAGCGTCAGGGCCTCGACTCCTTCGGCCTGGAGCATCGCGCAGAACCGCGCGAGCCGCTCGTAGTCCTCGTCGTAGCCGAGCCTGAGCTTCACGCTGAGGCGTCCCGAGACCGAAGAGCGGACCCGGCCGATCATCGCCCGGGCTTCCTCCTCATCCGCCATCCAGCGGACGCCGGCGCCGGCCCTGACGATATCGGGCGCCGAACAGCCCATGTTGATGTCGATACCCGCCGTTCCGCGGCCGTCGAGCGCGGCGGCCGCGGCCGCGAGCTGGTCGGCCTTCCCCCCCACGAGCTGATAGACGAGCCGATCGGGAGCCGGCAGGGGGTCCGCGTAGTATTCCTCGAAGCGTCCGCCGCTCAAGAAGGTGCCGGCCGCGATCATCTCGCCGAAATAGAGGTCGCACCCCCCGAACCCTTCCAAGAGTTCGCGAAACGCGCGGTGGCTGAGGGTGGCCATCGGGGCAAGGAGGTAGGGTACGCTCATGAGGCGATAGTACCCGGCGGCGGCGGGAAAGGCCAGGCCCTCGCCGCGAGGAACAGGAATCGCGCTTGAATTATCCTGAGCCTTCGGTTATAACGGTTCATAGGAGGATACTGCATGATTGCCAAGAGCGATATGCCCAGTATCAACGAGAAAGCCCCGGACGGAATCAAACCGGACGGTAGCTCGTACCGGGTCCTCATAATTGACGATTCAATGTTCATCGCAAAACAGCTCGGGCAGATTCTGAGTTCGGAAGGCTTCGAGATCGTCGGAACCGCGACGGACGGCGTCCAGGGTATCGAGAAGTACAAGGAACTCTATCCGAACGTCGACCTCGTGACCATGGACATCACCATGCCGGTGATGGACGGCGTGTCCGCTCTCGAAAAGATTCTCGAGTTCGATAAGAATTCCGTGATCATTATGGTGAGCGCCCTCGGAAAAGAGGACGTGGTGAAGAAGTCGCTCCTCATCGGCGCCAAGAGCTATATCGTAAAACCCCTGGACCGGAAAAAAGTCCTCGAAAGAGTCGTTTCAGTGCTCAAGCGCTGATCCCGCGAGGGGCGGCCGTTCCGAGGGGAGCGGCCGTCGGATGGGTCAGCCCTCCTCGGCGACCCGCAGAATCTCGTCGTAAAACGCGATCCCGTTCTTCTTCCCCCGCTTCACCCGATACATCGCCTCATCGGCCTTCCGCAGGAGTTCGTCGGGGTTCTTGCCGTCCGCCGGATAGAGGGCTATGCCGATGGAGACGCCCACGGGACAGGGGGACCCATTGACGACGATGGGTTGGTTGAACGCCGCGGAGAGCTTTTCGGCCACGAGCATGGCGTCCGCGGCCCCTTCCACGTCCGCGGCCACCGCCACGAATTCGTCGCCGCCGACGCGCGCGACGACGTCCGAATCGCGGAGAGCCTCCTTGAGCCGCTTGGATACCTCCACGAGCGACCGGTCGCCCGCAAGGTGGCCGAAACGGTCGTTGATCGGCTTGAAATCGTCCATATCCATGAACAGGACGGCGACCGGCTTCTTGGAGCGGGCGGCGCGGCTCAAGGCTTTCGCGAGCAGCTCGCCGAGGAGCAGGCGGTTCGGCAAGCCCGTGAGGCCGTCGTGGTTCGCGATCCGGGAAACCTTGCGGGCGAGCCGCTCCAGCGAGCCTTTTTCCCTGCGGAGTTCGTCGTTGAGTCGTCGCACCTCTTCATGGGCGCGCGCGTTCTCTATGGCTACCGCGATGAACGAAGCGAGCGCCGCCATGAGCCTGACGTCGTCGTCGTCGTACGCGGATCGCCGCGGGCTCTGCACGCCGACGGCGCCGACGACGCGGCTCCCGATGGAGAGCGGCACGCAGACGAGCGAGGAAATATGCCTTCCGGCGGTCAAGGGGTCCACGCCCAGGTAGTGGGGATATTCCCGCGCGAGGTCATCCACCAGTACGGCCTCGTTGCGGCGGAGGACTTCCGCGACGAAACAATTCCGAGTCTCCACGGAGATGGAGACCGGAGGCAGGGGCGAGCCCTCTTCGGAGAGCCCTCGGATCTCGACGGTTCCGGCGGCGGCGTCGAGGACCGCGAGGCAGAAACCGTCCGCGTCCATGAGATGGGAGACGCTCTCGTGCACGGTCCGGCCGACATCCTCGAGGTTCAGGGATGCGGTGACCGAGCGGCCGATTTCCGAGACGGCCTTGAGGCGCGCGTTCGTTCGCTCCAATTCCGCGCGTCGATCCTTGAGCTCGACGTTGCGCAGGCGGTAGATCTCCGCTTCCTGCCGGGCCCGTTCGAGCTCGAACCGGACTTCGGCCCCCTTCACCCCCTGGGCGATGCGCTCCGCGGACAGGGCTTCCTCGGCTTCGTGGAAGCGCTTGAAATCGGCGAGGGCGGCATAGTGCTCGCCGAGGGATTCCAGGGCGAGCGAGCGGAGGCGCATGCAATCGGCGATCTTCCGCTTGGATCCGGGCACCTCGGCGGCGGCCACGGCGGAGTCCAGGACGGTGATGGCTTTACGGTATTCGTCCTGCTCTATGAAGAGCGTGGCCTGTTCTATCCGGGTCTCCACGCCCGCGAGGATCTGCCCCGCGGAACTCGACCGCGCGAGCGCCCGGTCCAGCAGTTCGGCGGCCAAGACCCGGTCTCCCTTCCGGCGGGCCACGACCGCGAGGCCCTTCACCGCGCGGATCTCCGCCAAGGCGTCTCCGTTCAATTCCGCGGCGCCGAGCCCGAGTTCCAGGTAACCGGAGGCGTTCTCCGTCTCTCCCAGCTCGAGGAAGGCTTGGCCTATGTTCACGAAAAGGTTCGCCTCTTGTTCCGGGTCCATCGGAAACTCGTCCGATCCGCCCTTCATGGCTTCCGCGGCGCGCATGAAATAGTCCAGGGCCTCGCGCACTTCTCCCGCGTCCTTGAGCACCTCGCCGACCATGGCGAAGGCGGCGGCTTCCCGATCTTTCCGCTCGGCGGACCTGGCGAGCTCGAGGGCCTTCATGCAGAGGTCGAGCGCCCGGTCGTAGTCCCCGCGCTCGTGATCCACCGCTCCGAGTATGCAGAAAGCCGCCGACACGCCGGCGAGGTCGTCCAGCTTCCCGTACAGGTCGAGCGCTTCGGTCCCGGCGGTTACGGCCGCCTCCAGCTCGGAGAGGTAGAAGCGGGACCAGGCCAGGTTGATGAGCGCGGCGGCCCGGCCCCGCGCGTATCCCTCCCGGTGGGCGCGGGAAACGGCTTCCTCGGCGAGGAAACGCACCTCGCCGGGGGCGCGCAGGAGGAGGGAGCGCGCTTCCTCGTTGAGTTTGTCTATCGTTTCTATGGCGTTCATTTCGACTGCCATGAGTTCTCCCCAAAAACACGCGACCTTTCAAATTTCGACTTTTTTTCGTATAGTGAACAGAAGATTATCAGACGCGAGGTTCACCATGAAGGCCCACCCCATTTCGGCTTCCGCGTACGTCCTGCACGCGGACATCGACACCGACGATCTCTTTGAAGGGATCTGGCCCATTCCCCACGGCGTTTCGCTCAATTCTTACCTCATCCGAGGCGAAAAAACCGCGCTCATCGACTTGGTACGCGATTGGACCGCGGCGCCCAAGCAGCTTGAACAGGAATTGGCATCCATAGGCGTCGCCTTCACCGACATCGATTACCTCGTGCTCAACCACCTGGAACCCGACCACACCGGCTGGCTCGCAGATTTCGTGGCCCTCAACCCCCGGATACGGATCCTCGCCACGGCCAAAGGCATCGAGCTCGTGAAATCGTTCTATAAGATATCCGATGGATTGCGTTCCGTGAAGACCGGGGACACCCTGGACCTCGGCGCGGGTACGGTGCTCCACTTCGTGGAGACGCCGAACGTCCATTGGCCCGAGACGATGGTCACCTGGGAACCCGTTTCCGGCACCCTCTTCGCCTGCGACGCCTTCGGGTCGTTCGGCAAGCTCGGCGACCGCGTCTTCGACGACCAGTTCGATGAGGCCGAGCATGCCTTCTTCGAGAAGGAATCCCTGCGGTACTACGCGAACATCGTCTCTTCCTTCTCCCCCTTCGTCGAACGGGCGGTCAAGAAGCTCGAGGGGCTTACGATCAAATGCATCGCGCCGAGCCACGGCATCGTCTGGCGCAAGGAACCGATGAAGATCGTCGAACGCTACTTGCGGTACGCGTCCTACATGAACGGACCGGCCGAAAAGGAGATCGCGATCGTCTGGGGCTCGATGTACGGCAACACCCGGAAGGGCCTGGACGCCGTCATCCGCGGCATCGAAGCCGAGGGCGTCCCCTACTCCATCCACCGCGTCCCGAACGAGGACGTCTCCTACGTGCTCGCCGACGCGTACAAGAGCGCGGGCCTCGTCCTGGCCATGCCGACCTACGAATACGCGATGTTCCCGCCCATGGCCTACGCCATCGATATCATGAAGCGCAAGCACGTCCACGGCAAGACGGTGCTCCGCATCGGCAGCTGGGGCTGGGTCGGCGGCGCGAAGAAGGAATACGAGGCCGCCCTGGAAGGCCTCAAGTGGACGAGCGTGGAATCCAAGGAATGGGCGGGCGCTCCCTCCGCGTCCGACCTCGCGGAACTGGAAGCCAAGGGCCGCGAACTCGCGCGGGCGGTGAAGGGCGCCTGACCGGACTCTCCGCCGCCCCGGATGGCCATCATGGAAAAGACCAACGTCATACGGCTCTTGGAGGCGGCGGGAATCGCGTTCGAAGCGCGCTCGTATCCCGTGGACGAGGAAGATCTTTCGGCCGCCCGCGCCGCCGCGGCCGCGGGCTTGGAAGGGGATACGGTGTTCAAGACCATCGTGCTCCGCGGCGAACGGAAGGGGCCCTTCGTGTGCGTCATCCCCGGTCCCTGCGAGGTCGACCTCAAGAAGGCCGCGAAAGCCGCGGGGGACAAGGCCGCCGTTCCCCTGCCCCTCAGGGAACTGGAACCGCTCACGGGATACATCCGCGGCGGCTGTTCGCCCATCGGCATGAAGAAGAAACTCCCCACCTACCTCGACGAAACGTCCCTGGTCTTCGAGCGCATTTCCGTGAGCGCGGGCAGGCGGGGCCTCCAGGTGCTCCTCTCCCCCGCGGACCTCGCGCTGGCGGCGGGAGCCGCCCTCGCCGATCTCATCTAGGCGACCCGCCAGCCGGCCCGCGACCCGCGGGAGAACGCCGATACGGCGGCTCTCGCGGCGGTTTATCGTGATAACACCTCCTAAAAAGGATACATTCCTACATAATTGGCAGGAGGTGCCTATGAAGAAAGTCTTGTCCTTATTCCTGGCGGTCGCGGTCGCTTTGGCGCTCATAAACTGTAGTATCGACGGCGGCGGCGACGCGGGACCTGTCGCGCCCGATATGGGCAGCGCGAGCGACCTCGCCGCGAGCGGGGCCACCACCTATCCGGCCGACCAATCCGCCGCCCTCGCCCTCTTCATCGGCGCGCAGCAGGCCGTCACCGCCGCGATCGACGACAACACGGATACGGACGCACCGGAGAGTTTCGCGACCCCGAAGGCGCGCTTCTCCACGAAGTTCGCGGCCAAGGGCGGGGCCTTGGGCGCGCGGGGGACCAATACCCAGACGATCCCGATCAACTTCTCCGGAACCGTCGGTGCCGGCACCATGACCCTCTCCGGCTCCGATACGGCCACCATGACCGCCCCGGATCAGGGTTGGACGCCCTCGCCGAACACGACCTACAACGATCTCATGGCGATGTCGTTCGTATGGGACGTCACGGGAATTTTCAACGGAATCACCTACACGATCGACGACGGTAGCGGGTTCCACGAATACGCGATCACCGGTAAGGCCGTCGAAAAAAGCGACGTATCCATGAACTTCGACTATACCTTCGGGTCGTCCACCGAGGACGTTACGGGTAACGTGGACGTGTCCGTCTCCCTCGCCGAGGGCTTCGCCGTTTCCGTCAGGCGAGACGACGGGCTCGGCGCGAAGTTCATCGTGTCCTTCGCGTACGCGGAATCCCTCAAGGATCTCGATCTTGAGGCGGAAGACGATCCCGAGGGCTTCGTATTGGGCGACGAGGTGATCACGATCAAGGTGTACGACGACGCCAACGTGTTGTTGGGATCCTACGCCATCCCGTTCTCCGAATTCGAGGCATAGACCGGTTTCCGGGAACCGGCGGGAAGCGCGGGCCGTTCGGCCATGCGGACGGCCCGTCCGCGAATCGCGCGGCATGCTGCCATCTTTTGAATCGATCACAACTAGGGTCGACCGAACCAATATTAGGAATGAAAAATGTAAAAAATGCTCATTTGAATCGATCAACAAAGGAAAATAGCAGGAAAAATTGATTTTGCCCACTTTATTTTTTATCTCCCACCTTGAAACATAATCATGGCGCGCATAGTATCTGACCACGCCGTTCGGTGGCCGTTGAGCGCCGTCTCCGGTGGGAGGTCCATGGTGAAGAAAAAAGTGACGCCGGCTCGGCTCGTCCTGGAGGACGGGTCCGAATTCGCGGGATGGGCCTTCGGCAAGCCGAGGTCCCAGGCGGGAGAAGTGGTCTTCACGACGGGCATGGCGGGCTATCCGCAATCCCTCACCGATCCCAGTTTCCGCGGCCAGATCCTCGTCGCCACTTATCCGATGATGGGCAATTACGGCGTCCCGCTCCATCCCAAGACCGGGGAAATCCGGCTGGATGAGCGGGGTATACCGCTCGATTTCGAATCCGACCGCGTGCAGGTATCCGGTTTCGTGGTATCCGAAATCTGCGAGGACCCGAGCCATTTCGCGAGCGAGAGCTCGCTCTCCCTCTGGCTGGAACGGAACAACGTGCCGGCCCTCGCGGGGATCGATACGCGGGCCCTCACCGAACGCCTCCGCGAACACGGGGTGATGCGCGGCAAGATCCTCGTCGACGGCACGCGCGACGTCACCTTCGACTCGGGGGACCTCTCCCACCCCGTCGCCGACGTGTCGCCCAAGGACGTGCGGGTCTATCCCGCCCCGCCCGTCGGGGGAAAACGCGCTCCCCGGGTAGCGCTCATCGACTGCGGCGCCAAGGCGAACATCCTGCGCTGCCTCGTGGCCCGTCAAGTAGAGGTGATCCGCGTGCCGTGGAACCACGACCTCGCGGGGCTCGACTACGACGGCATCTTCCTCTCCAACGGCCCCGGCGATCCCAAGGCGTGCGGCAAGACCATCGCCACCGTCAGGCGGGCGATCGCGGGCACGAGACCGGTCTTCGGCATCTGCCTCGGCAACCAGCTCATGGCCCTGGCCGCCGGCGCGGACACCTATAAGCTGCCCTACGGCCACCGCGGACAGAACCAGCCCTGCGTGGAGGTCGGCACGAAGCGGTGCTACATCACGAGCCAGAACCACGGCTACGCGGTGCGCGGCGATACGCTGCCCGCCGGCTGGGAAAGCTGGTTCGTGAACGGCAACGACGGAACCATCGAAGGCGTGCGGTCGACGAACGGCCTCTTCTCCGCCGTCCAGTTCCATCCCGAGGGGTGTCCGGGGCCCCGGGATACCGAGTTCCTCATCGATCGGTTCCTGACCCAGGTGCGGGAGCGGGCGGGGTTGCCGCCCGATGAGGCCCCCTTCCTGCCGGCGGGCGAGACCCGGGATTCTGTTCGTAACGCGGCGCCGAAGGCGAAAGCCGCGATCGGAGGCTCCAATTGAAGGCGAACGGCGCTGCGTCCCTGACCAAGGTTCTCGTGCTCGGCTCCGGCGGCCTCAAGATCGGGCAGGCGGGCGAGTTTGACTATTCGGGCTCCCAGGCGCTCAAGGCCCTCCGGGAAGAGGGCATCAAGACGGTCCTCATCAACCCGAACATCGCCACGATCCAGACGAGCGAGGGTATGGCCGACGCCACCTACTTCCTCCCGGTCACCCCCGAATACGTCGCCAAGGTGATCGAGAAGGAGCGGCCCGACGGTATCCTCCTCTCCTTCGGGGGACAAACGGCGCTCAACTGCGGCGTCGCCCTGGACCGCGACGGAACCCTCTACAAGTACGGAGTCCAGGTGCTCGGCACGCCGGTGAAGTCCATCGAGGATACCGAGGACCGCGAACTCTTCGTGAAGCGGCTCGACGAGATCGGGGCCAAGTCGCCGCGGAGCATCGCGACCGTCAGCACCGAAGCCGCGGTGGAGGCGGCCGAGACGATCGGCTACCCGGTGATGGTCCGCGTCGCCTACGCCCTCGGCGGCTCCGGATCGGGCCTCTGCAAGAACGAGGCCGAGCTCCGAAGACGGTGCGACCGAGCCTTCTCCCATTCGCCGCAGGTCCTCGTGGAGGAATGGCTCGGCGGCTGGAAGGAGATCGAGTACGAGGTGGTGCGGGACCGCTACGACAACTGCATCACCGTCTGCAATATGGAAAACTTCGATCCGCTCGGTATCCATACCGGCGAGAGTATCGTCGTGGCCCCCTCCCAGACCCTCACCGACTCCGAATACCACAAACTGCGCCGCGTGGCCCTCGACGTGATCCGCCACCTCGGCATCGTGGGCGAGTGCAACATCCAGTACGCCCTGGACCCCCACTCCGAGGATTACCGCATCATCGAGGTGAACGCGCGCCTCTCGCGGAGCTCCGCCCTCGCCTCCAAGGCCACCGGCTACCCGCTCGCCTTCGTGGCGGCCAAGCTCGCGCTCGGGCACTCGCTCATCGACATCGAGAACCGGATCACCCGCGTCACCAAGTCCTGCTTCGAGCCCGCCTTGGATTACTGCGTGGTCAAGGTGCCGCGCTGGGACCTCACCAAGTTCAAGAACGTGGACGTCCGCATCGGGAGCGAGATGAAGTCCGTCGGCGAGGTCATGTCCATCGGCCGCAGCTTCGAGGAGGCCCTCCAGAAGGCGCTACGGATGACCGGCATCGGCGCCCCGGGCCTCGCCGGCGACGACGCCCTCCTCGGCGCCTCCTTCCGCAACCTCAAGGAAGCCCTCGTGAAGCCCACCGACCGCCGCGTGTTCGCGATCTATCGGGCGCTCGCCGAGGGCTGGTCCGTGGACAAGATCCACAAGCTCACCAAGATCGATCGCTGGTTCCTCTCCAAGATGGCGAACGCCCTGGACGCGGAGAAGACGATCCGCGCCCTCGGCGTCGGGTCGGAGGCCGCGGCCGCCGCCCGGGCGCCCGTCCCGCCCGACCGCTCGGTCCTATTGGACCGCGACTTACTCTTGCGGGCCAAGCGGGCTGGCTTTTCCGACGCGCGCATCGGCGAATTCGTCGGAGCGTCCGAGAACCGCATCCGCTCGCTGCGCGAGGAATACCGCATCCGGCCCGCCGTCAAGCAGATCGACACCCTGGCCGCCGAGTATCCGGCCAAGACGAATTACCTCTATATGACCTACGGTGCCGGAAGCGCGGCCACGGACGACACGGCCCCCTCCGGCCGCGGCGTCATGGTGCTCGGCTCGGGCTCTTACCGCATCGGGTCGAGCGTGGAGTTCGACTGGTGCTGCGTGAACGCGGTGAACACGGCCCGGTCTCTGGGCCGCCACACCATCATGGTCAACTGCAACCCCGAGACCGTGAGCACCGACTACGACATGTGCGACCGGCTCTACTTCGAAGAGCTCTCGCTCGAGCGCGTGCTCGACATCTACGAGCGGGAGCGGCCCGACGGCCTCATCCTCTCCATGGGCGGCCAGATCCCCAACAACCTCGCCGTGAAGCTCTACGACGCGGGGGCGGTCATCTTCGGCACCACGCCCAAGTCCATCGACATGGCGGAGGATCGCCACAAGTTCTCGGCCCTCCTGGACGAACTCGAGGTGGAGCAGCCGGACTGGAAGGAGCTCACCGACCTCCCCCAGGCGGCGTCCTTCGCGGCGCAGGTCGGCTACCCCGTGCTCATCAGGCCGAGCTACGTGCTCTCGGGCGCCGCGATGAACGTGGCCTGGGACGACGAGCGCCTGGAGCGCTTCCTCGGGATGGCCGCCGAAGTCTCCGCCGAGCACCCGGTCGTCATCTCCAAGTTCGTGGAGAACTCCAAGGAGATCGAGATCGACGCCGTCGCCAAGCGGGGAGAGATCCTCTTCCACGCCATCACCGAGCACGTGGAGAACGCGGGCGTCCACTCCGGCGACGCGACGGTCGTCATCCCCCCGCAGCGGCTCTACATCGAGACGATACGCAAGGTCAGGAAGATCGCCGAGCGCATCGCGCGGGCCCTCGATATCACGGGGCCCTTCAACATCCAATTCCTCGCGCAGCGGAACCGGGTGCGCGTCATCGAGTGCAACCTCCGCGCGAGCCGGAGCTTCCCCTTCTGCTCCAAGGTGAGCCGCGTCAACATGATCGAGATGGCCACCCGGGCCATGCTTGACGAGCCGGTCCAGAAGGCGCCCGCCTCGGCGCTGGAGCTGGATTGGGTCGGCGTCAAGGCGGCCCAGTTCAGCTTCTCCCGGCTCCACGGAGCCGACCCGGTCGCCGGCGTCGAGATGGCCTCCACGGGCGAGGTCGGCTGCATCGGGACGGACCTCGACGACGCCTTCCTCAAGGCCATGCTCTCGGTCGGATACCGGATACCCAAGAAGCGGGTCCTCCTCTCCACCGGCCCCATAGAGGACAAGGTAGAATTCCTCGATTCGGCCAAGAAGCTCCGCGAGATGGGCTACGAGCTCTACGCGTCGCGCGGGACGGCCAAGTTCCTCTCGGTGAACGGCGTGGCGGCGACGGCCCTCAACTGGCCGCTGGAGGCCAAGGAGCCCAACATCGCGACGATGATCAAAAAGCGCGAGGTCGACATGGTGATCAACGTGCCCAAGAACAACCGCGAGACCGAGCTCAAGAACGACTACCTCATCCGCCGCATGGCGGTGGACTACGACGTGCCCCTCTTCACCAACATCAAGGTCGCCAAGCAGTTCACCGACGCCCTCGCCTATCGGAAGGAGCAGGAGGTGGAGATCCGGGCCTGGGAGGAATACCGGTAGGAGCGACCGCGGGGGCCCGCCGCGGCGAGCCCTCGCGGCGGACGAAAGAAATGATGTTGCTTCCGGCGGAACAAAGGATTAGAATTCCGACATGAAGCGTATACTATTTATTTCGTTATACGCGGCGACGCTCCTCGTCCCCGCGGCACTCTATATCGGGAAATTCGGTTGGGGGTCGACTCCCTATTCGCTGTCCATGCTCCTCGGAACGATCGCGTTCACCATCTTCGTGAACCAGTTCTTCCTCGCGGCGAAGCCCCGCTTGGCGGTGGAAGCGCTCGGGACCAAGGGACTGATCTCCTTCCACGGCACCATGGCCGTCCTCGGCCTCGTCGTGGCGGCGTTCCACCGGATGCTCAAGGTGGGTCTCCTGGAGGGGACGCAACCGGCCGAGGGCGGCGATTCGGCGTGGAACGCCCTCTTGTACGGAGTCGGTTTCAGCGACGCCACCGTCCAGGCCGTGTTCGGCCAGATCGCCCTCATCCTCTTCCTCATCGCGGTGCTGCTCGCCGCCTTCCTCATGGCGAACACGTTCTGGATGAAGATGCCGGTCTTCAAGCGGTTCAAGGACGGCGTCTACGGCGCCCTGAAGCTCACCTATCCCCGCATGCGGGAGGTCCACAACCTCGTCGTGATCGCGACGGCCCTCATCCTCGTCCACGTGCTGCTCGCGTCCACTTCAAGCTTCGCGGCGAATCCGCTCGGGGCTTCCTGGATGATCCTCTGGGCCGCCCTCGGGTTCGGCACCTACGTGCGGTACCGGCTGGCCGGACGCAAGGCACCCGCGAAAGCCAAGTCCTGAGCGCTCACGTCCGCGGAGACCCGTTTCCGGCGGGGGCCGCAGGCGGAAGCGGACGCGCGAACTTCTCCCGGTATTCGGGAAGATCGATCATCGGGGGACGTTCCACGGCCGAAATCGCGGCCCGCTCCACGCGGTGCTGGTCGCCTTCCACCTTGAGCGATACGTGGGCGTCGCCGAGGGCGCGGAGCGCCGCGGCGTCCCCGTAGCGGCGCGCCCGGTCCAGGAACGACGAGAGGATGCCGTACGACATCCTGCCGAGGGCTTCCGTCGATTGGTTGCGGTGCACGCGCAGGTCCAGGTCCACCTGGGCGATGGCCGCGGCGCCGAAGTTGCGGTACACGTCGATGAGGTGGCCGAGCTCCACCCCGTACCCCACCGAGAACGGAAGGCGCTCCAGGAGCGACCTCCTGCCCGCGTACTCGCCCGAGAGCGGCTGCACGAGGCGCGCCAGCTCCGGGTAGAAGAGGGAGAAGAGGGGCCGCACGAGAATCTCGGTGACCCGCCCGCCGCCGGAGGGCGCGATACCGCCGGAGGAACGGATGGGACGCTCGTAGAAAGCCTTCACGTACGAGATGCTCTCGTCTTCCAGGAGCGGACCCACCAAACCGTACACGAATTTCGGCGCGATATTCGAGATGTCCGCGTCCACCCAAACGATGATGTCCCCGTCCAGGGCGTACAGGCTCTTCCAGAGATTCTCCCCCTTGCCCCGATAGCTACCCTGCTTGGGGAGGATGGACTTGGACTCGTAGACCTTCGCCCCGAAGCGCTCGGCCACCTCGCGGGTGCCGTCCTTGGAGGAGGAGTCGATCACGGCGATCTCGTCCAGGAGCGGGTAGCGGTCCATGAGTTCGGTCCTGATGACGAGGATCTCCTTACCGATCGTCGCCTCCTCGTTGAGGGTCGGGAACGCGAGCGAGATGCGGAGGCCGCGTTGCCGTTTCAGCGCGACGAGGCGCGCGATATCCGCGAACCGCGAATGGTGCCACGTCCGGTCCAGGATGGAGTCTTCGGCTCCCCTCATGAGAAGACCCCCGATGAAGCCCGCTCCGTCAAGGCGGCCAAGAGGCGCCGCCCGCTTTCTATGGAAGCTATCTCCACCTCGTCGATGTCGAGCCCCTCCCTCCCGTTCGCCAGGGCGACGGAGACGGCGGGGAGCCCGTGCACCGAGAGGAAGGCCGCGGGATCGGCCCCCGCGTCGCCCTTGACCTTGATCTTGAGGTCCTTCATGACGTCCCGCACGAGGGCGGAGAGCGTCGCGCTCACCGCCGGGTCCCCGACCGGAATATGGCCCAGGATGGCCACTTCGGTCTTCGCCCCCGACTCGCGGCCCGCGGTCTCCGCGGTGGCGATCGCGGCCTTCTTGGCGAGGTCCAGGACCGCTGCGTCGGCGGATTCCAGTTCGATGTCCACGATCCCGTCGGTCGGCGCCCTGCCGAAGCCGGTGCCGGCCTCTATGCGCCTGATCCGGCACACCGTCGCTCCCTCCGCGTCCCACTTGACGCCCGAGAGCCTGCGCGCCACCGCGACCGCTGCGTCCACCGCGGAGGGCGGCTCCCCCGACGGCCCGTGGCCCTCCGTTCCCGCCCGGCCCTCCTGTTCAGCGGCGGTCCGGACGTGGACCTCCACCCGGTAGGTACCGAGAGGCCTGCCGGGCAGGGAGCCGAGGGAAAAGCCGCGGAGCGCGATCGCGGCGACCGGCCGATCCCGCGTCTTCTCCGTAAGGCGGGCGAAGACGTCGTTGCGCGGATCGTCCAGGGATCGGGCGGCGAACAGGAGCAGGAGATCCCGCTCGTGCTTCAGGGAACCGTCCACCGCCGCTTCGGCGACGGAAAGGAGGGCGGCGGCCCCGAGGGAGTCGGAGAGGCCCGCCCCGCTCGCGTAATCGACATCCACCCGGGACAGGCTCGCGAGCGGATGCCAGCGGGCGGTTCCCAGATCGGCGAAGAGGAGGAGAGCGCGCGCGTCCGGCGGCCGCTCGGCGTTGACGCGCGCGAAGACGTTGCCGTCCTCGTCCGCCTCCGCGAGGAGTCCGATGGCGGTGAGCCGCCCGATCACGAAGGCCGCGCGCCGCTCTTCCCGCTCGGTGGGAGAAGGAAGCTCGGAGAGCAAAACGGCGTCGGCCAGAAGCCGGTCGGCCAGCGGGGCCGAAGGGCGCCGGAAGGCCTTGGCCAAGGGCGAGTTGCGGCCGGCCACGAAACGCAAGAGGGCGTCCGCGGTTTTCCGCATCGATTCAAGGAATCCCACGAGTGCCTCCTTGTACGGCGAATAGCCGTTCCGGTTCCACCATAGCAGCCGACGCCCATCGATGCAACTTTTTTCTACAGTGTAGGCCGTAATCTGATATACTTCCTAAACTCGAGGGAGGTCAGGTCCATGAAGGCACGCGAGATCGGTCGGCTCTTTTCGCCCCTGCAGGTTGGATACATCGCGGATTGCGTCGAGCCGCTCAGCGCGGGGTCGGAGGCGGGATGGGCGCTGGAACTCCTCGCGGACCGGCCCGAGCTGGAGGTCATCCCGATAGAACGCGACGGCGCCGTGCTCGGCGTCGTCTCCCGCCACGTGCTCGAAGGGCTCGTCGATTCCGCCTGGAAGCGCTTCTGGCAGAAGGACCTCGATGCCTACATCGTCCCCGCGCGGCGCACCGTGGAAGCGACCGATTACGTAGACCGCATCGTGGCGAAGGACCAGGATACCGTAGAACGGGACGATCCGGGTTGGTACATCGTCCAGCACCGGCGGAGCTACCTCGGCATCGTCAACTTCCGCGGCATGCTCGAATACCTCAACGAACTCCGCGCCTTCGACCTGCGCCGCGCGGGCGAAATCCAGCGGCACCTCCTCGCCAAGGACATCCCCGACGATCCCCGCTTCCGGATCACGTTCTACAACCGCATGGCCCACGAAGTCGGCGGCGACTTCTACCGTTCCGCCAGGATTGGGGAAGACCGTTGGCTCGTCGCCTGTTTCGACGTGGCGGGCAAGAACATCTCCGGCGCGCTCGCGACGAGCGCCCTCGGCGCCTTCTTCGCGAGCTTCCGGCTCTTCGACTACGAAGGGGACCCGCGCCTCACCACGGGCCTGCTCAACGCCCTCGTCCGCGACGTGAATCCCGACGACGTCTTCGTCGCCGCCGCGCTCTTCTATCTGGACCTGGAGGCCAAGACGGTGGAGATCCACAACTGCGGGTTCTCGCCCGTGCTCGCCTTCGTGCCCCAGGAAGACCGCAAGGTCACCTGCAAGCTCGCGCGGCCCAACCTCCCCCCGCTCGGCATAGAGGAGCGGCTCGTGAACGACGCGCCGCAGGTCATCCCCATCGTCAAGGGCCTCAGGCTCACCGCCTATTCCGACGGCCTCACCGACATGACGGACCCCTTCGGCGAGCGCTACGGCGAGGAGAAGACGGTGGAGTACCTGCGGAACCTGCACAAGGCGCAGCCCGCCGAAATTCCGGCCGCGATCACCGCGGAAGTGGACCGCTGGATCGGCGAGTCCCACCTCGCCGACGACATCACCCTCGTCGACATCCGGTTCCTCTGACGGCGGACACCGCGGCGGCTCAACGCGAGCCCGCTCAATCCCGTTGGAACAGGAGCTCGGCGAGGGCCGGGCCGTCCACCGCGTGCCGCGCCGCCGAACGGAAGGCTTCGTCGTGCAGCAGGCGGGCCAGCTTGGAGAGTATCTTCAGGTGGTTGGCGGTGGCTCCGCGCGGACCGGCCATCAGGAACACCAGATCTACCGGCGCGCCGTCCAGGGAACCGAAGGGCACCGGCCGGGCGAGCCGGACCACCGACATGATCGTCTGGGGGATGGCGTCGCAGAGCGCATGGGGTACGGCCACCCCTTCGCCGATTCCCGTGGACGACAGGCGCTCCCGCGCCCGGATCTCTTCCAGGAGGCGCCCTTTATCGGTGAGTTTTCCGCCGCTCGCCAAAAGATCGACGGCGGCCACGAGCACGGCATCCTTGTCGTCAGCGGCGACTCCGACGGCCGCGCACGAAGGGTCCAGGATATCGCTAAAAAGCACCATACGGATCACTCCTCCTCGCCGTCGGGCCGCTTGAGACCGACGGCCCAATCCACCGGCACGGTGAACAGGAGGCCTGTTCCCGGATCTTGCAGAGAACCTACGGATTCCTCGATCAAGGGCACGAGCCGCTGTACGGTCGCCTCGTCCTGGACCACCGACAGGATCGTCTTGTTGCGCGGTTTGTTGGCGACGATGAAATCCCGGAAGTCCGCGAAGAGGGGAACCTCATAGGCCAGGAATCGCCCCATGCCCTCCGAATCGAGGATGGTGGCGCCCGAGAGTCCGGCCTCGACGTAGGCCTCCAGGACCGATTCGAGGAACTCTTCCTTATTGAGGATGAAGACGAGCAGTTTCATGTAAGACTCAGTATCGGAGCCCTTCGAAAGCCTTGTCAAGGTTTTCCGTACGGAAGGGCGGCGGACCCCTCGCGGCGCGCGCGCCCGCGGCCGCCCTCCGGTGACCGCGCGGAAGGCGCGACGGTTGTTGATATCGGGCAAAAAAATACGTATTATCCAATCATCCCGCGGTTCGAAAGATCGACTCGCTCGAGCGGGACCATATCGATTTCAAGGAGTCCCCGCATGGTGGAAGCCCTCAAGAAAAACCCCAACTGGAAGGGTCGTCGCGGCCCCGTCGTCCTCGTCGTGATGGACGGCGTCGGTTACGGCAAATACAAGGAAGGCGACGCGGTCGCCGATTCCAAGATGTACAACCTGGACGCCATCAAGGCGAAGAGCCCGCATACGAAGCTCAAGGCCCACGGCAAGGCGGTCGGCCTCCCCTCCGACGAGGACATGGGCAACAGCGAGGTCGGCCATAACGCGATCGGCTGCGGCCGCGTCTTCAACCAGGGCGCCGCCCTCGTTACCAAGTCCATCGCCTCCGGCGCCATCTTCGAAGGAAAGGCTTGGAAGGAAATCGTCGAGAACGCGAAGAAGTCCGGCGGCGCGGTCCACTTCATCGGGCTCTTCTCCGACGGCAACGTCCACAGCCATATGGACCACCTCAAGGCGATGCTCGAGCGGGCCAAGGCCGACGGCGTGAAGGCGGCCCGGATCCACACGCTCTTCGACGGCCGCGACGTCGGCGAGACGAGCGCCCTCGAGTACGTCGATCCCTTCGAAGCCTTCCTCAAGCAGCTCTCCACCGGCGGATTCGACGCCCGGATCGCTTCCGGCGGCGGCCGCATGTGGATCACCATGGACCGCTACGGCGCCGACTGGAGCATGGTGGACCGGGGCTGGCAGACCCACGTGTTGGGCAAAGGCCGCCAGTTCAAGACCGCCCGCGAGGCCGTGGAGACCTACCGCAAGGAGATCCCCGGCATCATCGACCAGGACCTCAAAGAGTTCGTCATCGCGGAGAACGGGAAGCCCATCGGCACGATCGAGGACGGCGACTCGGTCGTCTACTTCAACTTCCGCGGCGACCGCGCCCTGGAGATGACCGCCGCCTTCGAGCAGGACCAGTTCGATAAGTTCGACCGCGTACGCCGTCCGAAGGTGTGTTACGCCGGCATGATGGAGTACGACGGAGACCTCCACGTTCCCGCCCGTTACCTCGTGAGCCCGCCCTCCATCGACCGGACCATGGGCGAGTACCTCGCCGCCTCGGGCGTCCGCACGCTCGCGATCTCCGAAACCCAGAAGTACGGCCACGTGACGTATTTCTTCAACGGCAACCGCACGGGTAAGTTCAACGACAAGCTCGAAACCTACATCGAGATCAAGAGCGACGTGCTCCCCTTCGAGCAGCGCCCCTGGATGAAGTGCGCGGAGATCACCGACGCGGTGCTGCAGGCCCTCGAGTCGGGCAAGTACGACTTCATCAGGCTCAACTACCCCAACGGAGACATGGTCGGCCACACGGGCGTCTACCAGGCGGTCGTCTGCTCCATGGAGGCCATGGACCTCCAGCTCGGCAGGCTCGCGAAGGCGGTGGAGAAAGCGGGCGGCATCCTGATCCTCACCGCGGACCACGGCAACTCGGACGACATGTTCGAGCACGACAAGAAGTCCGGCGCCGCCATCCGCAAGGAAGACGGAACCTACAAGGCCAAGACGAGCCACAGCCTCAACCCGGTGCCCGCGGTGATCTACGACCCCGAGTACAAGGGCGAGTATCCGGCCAAACCGGGCGAGGGCAGCCTCGTGGAAGGGCTCGGGATCAGTTCCCTGGCTGCCACCTGCATCAAGCTCCTCGGCTTCGTGCCGCCCGAGGACTACGATCCTTCCATCGTGAAGCTCTAAAGCTCCGCGTCTTTTTCAGGTCATGGATCGAAGGGCCGTCCGCTCCGCCGGACGGCCCTTTTATTTAGAACTCTTCGAAGCCGGCGGCGCCGTCCGTTGGAGCGGGCACGATGGCGCGGCTCGAGCCGCGCGCCGCGGCGGGCCGGCCGGCCTGCGGAGGCAGGCGCGCCAATCCGGGGGCATCGCTCCCCGCGGAAACGCCCTCGTCGTCCAGCTTGAAGAAGCTGACCGCCTCCCGCAGCGATTCCGCTTGGCCGGTGAGCTCTTCCGCCATGGACGCCAGTTCCTCGCTGGCGCTCGCGTTCTGCTGGATGACCGAATCGAGCTGCGTCACCGCAGCCACGATCTGATCGATGCCCGAGCTCTGCTCACGGGACGCGGCGCTGATCTCCTGCACGAGTTCCGCCGTCTTGCGGACATCCGGCAGGACGCCGGCCATCTTGGCGCCGGCCTTCTCCGCGGTCTCAACCGAATCCCCGGAGATGCCGAGTATTTCGGCGGCGGACGATTGGCTGCGCTCCGCCAGTTTCCGGACCTCGCCGGCCACGACGGCGAAGCCTTTGCCCGCGTCCCCCGCGCGGGCCGCCTCGATGGCGGCGTTGAGCGCGAGCAGGTTCGTCTGTCCCGCGATTTCCCCGATGATGCCGATTTTCCCGGCTATGGATTTCATGGCCTCCACCGATCTGAGCACCTCTTGCGTGCCGGCCTCCGCGTCGTGGAGCGCCCGCTGCGCGATGCTCTCCGTGGCCACGGCGTTGTCGACGCTCTGCCGTATGGTGGAAGATATCTCCTCCACCGTCGCCGACACCTCCTCCGCGTTGGACGCCTGTTCCGTAGAGCCCTGGGAGACCATTTGGCTCGTCCGGCTGATCGCGACGGCCCCCTTCTCCACCTCGAGCGAGGAGACCGCGATAGTCCGGACGATACCCGACAAGCTCTCCATGAGGCCCTTCATCGCCCGGCCCGTTTCGCCCACCTCGTCCGTGTTCCGGGAGATCGCCTCGAACGCGGCGAGGTCGCGTCGATCGAGGGTCAAATGCCCTTCGCCGAGCCGCGTCATCCCGCGGGATATGAGCAGGATGGGTTTGACGAGGCTATTGACCAGCATCGCGATGACGGCTACGAGCGCGAGCAGGAGCGCCAGGGAGATCGCGGCCAAGATTCCGATGACGGCGCGGGCGGTGGCGTCGATCTGGGAGGCGGGAATGGCCAAGGCCATATTCCAGTTCGTGCCCGCCACGGGGGCGAAGACGAGGTAGCGCGCGACGCCGGCAGCGTCGGTGTACCGCTGGGTGCCGCTCTCTTTGGCCTTCATCCGGGCGATCGCCCCCTCGAGGCCGACGTAACCCACCTTCGTCGGATCGGCGAGGTTGAGTTTCATGACGACTTCGGGATCGGGGTGGGCTATGACGGTGAAGGTGCCGTCGATGATGGTCCCGAAGGCGTCTCCGACCTTTATGTCCGAAGCGATGCCCGACAGGGTCGTGAGCGAGAGCGCGGTGGCGACCACGCCCGCGGTCTTGCCCGACCCGTCCTTGATCGGTACGGCGAGGAAAACGGAGGTGAGTCCCGTGATCCGGGAAACGAGGGCATCGGTCACGAACTGGTCGGCGCCCGCCATGACGGCCTTGAAGTAATCCCGGTCCGCGATATTGCCGTCGCTCCCGAGCGAGGTGAAATAGTGCCCGTCCGCGGTCGCGAAGTATTCGTATTCCTGCTCTTCGGCCAGATTCGATTGCCTGCTCAGGATGAACGCCTTCATCCACTCGACGTCTCCGGTCTGCATTTCCGCCGCCCCGGCCGTACGCCGAATCTGCACCAAGTGCCCCTGGACCCACCGGGCGATCTCATCGGAGCGCGCCTTCACGATCTCCTCGGACAGTTGCAGGACGTCGGCGGTCACCTTACGGGAGACGCTCGTACCGACGATGACGGTCAGCGCCGCCATGCCGATCGCCACGGGGCCGACCAGAAACAAAGACATCTTCATACGCAACTTCATTTCGTGCCCCCTGCCAGAATAATTGTTATTTTATAGATTTTGGATTTCAAACACATCGCGTAAATGTGTTGAAAAAGATGCGTTATGAAAGTCATGGTACAATGACGCCGATGGATCAACGAAATGCCTGCACCGAGGGGGGCTCCGGCGAATACGGAACCGGCCTTCCGGGTTTGGATGCGCTATTCTGCGGGGTACGGGCCGGGGACAATCTCGTCTGGGACGTGGAGGAGGCGTCGGAATACCGGCGCTTCGTGGAGCCGTTCGCCGCGGCGGCGATTCGGAAGGGCATACGCATCGTCTACTTCCGTTTCGCGGACCACGAAGCCCTCGTTCAGGAAGGGACCGGCGTCACCGTCGTGGAGCTGGATCCTTCCGGGGGCTTCGAACACTTCGTCTCCGAGATCGTGGACGTCGTGGAGACCGAGGCCGCGCGGGCGTGGTTCGTGTTCGATTGCCTGTCCGGCCTCGCGAACGTTTGGTACGCCGACCGGATGATGGCCAACTTCTTCCTCGTGGTCTGCCCCTTCGTCCTGAAACTCCGCTCGCTCGCCTATTTCGCCCTCTATAAGCATCGCCATTCGAACCACGCGACGGATACGATCTACTCCACGGCGCAGATCATCATCGAGGTTTGGACCCATCGGGGGAAGACCTACGTCCAGCCCCAGAAGGTCGAGGACCGGCAATCCCCCACGATGTACATGCTCCACAGCATGGAAGGCGACCGGTTCCTGCCGATATCCAACAGCGCGCTCACCGCCGACGTCGTGGCGTCCGTCAAGCGGCCGCTCCTCAATTTCACCATCCAGCGGTTCGGCCCGTGGACGGCGAGCTACCATGAGGCGGAGGCGATCGTCGAGGCGCTGAAACGCGGCGAACCCAAGGAGGCGGAAGCGGGCCTCCTCTTCGAGCGCATGCTCCACATGGTCATCACCCGCCAGAGGAGTTTCCTGCCGCTCGCGCGGCGATACTTCGACCTTCCCTTCCTGACCGACGTGCTCAAGCGCCTCATCGGCTCGGGGCTCATCGGCGGCAAGGCCCGCGGCATCCTCCTAGCCCAGCGAATCCTGCGCAAAGCAGACCCCGAATGGGAGCGCATCCTGGAGGTCCACGACTCCTTCTTCATCGGCTCGGACGTCTTCTACACGTACATCATCCAGAACGATTGCTGGTGGCTCAGGCGGAAGAAGGGCACGATCGAGGAGATCCTGGAGCGGGCGGCCATCGCGCGGGAACGCATCCTCGCCGGTCGGTTCCTCGACTACATCGTGGTCCAGTTCCAGGAGATGCTCGAGTACTTCGGCCAGGCGCCCATCATCGTTCGCTCCAGTTCGATCCAGGAGGACAGCTACGGCAACGCCTTCTCCGGCAAGTACGAGAGCGTCTTCTGCGCCAATCAGGGAACGCCCGAGGATCGCCTGGCGTCCTTCCTCGACGCGGTACGGCGCGTCTACGCGAGTTCCCTCTCCGAGGAAGCCCTCCTCTACCGCCTCCACCACGGCCTCCTGTTCGAGGACGAGCAGATGGCCCTCCTCGTGCAGCGCGTATCGGGCAACCTCTGGGGCGACTGGTTCTTCCCGCCGGCGGCCGGCGTCGGCTTCTCGTACAACCCCTTCGCCTGGGACTCCTCCATCGATCCGAAATCGGGCATGCTGCGCCTCGCGTTCGGGCTCGGCACGCGGGCCGTGGACCGCGTGGACGACGACTACACGCGCATCGTGGCGCTCAACGCCCCGCTCAAGCAACCCGGCAAGGACCCCGAAGAGGCGAAGAAGTATACGCAGCGGAAGGTTGACCTCATCGATATCGGGAACAACCGGTTCTCCACCGAGCCCATCCGCCGCACCCTCGCCCTCCTGCCGGACGGCATACGCGCGCTCTTCGGGAGGCCGGACGAAACGGCCCTCGCGCGGGCGCGCGAACTCGGGATGGACGAAGAGTCGGCCCTCTGCCTGGATTTCAAGGGCCTCTTGGCCGAGGGGGACTTCTGCGAGCGGATGCGCCTGCTCCTCTCCACCCTGGAAGCCGCCTACGAGCATCCCGTCGACGTGGAGTTCACGGTCAACGCGGCCACGGAGGGGAACGGCGCGGGCGGCGACCGGGCCTACCGTATCAACCTGGTGCAATGCCGCCCGTTCAAGGTGCGCATCGTCGGCGCCGGCGATCTCGGGGTCAGGCCAAGTTCCCTGCCGGCGGAGAACGTCTTCATCCGGAGCGACGGCCCGGTGGTCGGGAGGAGCCTGGCGGCGAAGGTGGACCGCCTCGTGTACGTGTCGAGCGAGGAGTACACCACCCTGAGCGAACAAGAGCGCTACGCGGTAGCCCGGCTCATCGGCCGCCTGGCCCACCTGCCGAGCGGCAAGAAGGAGCCCGTCGTCATGCTCGTCGGCCCCGGGCGTTGGGGCACCTCGACCCCGGCCATGGGGGTCCCCGTCTCCTTCAACGACATCAAGGGAGTCACGGTCCTCGTGGAGCTGGCGCTCATGCACGCGGGGCTCGTGCCGGACGTGTCGCTCGGCACCCATTTCTTCAACGACCTCGTGGAGATGGACATGCTCTACTTCGCCGTCTTCCCCGAGCGGACGGGCTGCTGCCTGAACGAGGACTTCCTGACCGCGGCCTCCCGATCGCTCCGCGTCGTGGAGCCGGACGATCCCCTCTGGCGGCGGGCCGTCGTGGTCCTTGAGAGCGCAGCCGGCGAGGCGGGCGCCGAACTCCGGCTCTACGCCGACGCGACGGCCCAGGAAGCGCTCTGCTACCTGGCGTAAAGTTCGGAATAGCAAAGGAAAGGGGCGTCCCCGCGGGACGCCCCTTTTTTCTCCGGGATGAAAGCTTACACCACCCCGTGGGCGATCATGGCCTCGGCCACGCGGACGAAGCCCGCGATGTTCGCGCCGGCGACCAGGTTCCCCTTGGCGCCGTACTGATCGGAAGCGTTCTTGCATTGGTCGTAGATGCCGTCCATGATCCCGTGGAGCTTGGCATCGACCTCGTCGAAGGACCAGTGGAGGCGCATGGAATTCTGCGACATCTCCAGGGCGCTCGTCGCGACGCCGCCGGCGTTCGCCGCCTTGGCGGGGCCGAAGGACACGCCCGCGTTGAGGAAGGCATGCACGGCCTCGGGCGTGGACGGCATGTTAGCGCCTTCCGCCACCGCGATGACGCCGTTCTTCACGAGGGTGGCGGCGGCATCGCCGTCCAGCTCGTTCTGGGTCGCGCAGGGGAGCGCGACGTCGCACTTGACGGTCCAGATGCCCGCGCAGCCATCCACGTACTGGGCCCCGGGGCGGGCGCCGAGGTAGTCCTTGATGCGTCCCCGCTCGATTTCCTTGATGAGCTTCACGACGTCCAAGGCGATGCCCGCCTCGTCCACGATGTACCCGTTGGAGTCGGACATGGCGATGACCTTACCGCCGAGGGAAGCGACTTTCTGGGCGGCGTAGATGGCTACGTTGCCCGAGCCGGAGATCACGACCCGCTTACCCTTCCAGTCGGTCTTCCGGTCCTGGAGCATGCGCGTGGTGAAGTACACGAGGCCGTAGCCGGTAGCCTCGGTGCGCGCGAGGGAGCCGCCGTAGGAGAGACCCTTGCCGGTGAGGACGCCGGTGAAGCTATTGGTGAGCTTCTTGTACTGGCCGTACAGATAGCCGATCTCCCGACCGCCCACGCCGATGTCGCCGGCGGGAACGTCGGTGTCCGGCCCGATGTGGCGGAAGAGCTCGCTCATGAAGGATTGGCAGAAGCGCATGACCTCCATGTCGCTCTTGCCCTTGGGATCGAAGTCGCTGCCGCCCTTACCGCCGCCGATCGGGGTGGTCGTGAGCGCGTTCTTGAAGATCTGCTCGAATCCGAGGAACTTGATGATGCCGAGGTTGACGGAGGGGTGCAAGCGGAGGCCGCCCTTGTACGGGCCGATCGCGCTGTTGAACTGGACGCGGAAACCGCGGTTGACCTGGACCGCGCCCTTGTCGTCCACCCAGGGTACGCGGAACATGATCTGGCGCTCGGGCTCGACGATGCGCTCGACGATCTTGAGGCGCGCGATCTCCGGCCGCTGCTTGACCACCGGTTCGATGGATTCAACCACTTCCCTCACGGCCTGGAGGAACTCGGGCTCAGCGGGATTCCGCGCGGTGACGGTCGACATGACGGAGTCGACGAAGGCGGTACTCATGGTGGCTCCTTAGGATACGTTCGATGATTCGATCCCGATACGATCGTGGCGCGACGGCGAACCTCGAGTTATCCGAAAAGATGGCATAAACTTGCCGTTAAATCGGCAAGCACTCAATTTATCGCCACAATATGACGCAATTTCACTTCCGTCAACTCGAATTTTACGTTTGGATAAAAATATATTCGGCATTTATGCCGTTTTTCTGGGAATTTCGATTAAAATGATTGATCCCGGCCCACCCGCGGGTATACACTGCGCCCGATGGACGAAAAAATGCGCAGAAAAGAGGTCATCATCCTTGAGACCTTGGACGACGCCGACGGTCCGCTGAGCGGCAGCGAGATCATGGACCGGCTCCCGGACGGAGGCGGCGACCTCAGCGAGCGGACCATCCGCCTCTACCTCCAACGTCTCGACGAAGAGGGTCTCACCGAACCGCGGGGCAAGCTGGGCCGGGTCATAACCGAAAAGGGCCGGGCCATGCTCGACGAGAAGCGCCTCATCCGACGCGTCGGATACATGTCGGCCAAGATAGACCGGATGACCTACGCCATGGACTTCGACCTGCCGCTCCGCCGCGGCTCGGTGGTCATCAACACCGCCATCGTGGAGCGCCAAGCGTTCAAGGCCCGTCTCGACGACATCACCGCCGTCTTCGCGAAGGGCTACGCCATGGGCACCCTCGTGAATCTCGTCGATGAGGGGGACAAGGCGGGATCCATCGTCGTCCCCCCGGGACACGTCGGCTTCTGCACGGTCTGCTCGGTCACCCTCAACGGCGTACTCCTCAAGCACGGCATTCCGACGCGGTCCCTGTTCTCAGGCCTCTTGCAGCTGGAGAACGGCCAGGCGACCCGCTTCGTCGAGCTCATCAGCTACGACGGGACGAGCATCGACCCCCTGCAACTCTTCATCCGCGGCCGGATGACCGACTATCTGGGCGCCATCCGCGACGGCAACGGCCGCATCGGCGCGGGTTTCCGCGAGATCCCCGAGGAGAGCTACCACATCGCCATCGATCTGGCCAAGAAGCTGGAGGCCGTGGGGCTCGGGGCCTTCCTCAAGATCGGGAAGCCCTCGCGCGAACTCCTCAACGTGCCGGTCCGCGAAGGCTGCTGCGGCATCATCGTGATCGGCGGCCTCAACCCCGTCGCCGTCTTCGAGGAATCAGGCATCCCCGTACAGCACTACGCCCTCGCCGGCTTCATGGAATACACGAGCATGTTCCACTATTCGGAGATGGGCGACCGGCTCCGGCGGGCGACGCATGGCGATTGAGATCGAGCTCAAGGCCTGGGTCGACGATCCCCCCGCGGCGCGTCAGGCGATCGCCGCCTTCGCCGCGGCCGTGCGGACGTACCGGAAAGACGACGCCTATTGGCGCGGCCAGGCGGGGACCGGACCGGCCGCCCGCGGCGCGCTCGGCTCGGGCGTGCGCGTCAGGAGGGAGGATCTCTCCGCGAGCGGCGCGACGGTCAATTTCAAGCGGAAAGAGGTGCGCGACGGAATCGAGGTGAACGACGAGCGCGAGTTCGAAGTCTCGGACGCGGAGATTTTCGGAGAACTCCTCGGGCGCCTCGGCCTCGCGGTCTGGATGCGGAAGCGCAAAACCGGCGAAGCGTGGGAGGCGGAAGGAGTCACCATCGAGCTTTCCGAAGTCGAAGGGCTCGGCACCTTCGTGGAGCTCGAGATCCTCGCGGAACGGGACGATCCGGCCACCGTCGCAGAGGCGAGAGCCCGGCTCCTCTCCGTCCTGAAGCGGATCGGCATCCCGCAGTCGCGCATAGAAGCGCGATATTATACCGAGATGCTCGCGGAGATGGTGATTAGTGTCCCGAAGATTGGGGAAAAGTAGAGCGGAATAGAAGCACCGCACGCGGCGGGGGCGTACTGAGGATATCCGATTCCCCAGGAGGATATCCTTGTTCACCCCTCCCTTCTGTCCTCACGCCGCGTGCTCCAATCACCATCATCCCGTAGGGCGATGGTGGTCACGCGACGGCTATCATGCGACCAAAGCCTTCGGCATCGTGCGACGCTTCGTCTGTACCCAGTGCGGTAAATCGTTCTCAGTTCAGACGTTCTCCGTTCACTATTACGCCAAGCGCCGCATCGACCTCGTCGAACTCGAGCGTCTCAGCTGCTCGGGTATGAGCCTCCGCGCCCTCTCCCGCCACCTCGAGTGCACCTGCGACACGGTCCAAAACCGCATCGATCGCCTGTCCCGCCAGGGCGTCGCCCTCCACGCCGCCCTCCGTCCCCGAGCCGATCTCCACGAGGATGTTTGCTTCGACGGTTTCGTTTCCTTCGATCGATCGCAGTACTTCCCGAACGATATCGGCATCTCGGTCACGAGCCGCAGCCGCTTCGTTCTCGGGCTGACCCACGCGACGACGCGGCGGGCCGGCTCCATGCGAGCTGAGCAGAAGGAACGACGCGACTTGCTGTATCGAGGGTTGGTGTTCGAGCGGAAGGCCGTCGAGCGGTCGTTCGTGGAGCACCTCGATCGACTGGCCCGCGAACGAGCTCCGCGTCCGCGGCGGCCGCTCGTCCTCATCACGGATGAGAAGGCGGAGTATCGAAGGGCG